>JACPUY010000108.1 GCA_016192025.1 Pseudogulbenkiania sp. | reverse complement strand
CGAACGCGCCGTGGTGGGTGGCGCCGTCCGCGCCCACCAGGCCGGCGCGGTCGATTGCGAACATGACCGGCAGGTTCTGGATCGCCACATCGTGGATCAGCTGGTCGTAGCCGCGCTGCAGGAAGGTGGAGTAGATCGCCACCACCGGCTTCATGCCGTCACAGGCCAGGCCGGCGGCGAAGGTGACGGCGTGTTGTTCGGCGATGGCGACGTCGAAGTAGCGCTCCGGGTGTTCCTGCTCGAAGCGCACCAGGCCGGAGCCTTCGCGCATCGCCGGGGTGATGCCGACCAGCCGCGTGTCGTGCTTGGCCATGTCGCAGATCCAGTCGCCGAAGATCTGGGTGTAGCTCGGCTTGCTGCCCGATTTGCCGCCGGACAGGCCGTTGGCCGGGTCGAACTTCGACACGCCGTGGTAGGCCACCGGGTCGTTTTCGGCCAGTTTGTAGCCCTGGCCCTTCTTGGTGACGATGTGCAGGAACTGCGGCCCTTTCAGGCTCTTGATGTTCTTCAGCGTGTCGACCAGCACGTCGACGTCGTGACCGTCGATCGGCCCGATGTAGTTGAAGCCGAATTCCTCGAACAGGGTGCCCGGGGTGAACATGCCCTTGACGTGCTCTTCCACCTTGCTGGCGATCTCGCGCAGCGGCGGGGCGATGCCGAGCACCTTGCTGGAGCTGTTCTTGACCGCGGCGTAGAAGCGCCCGGACATCAGCTTGGCCAGGTAGTTGTTGAGCGCGCCGACGTTGGGCGAGATCGACATGTCGTTGTCGTTGAGGATCACCAGCATGTCGAGGTCCATCGCCCCGGCGTTGTTGAGCGCTTCGAACGCCTGGCCGGCGGTCATCGCGCCGTCGCCGATGATGGCCACGCTCTTGCGCTCGATGCCCTGTGCCTTGGCGGCGGCCGCCATGCCGAGCGCGGCACTGATCGAGGTGGACGAGTGGCCGACGCCAAAGGTGTCGTACTCGGACTCTTCGCGCTTGGGAAAGCCGGCCAGGCCGCCCTGCTGGCGCATGGTGTGCATCCGCCCGCGACGCCCGGTGAGGATCTTGTGCGGGTAGGTCTGGTGGCCCACGTCCCACACCAGGCGGTCGTGCGGGGTATCGAAGACGTAGTGCAGGGCGATGGTCAGTTCGATGCTGCCGAGGTTGGAAGCAAGGTGGCCGCCGGTCTTGCTCACCGACTCCACCAGGAACTGGCGCAGTTCGCCAGCCAGTTGCGGCAGCTCGTGGCGCGCCAGGCGCCTGAGGTCGGCCGGATAGTTGATTGTTTCGAGCAGCGGATACATTGTGTGTTTGTGTGTGCTGTTTTAGAAGGAGCGGGCGACGATGTAGTCGGCCAGGTCCTTGAGTCGTTGGGCGGCGGGGCCGAAGCCATCCAGCGCGGCGAAGGCTTCGTCGCGCAGCTCGCGGGCGAAGGCGCCCGCTTCGGCCAGGCCCATCAGGCTGACGTAGGTCGGCTTGTCGTTGGCGGCGTCCTTGCCGGCGGTCTTGCCGAGCGTAGCGGTATCGGCATCGACGTCGAGCACGTCGTCGACCACCTGGAAGGCCAGCCCGATGCGCTTGGCGAAGTGGTCGAGCCGTTCGGTTTGCTCGGCCGACAGCGGGTTGCCGGCCAGCGCGCCGAGCAGCACCGAGGCGCGGATCAGCGCGCCGGTCTTGAGGCAGTGCATGTATTCCAGCTCGGGCAGCGACAGCGTCTGGCCGACGCTGGCCAGATCGATGGCCTGGCCGCCGGCCATGCCGCCGTGGCCCGAGGCGCGCGCCAGCGTGCGCACCATCTCCAGCTGGGCGGCGGGCGCGACGCCGTCCATCGGCGCGGCGAGCACGTCGAAGGCCAGCGTCTGCAGCGCGTCGCCGACCAACAGCGCGGTGGCGTCGTCGAAGGCAACGTGGCAGGTCGGCTTGCCGCGACGCAGCACGTCGTCGTCCATGCAGGGCATGTCGTCGTGCACCAGCGAGTAGGCGTGGATCATCTCCACCGCCGCGCCGATGCGCGAAAGGTGCTCGGGATTGGCCGACACCAGTTCGCCGGCGGCGTGCACCAGCAGCGGGCGCACCCGCTTGCCGCCTTCCAGCGTGCTGTAGCGCATCGCCTCGTGCAGGCGCTGCGGCGCTGTTTCGGGGTTGGGCAGGAAGCGCGACAGCGCGTCTTCCATGGCTTGCTGGATGCCGGTCATCCAGCCGATGAAGTCGTCATTGGCCATTCGGCAGATCCAGCGTTTTGAGTTCGTTGTTTTCGAGGATTTTCAGCTGCTGCTCGGCATCGGCCAGCTTGCCCTGGCAGAACTTGATCAGTTCGACGCCTTGCTTGTATGAGGTCAGGGCTGTCTCCAGCGGCATGTCGCCGCTTTCCATCGCCTGGATGATGTCCTCCAGCTGGGCCAGCGAGGCTTCGAAGCTGGCTGGAGCTTTGGTGGATTTGGCCATGGCGGTCCTTCCATGTTCTTGGGGTAGACCGCCATTTTACGGGGTTTGTCCCCCGCCTGTCAGCGCGGGGGTGGCGAATTGTTGGCCCGGCCTGCCGCGAGGGCCGCCGGGCTCAGGGATTGGTGGCGTTGAAGGCGATCGAGATGCGTTCGCCGGCCCCCTCGAACGGCTCGACGCGGTGCTCGAGCCAGGCCGGGAACAGCAGCAACTGGCCGGTGGTCGGTGAAAACGGCAGGCCGGTACCGTTGCCGACCCACGGCAGCTCGATGCCGGGAGTTTCGTACATGGCCACGGCCGGGCCGCGCGGGTCGCGGAACACGATCTCGCCGCCCTTCATCGGCTGCGGGACGCGCACGTAGTAGACGGCCGAGAGAAAGCAGCCCGGATGGCAATGCAACACGTTGTAGTCGCCGGCCCGGTTCACGTTGATCCAGCCTTCCAGGCGGAAGCGGTCCTGCTTCTTGCGTTCCTCAGGGCGGAAGTGGTTGAGGAAGGCTTTCACGTGCTGTTCCATGTGGGCGCGGAATGCCGCGACCACCGGCTCGTCCAGCCGGAACAGGTCGTCGGCGTAGTGCCAGCCGCCGGCATTGGTGCGCAGCGCCGCGTTGCGCTCGTCCTGCATCAGGCGGTGGGCCAGCTCTTCCAGCGGGCCGTTCAAGTCGCGCGGCCCGTCCTCGCAGAGGTAGAGCCAGGTCGAGAAGGCCGGCATCACGCCGACCTTGACTTGCCGCGCCGGGGTGGCGGCGGGGCGTTCCGCCGCGCCGGCGGGAGGGGATTCGATTGTAGTGTTCATGAGCGGCTCCGGGAGCTCACGGTCTGGGTGCCTACCACCATGACCAGAATTCGACGCGCAAGGTGCTGACCAGATCGTGTCCCAGCACTGCAATCAGCGGCTGGTCGTCGGCCTCGATCTTGGCGAAGCCCGTCATGTCGGACTTGAGCAGGCCGCCCGCATTGTCGATCACCGTCCTGACACGCACGATTTTCGAGCCGGAGGGGCGGTCGGACACGGCGGTGGCCGGGGCGATGCCGGTCACCGTGCCCTCGAAGGTCTCGCCGGCGAAAGCGCGGGCCTTGAGCCGCACTGGCTGGCCAACCCGTACGTCGGCAATCTCCAGTTCAGGCACCGAGATCTCGGCGGTCACCTTGTGCAGATCGTGGACCTTGGCGATCAGCCCGCCCTTGGCGACATGCTGGCCGACCATCTCTTCCAGCCTCGGCGTGGTGATCACGCCAGCATGGGGGGCGCGAATCGCCGCGCGCTGAATCTGGTCGCGCAGGTTCGCGCGCCGCACCTCGAGGCTGGCGATCTCGGCCTCGCCGGCCTCGATCTGTTCCGGGCGGCTGCCGGCGAGCAGCAGTTGCAGCTCGCGCTCCGCTTCCAGGCGGTTGGCCGCGGCCATGGCGATGTCCTGGCGGCGCTCCTCCTGGTTCTGCGCCCGCACGTATTGCAGGGTGGCCTGGGCTTCCTCCAGCGCCTTGCGTCGGATCACCGCGTCGGACTTGGCTTCCTTGAGTTCGAGTGGCGAGATGGCGCCGCTGCCTTCCAGCGGCTGCATCTGCACGAACTTTTCCTCGGAGAACTTCAACTGCTCGGCGGCCTTGCTGGTGCCGGCCTGGGCGGCGACGAGGCGGGCCGCATGCAGTTGTCTTTCCTCGGCGTAGCGCCGCTTCGCTTCGGCCTCGCGCGTGATGGCCGTCGCCAGCCGCTGGCGCAGCAGCGCGATGTCCTCGCTGCGCGCGCCGAGGCGCAGCATCTTGAGCCTGGCCTGTCTTTCCAGGATCGTCGCATCGAGCTGCTCGAGTGCGGCCTGGCGGTCGCGGTTGGACAGCCGGGCGATCAGCGCGCCGCTGTCGACCCGGTCGCCCTCCTTGACGTAGATCGCCTCGATGACGCCGTCCACCTCAGGGCGGATGTCGGCGTTCTGGGTCGGCAGCACGGTGAAGCTGCCGGACACCGTCAACGGCACCGGCACCAGGGAAAGCAGCGCCAGGATGGCGGGTATGGCGAAGCGGGCCCGCCGTTTCATCGAGTCGGAGCCGGAGAGCCCCGAGCGCAGGCGCTCGGGCAGCACGTGCAGCGACTGCTTGAGAGGATGTCTGAATATCATGATGAGCAGTCCCATAAAGATCAGAAAGCCCAGTCCCCGATAGCGTTCGACCAGGTACTGGCCTAGCCACAGGGCGACGTAGCCCAGCAGCAGGACGGAATAGACGCCGGCCAGCACGCCGTAGGCGATGAAGATGCGCCGTTCGCGCGCCGTCGGCCTGTCGGCGGCAGCCGGAGCGCCCCATAGCCGGCGCCACAGCCCGCCCAGGTAGCGGAAGGCGCGAAAGCGCAAGTTGTGGATTTCGACCAGGTCGGCCAGAAAGTAGTAAGCGTCCAGCTTGATCAGCGGGTTCAGGTTGAGCAGGGTGCGGGCCACCGTGGTGACCATCACCACTAGTGCCGTGAAATGAACCCCGCTGTCGGGGTCCGTCACGCGCCACACGATGGTCGCGATCGCCCACAGCAGCATGTCCAGATACGGCCCCGCGGCGGCCACCCAGAGCCGCTTCGACTTCTCGGCAAACAGCCAGGCATCGTTGACGTTGCAATACACTGCCGGCTGCAGGTATATCAGCATCACCCCCATCTCGCGCACCTGCCCGCCGAAGTGCTTGCAGGCCAGGCCGTGGGCGTACTCGTGGGCGGCCATCGTCAGCAGCAGGAAGAGCCAGGCGTAGGCGAGGGCGTGGAAGTGGTAGAGCTTGGAAAATTCTTCATGGATGTCCGCCGCGTTGCCGACGGTGATGGCCGATGCCAGCAGCCCCAGTAGCGCACTGCAGACGACGAAGCCGCGCGTGAAACAGAAGTGGAACTTGGGCAGCAGCCATTCCAGCTGCCGGTCCGGATCGATGGCCTTGAGCCGCAGGTAGAGCAGGTCGCCGCGGACTCGCCCGCGTTCGGCTGCTGGGGCTTCAGCGTGGGTTTGCTCCTCTTCCAGCAGCCCGATGCTGCGGGCCTGGCTCAGGAACTTTTCCAGCACCTCGGCCGGCAGGGGGCTGCCGAACCGGGTCTCGGCGCGGCGGCAAATTTCCTCGGGGGAGGTGGCGCCGTCGAGCTGGCGGGCAATGAAGTATTCCGACTCGCCGAAGCGGAAGAAGCGCCCGCCGTTCGGCGCGCCGATGACATAAACGGTACCCTCGCGCGTGCGTTGCTCGCTGATGCGAAGATCGTGACGCAGTCGCGGATACGCGCTGGACGATTCGTGCGAATACTCGCTGGAAGATTCGCGTAATGGGGTCGCCGTATTCATGGCCAATAACCTGGCGCAAAAAACGCGCTATCACCGGCCCCTTGATGGTGGACGCAGCTGTTTCTTGATGTTGACAGACGGCCTCACGACATCTGTCCCGCACCTTCCCTCGCCCCATGTGCACCTGGTGGTGGCGAAGGATGATGCGGCAAGCGCGTGAGGCCGTACCGCTCCTTTGATGGAGTTGCAACAGCTACTTACCCTGCGGATGCGTCGTCAATCACGGATTATGGGCGGCACCACCTTGGTTGCCTGGTTGGCCTTCATAGCCCAGCAGGCCGTTGCCTTGGTTGCCCGGCTGGCCTTCATAGCCCAGTTGGCCCACAGCCGTTGGGGCGATCCGCTCTTCAAGCTCTTCGATTTTCAGGTCGAGCTTGTCTACCATTTGGTCCGATTTGCTCATAGCGAAACTCCTTTTCCTTCACTGACACCGGTTACAGCCTGGTCCTTGCGCCGTGATGGCTTCCGGACGGAGTAGCCGCAACCCCTTTGCGCCGATTGGGTTTGCGATTGCTCGCAACCGACACAATCTTGCATTCATTCCCGGCAGCGCCGTACCCAAGCGGCCATGCCGGGACAGCGTTGAAAAGCAAAACCGATACACCCCTCCTTCTTTAAGTGCCAACTTGCAATCGCCGTCGTCACGTCAGCAAGGGTCTATGTATCGGACCTTGTTTTCTTGCTTAAAGCGTAGGCGGCAGGATTGCCGCGCGCAGGAGGGGCTTGTCCTCTTTTGCCGGGGGCAGTTGTACCGATTGTGAGGCCGGGCAGATGGGGCAAAAGTCCCGGTCGCGGCCGGGTGCGGGAGGCGGCCGGGTCAGCCGGGAGGCTGTCCCAGCCCGCATTGGCTGGCGTAGGCGAACAGGTCGAGGCGGTTCGCCACGTTCAGCTTGGAGTAGATCTGCGACAGGCGGTTGCGCAGCGTGTGCTCGCTGATG
>JACPUY010000107.1 GCA_016192025.1 Pseudogulbenkiania sp. | reverse complement strand
GCCAACGAGGACACCAGTCTGAGCAACTACAGCGTGGCCACCAGCGCTTCCGGAGCGGGCACCATCACGCCGAAGGAACTAGCCGTGACCGGTGTGATCGCCGGCAACAAGGTATACGACGCTACCACGGCAGCGACGGTGAGCGGCGGCAGCGTGAGCCCGCTGGGCAATGACCAAGTCATACTGTCTTCTGCGGCCAACGCCACCTTCGCTGACAAGAATGCCGGCACCGGCAAGGCAGTGACTACCGCCTACACGCTGAGCGGCACCGGTGCCAGCAACTACACCCTGGTGCAGCCGACGAACCTGACCGCCGACATCACGCCGGCGACACTAACGTATGTCGCTCAACCGGTAACTATCACGGCCGGAAGTCCCATACCTACGCTTTCCGGCACTGTGACGGGTTTCGTTGCGGGTGAGGCGATGCAGAACGCAACCACGGGCAACCTGTTGTTCTCGACCTCTGCCACCGGCGCGAGCCAATTCGGTCTCTATCCAATTCTCGGTTCTGGCTTGACAGCAAATGACGGAAATTACGTCTTCGCCCAAGCTCCGGCAAATGGCACAGCATTCACCGTTAATCAGGCTGCAATACAACCTTCGCCACCACCCGCCCCCATCGTCGTCCCGGCCTTCATAGACAACGGTGCTGAGGTGCTGGCTGCCAACACGACACCGAACACCTTTGGTGGCTTGAATTATGTCCAGGCGGCCGGCTCTCAAGTTCCCGGTACCGGCTCCGCACAGCCCTCGTCCGGATCTTCGACGCTGAACTTCGTCTCCAGCAGCGCTGGTGATGTCGTGACCAGCAACTCTACCGGCACACAGCAAGGCGGTACCACTGCAACGGCTAGCACTGGCAACACGGGTACCGAGCAGACCATCTCTGGCGCTTCGACGCTGAACTTCGTCTCCAGCAGCGCTGGTGATGTCGTGGCCAGCGGCTCTACCGGCACACAGCAAGACGGTACAACTGCAACGGTTACTACTGGCAACACGGGTACCGAGCAGCCCACCGCCGGCGCCTCGACACCCAACTTCGTCTCCAGCAGCGCTGGTGACGTCGTGGCCAGCGACAGCAATACGGCAGGGCAAGACTCCACTACCAGCAGCCAAGTGGCCAGCGGCGAAGGCGGCAAGCGCAAGTCCAGCAGCGAGCTCAACGTCAACAACGTGACCGTGCCCAGTTCGACCGGGCCGCTGGATGTGTTTGTGATTGACACCGGTATCAACTACCGCGGCATCGCCACCCTGCAATCGATCAGCAACTGATGGAAAGATTCATGAAGAACAACAAACTGGCTTATTCAATTGCGTTGGCATTGCTGGGGTATGCCGCTCAAACCTTGGCCCAATCGGGGGTGGAGTTGCAAGGAACCAAACCGCCCCAGCCTTTGCCGTCTGACGCAGCGGTCTTGCCCAATGTACAGGCAGTACCGGCGCCGCAATCCATGACAGCGGGTGGACCTGCTGTGACGCTGCAGTTGGTAGAGATCACTGGCAACAAGGCCATTGACACGGCAACCTTGTTGCGCCAATTGGGCGATGTCAAGGGGCAACGCCTGGACATGGCGGGCCTGAATGCCTTGGCCAACACCCTGACGAGCTATTACCGGGCAGTGGGTTATCCGTTCGCACAAGCCTATTTGCCCCCGCAAAACTTGAAGGACGGCGTCTTGCGCATCAACGTCATCGAAGGCCGCTATGGCACGGTGACAGCCGTGGGCAAGGACAATTTGCCCGCAGGCGCCCAGCCATTCCTGGACTACGGCTTGAAGCACGGCGACCCGATCCAGAACAGGCAACTGGAGCGCACCATGCTGATTCTGGACGACCAGCCCGGCATAAAGATCCGCCCGGTACTCAAGCCCGGTGCCAGCCAGGGCGAGGCAGACCTGATCGTCGGTGTGGAGCGCAGCTCCAACGTAACTGGGGAGTTGGGCCTGGACAACACAGGTGCGCGCAACACCGGCGAATACCGTGCCAGGGGTGCGCTGTTTCTCAACAGCCCTTTCCAATATGGCGACAAGGTCTCGCTCAACGGCATGTACACGGACGAGCACATGTGGCTGGGTTCTGCGGACTATGAGGCTCCCTTGGGTGCCTCGGGTTTGCGCGGGCAAATCGGTTATGCACACACGAGCTACCAGCTGGGCGGGCAATTCACCAACCTGGACGCCCAAGGCTTTGCCAAGGTCTCCAGCGCGAAGCTGTCATACCCACTAATCCGCTCCCAAGCCACCAACGTGTTGCTGACGCTCGGGGTTCAACACAAAAACCTGGAAGATGATTACCGGGCAATCAACATGTCCAGGACCAAGAGTAGCGACAATGTGCCGGTGGGTTTGCAATTCGACAAGCGTGATGCAGTGCTTGGCGGCGGCGTAACCTACGGCTCCCTCAGCTGGGTCACGGGGAAGTTGGACCTGGATGCGGCCACAGCCGCGACCGATGCCACCACCGCCCGCACACAAGGCCATTTCAACAAGATCAACCTGGACGTAGCCCGTATCCAGAAAGTGACGGGAAACCTTAGTTTCTATGGTCGTTATTCTGGCCAATGGGCAAACAAAAACCTCGATTCGTCTGAAAAGTTCAACCTAGGAGGTTATTACGGAGTACGCGCCTATCCTCTGGGCGAGGGAGTTGGCGACAAAGGGTGGTTCACGCAACTGGAACTGCGCTACACAATAGACACCGTCACACCGTTCATTTTTTATGACTTTGGCAAATCATCTGTTAATGCCCATCCGTGGGATGCCAATTCCAATGCCAGTCGCACGCTCGCAGGTTCCGGGGTCGGCGTCCGCTCACTATTTGGCAAATGGAGTTTGGACGCCACGCTTGCCTGGCGCACGGACGGGGGAGCCTCCACATCGGACAATCGGGATCGCAGCCCACGCGCCTTTTTCATGTTGGGCTACCGGATTTGAGCATCTTGAGGCACCTGTTCACGATCTTTTGAACAGCAACCCGGCCAGTCCGGCGCAGACGTAGATCGACCGGCTCTTGAATCCGGTCCGTCTCGTCTTCGCCTTGTACCTCCGCAGTCGCTAGCGGGGCGGTGGTACAAGGCGAACTTCTGAAGCGCATGCTTACGCAGCCAATCGCCCGGCGGCCAGGCGGCTTGCTGAAGCAGGTTCTGTTGACGCCAGTTTGGTGACCCGTAAAACTTGCGCCAGCAAAACCCACCCAAAGAAAGGAAACTCAGATGCTGATGCAACGCGACAACGCCACGCTGCTGGTGGTGGACATCCAGCAGAAACTGGTGCCGGCGGTGATCGACCCCGACGGCATGCTCGCCCGGGTGCGCTGGCTGCTCGGCGTGGCCGCCGACACCGGCCTGCCGGTGGTGTTTTCCGAACAGTACCCGCAAGGCCTCGGTCACACCGTGCCGGAGCTGCTGGCCGCCGCCCCCTCTGCGCCGGTGGTGGCGAAGCGGCACTTCTCCTGCGTTGCCGGCCAGTGCCTGCCAGACGAGCTGCTGGCGCGCGAACAGGTCATTGTCTGCGGCATGGAAACCCACGTCTGCGTGCTGCAGACGGTGCTGGAACTGCTGGCGACGGGGAAACGGGTCTTCGTGGTGGCCGACGCGGTAGCGAGCCGTTCGGCCCGCGACCTCGAACTGGGCCTGCAACGCATGCGCGATGCCGGTGCGGTGCTGGTCAGCCGCGAGATGGTGCTGTTCGAGCTGCTGCGCGAGGCCGGCAGCGACTTGTTCCGCAGCATGAGCAAGCGCTACCTGCAGGGCGAGCAACCCTGAACCGCCTCCAGCCGTACCGGGAGCGAACAGGGCAGCCCAAAAAACGAAAGGTTGGCCGAAGTGCTTCGGCCAACCTTTTTTTTCTCGAGATGACGGCTGAGCCGTTCTAGTTCTCCCCTAATGCTTCCGGTTCCGGCCCATGCGGGCAGAAACAGCAGACTCGGCTTTACTGCGTGCACAATCATGGTGCATTCATCACCATAACGGCGCAAGGCAAGGTGCAAAACAGGTGCGCCCCTCTCCTTTCGCCCCCGCACTGCGGCGGTGTCACACTGGATAACCACCCACTATAAAGCAAACGGCATGCCCGCTATTTCAAGACCCCGGCCGTCACCTTGCTCCCTACGCCAGCAAGCACCCGTCCACCAGCCTGAGCTGACATTGGGGGTAGCGGCCAGATGTTCATCGTGGGTCACCACCAGGAAGGTCACGCCGTCTTCGCGGTTGATGTCGTGCATCAGCCGAAATACCTCGGCGGCAGTCTGGGGGTCGAGGTTGCCGGTCGGTCCGTCGGCCAGCGCCAGCCTGGGGGTGGTCATCAGCGCCCGCACGATCGCCATGCGCTGCTGCTGGCCGCCAGACAGCTCGACCGGCCGCTTGTATGCGTGATCGGCCAGGCCGACCCGCTCCAATAAAGACCTCGCCCGCTGCTGCCTGGCGGGGTCAAGCCTCCCACTGCCGGCGAAGGACGGCATCAGCACGTTTTTCAGCGCGGAAAACGCCGGCAGCAGGTGGTGGAACTGGAACACGAAGCCGAGATAACGGTTGCGCAAGGCGGTGCGTGCGGCGTCGTCGTCGTCGAGCCCGGCGGCGTGCTCGCCGGCCAGGGTCAGGTCGATGCCGTGCAGCACCTCGACCAGCGGCGCCTTGCCACCACCGTAACGCTTGTGGATGTCGGAGAGCTGCAGCACCTCAGCCACGGATCGCCTCCACCGGGTCCAGCCGCGCCGCGCGCAGCGCCGGGGCGAAGGCGGCCAGCACGCCGACCACGGTCGCCACCAGCGAAGTCACCCAGAACAGCTCCAGGGTGAGTGCCACCGGGAACAGCGGTGTGCCGTCGGTATTCAGGGCCATCCCGGCGATTGCGATGGCCTGCGCCTGGAACAGGTCGTCGGTCACCAGGTAGATCTCGGAGATGTCGAGGCGGTAACCCAACAGCGACTGCACCGCGCGCAAGGGCAGCAGTACCCAGCGCCGGTTCAAGTCCTTCAGGCCGAAGTCGAGCACCGCGGTCACGCTGTAGCTGTCCGCCGCGCCGGATGGAGCCACCACCCTCAAGCGGCTGCCCGGCGCCAATCCCAGCTCGCGTGCCAGTTCGCTGCCGATCATCACCGTGCCGTTGGGCAGGCGGATCTGGCCGCTCACCCGCTTGCGCTCGAGCGGCACCACCTGGCGGTAGTCCGCCAGCTCGACCCCGAGCAGTGTCACCGCCTTGCTCACCCCTCCCTTGCTGGCGAACGCGGCGCCGCTGGCCAGCACGGCGGCGTGGCGGGTTTCGGCCAGGCGCAGGGTCTTTTTCTGGTCGTCCAGCGCGGTGACGGTGCTGCCGAGCAGGCTTTCGGCATCGCTGGCAACCCGCCCGGTGGCCACCACGGTCTACGTCAGCGGCCGGCTCACCACCCGTACCCCACTGACCCGCGGACCGGCGTACCAGTCGTACAGCCCCCAGCCCGCCGGCAGGAGCAGCAAGGCGAACACCAGCCACCATCGTTTGCTGAAACGGGTCATCGGAGCAGGGTAAAATGAGGCCGATACCTCATTCTAGTGATACTCCCCCACCGCAAGGAAAAACGATGACCACCACAGCCAGCTTCAAGGACATTCTGACCACCCTGCCCGACACCGCCGGCATCGCCGCGCTGGTACTGCTCGACGAACACGACGAGGTGCAGGCCCGCCTGGAAAACCAGCCCGGCACCGCCGGCTCGGTCAAGGTCTACTACGCGCTGGTGCAGCGCTTCGGCCACATCGACCACGCTGCCGCGGCAGAAGGGCTGGCGCTCTACGCCGAGCACACCGCCGACGCGCGCCTGAATCCCGGCAAGCACCCCAATATCGACCGCCTGCTGGCCATCGCCGAAGGCGGCGCCCCCGGGCTGAAGGCACGCATCGTGCTGCAGGACGACTGAGCGCCTTCAATCGGCGTCAGGCATGAAAAAGCCCGCACAAGTGCGGGCTTTTTGACGATTCCGGTGCAACCGGAAATCAGGCTTCCGGTACCACGGCCACCTTGATCGCCACAACCACGTCGTGGTGCAGGGCGACTTCCACGTCGTATTCGCCAATGGCCTTCAGCTGGCCGTTCGGCAGGCGAACTTCGAAACGCTTGACCGGCACGCCAAAGGCGGTAACGGCTTCGGCGATGTCGACGTTGGTCACCGAACCGAACAGACGGCCATCCACACCGGCCTTCTGGGCGATGGTGATGGTAGCGTCGGTCAGCTTCTCGGCGCGAGCCTGGGCGTCGGCCAGAATTTCGGCTTGCTTGGCTTCCAGTTCGGCGCGGCGGGCTTCGAATGCTTCCAGGTTGGCAGCGTTGGCACGCTTGGCCTTGCCTTGCGGGATCAGGAAGTTACGGGCGTAACCATCCTTGACTTTAACCACGTCACCCAGTTGACCCAGGTTGGCCACTTTTTCGAGCAGAATGATTTGCATCTTGTCGTATCCTTTCCCGGCTTAGTGTTGGTCGGTGTACGGCAGGAAGGCCAGGAAACGCGCGCGCTTGATCGCGGTGGTCAACTGACGCTGATAGCGTGCCTTGGTGCCGGTGATGCGGGACGGGATGATCTTGCCGTTTTCGGCGATGAAATCCTTCAGGAGATCAACGGATTTGTAGTCGATTTCCTTGATGCCTTCTGCCGTAAAACGGCAGAATTTCTTGCGCTTGAAGAGTTGACGAGCCATTTTGACTAACCTTTAACAAATTCAACGTGTTCGATATGCAGTACCAACCGCGGATTGCGAAGACTGCGCTGGCTGAGAAAACCGGTGAGCTTCACCGTGTTACCGGCCAGGTTGCCGGAGAGTTTCCGGGCGGCTTCGCCGATCAGGAGTGCCTGCACTTCGCAGTTCACATCCCTTTCAAACCCCGCTTCCTGCTGCCGGGACTGATGCCTGAGCCACATTTCCAACACCGGCAGGCCGGCGGGGGTGTATCTCAGGGCGTCTTCGCGCTCGACAGCGGCGGTCAGTACCAGCTGGTTCTGCAAGGCAGGGTCGCGATCAGGCAGCGACTTCGGCCTCGGCGGCGGCCGGCTGTTGCGGCTCCAGCAGATTCTTGGCCTTCTCGTCCTTCATCATCGGGGACGGTTCGGTCACGGCGCGGTCCAGCTTGATGGTCAGGTGGCGCAGAACGGCGTCGTTGAATTTGAAGGCGTGCTCGATCTCGGCCAGGGTCTCTGCCTGGCATTCCACGTTCATCAGAACGTAGTGAGCCTTGTGCAGCTTCTGGATCGGGTAAGCCAGTTGACGGCGACCCCAGTCTTCCAGACGATGGATCTTGCCTTCGGCGGCCAGAACCATGCCCTTGTAGCGCTCGATCATGGCCGGAACCTGTTCGCTCTGGTCCGGATGGACGATGAACACGATTTCGTAATGACGCATGTGAACTCCTTGTGGCTATAAAGCCTTTCCGCCATGCGGTAGCAGAAAGGCAAGGGTTAAGAACCGCAGAATTCTACGCACCTTTGCCGGACAGGGCAATGAAAAACAGCCGACTGGCCATTGATGCGGCCCGACGGCTGTGGCGTTGTTGCCGAAACAGTAACAACTTAACCAACGACATCAAAGCCGGCATCGCTGACCGCTTCGGCCAGGATGTCACGCGTCGGCATGCCGGCATCGCATAGCACCTCGACCCGCCCGCTCGTCAGGTCGACCTCGACCTGACGTACGCCCTCCAGCACGCCCAGTGCATTCTTGATGCTGTTGGCACAGCCGCCGCAGGTCATGCCCTCGACGTGCAGGATGATTTTTTCCATGGCCACTCCTTTCCCAGAATTGCTCAACATTTTCAGAATTTCTTGTGCCGCTCGATGTCGCTCACCCGCCCGTTGCGGAAGGTGATGGTGGTGGTATGCGGCTCGACGCGATCGGCGTACCAGGTCATCGTTTTGCGGTCGCCGTAGGCGAAACCATAAGGCGTGCGGTAGCGAAATGAGGTCCCGTCGCTGACGTAGTCTGGCGGTCCGGTCAGCTCGAGCACTTCGGCCTCGCTCATGCCGGTGTCGAGCCGGATGTAGATGTTGAACGGAATCGGCGCCGCCACCGCCAGCAGCGGCCCGCAACACAGCGCGAACCACAGCCCGCGCATCAGCCTGTCCATGCTTCACCTCCCGCCGGCGAGCGGTGTCAGCGCACCTTCTTCACCACGTCGATCAGTTCGGTCACCACGCCGGTGGCATCGCCGGCACGCAGCGCCTGCGCCACGCAGCCCTTCATGTGGTTTTCCAACAGTTGCAGCGACACCGCGTCCAGCGCCGACTTCACCGCGGCGATCTGGGTCAGCACGTCGACGCAATAACGATCATTATCGATCATGCCGCTGATGCCGCGCACTTGCCCTTCGATCCGTGCCAGACGCTTCAGCAGCGCGGCCTTGTTGGGTTGCACGACCAGCTTGTCGCTGCCCGGGGTTTCCTGGTCACAGCACTGCATGACGACTCCTTGGGATTCTGGGGGGATGGGGATGCGGCATTGTGCCGCATCCAGCACGGCGGTCAACGCCGCCCCCTGTTTCAGTCTACGTTACCCGCGCACCAACAACTGCCCCATCATGCCCTGGTCCTCGTGCTCGAGAATGTGGCAGTGGAACATGCGCAGGCCCGGCAGCTCCTGGCTAAAGCGCAGCCGTACGCTCTCGTCGGCGGCGATGTTGACCACGTCGCGCCGGGCAAGGAACGGCTCATCGCGCCACTGGCCGTCCACGGTGCGCGCCAGCACCTGGAACTGGGTGCCGTGCAGGTGGAAGGGGTGGTCCATGTGGGCGTTGCCGACAATCTCCCACTCCTCCACCTGGCCGACCTTGCCCTCGAAGTCGATGCGGTTCATGTCGTAGGTCTTGCCGTTGATCAGGAACATCGCCTTAGGGTCGGCCATGTTCTCGGCGAATTCCACGCGCCGCTTCACCGCCGGGGCCGGCAAGGCGGGAACGTCGGCCAAGCGGGCCGGCAATGGCGCGCTCACCCGGCGGCCGTGGCGGGTCAGGGTCAGCAGCGGCAGGATCTCGCCCTGCTCGGGGTGCATCGCCTTGCCGCGCGTGTACGGCAGCGCCACCAGGCCGGGGGTCTGGCCGGCGCCAAAGCGCCCGGTGACCACCAACTCGGCACGCTCGCCCGGCGCCAACAGCAGGTGCTCGATGCGGCGCGGCGCGGCGATCGGCCCGCCGTCGGTACCGACCAGATGGACCTCGTGCGCCGGCAGCGCGAGCTTCAGGATGCGCGCGCTGGTGGCGTTCCAGATGCGCCAGCGCTGGCGCTCGCCTTCAGCCAGCGCCAGGGTCGGCTGCAGCGCGCCGTTGACCAGCACGAACTGCCCTTCACGACCGTCGTGGCGGTCGGCCATGGAGTTGGCGGCGATGCGCCCGTCGGCGTCGAGCTTGAGGTCGGACAGCATCAGCAGCTGTTCCGGCAGCGCTGCCAGCGGATCGTCACGGCGACGCACGATGAACGCCCCGGCCAGGCCCATGTAGGCCTGCTGGCCGGTGTGGCCGTGCGGGTGCGGATGGTACCAGTAGGTACCGGCCGAGCCCTTGGGCAGGGTGAAGCGGTAACGGCGGATGGCGCCGGGAAGCACCGGATCGTGCGGGTTGCCGTCCTGCTCGGACGGCACCGGCATGCCGTGCCAGTGGATGGTGGTCGGCTGGGCCAGCCGGTTGGTGAAGGCGATCTCCACCGTATCGCCCTCGTAGGCCTCGATCAGCGGCCCCGGCACGCTGCCGTTGTAGGCCCAGAAGGTGGTCGGCTTGCGCCCTGGCACCAGCGGCACCTCGAGCGGCGCGGCCACCAGTTCGGCTTTCACGCTGCCGGCACCGCCACGATGGGCCAGCCGCACCAGCGCCGGCAGCGGACGGCCTTGCGGCAGCGTCACGGCGGCGCTGTCGCCCGCCATCGCGGCCATGTCATGACCGGCATGGTCCATGCCCGGCATGGCGGGCGGCGTGGCGGCCCAGGCCTGGCGCACGATCAGCGGCAGGGCGGCCAGTCCCAGCGACAATTCCAGAAAACGGCGACGGTGCATACGGTTCTCCTTGGCGGTTCTTTTCAAGAATATACCCCAATAGGGTATTTGAAAAGAGCGGGGAGAACGCAAAAAGTTTCCGGGGAGCGGTCAATCCGGCGCGGGGTTCAGCCTCGCGCCTCACCCTTCAGCACGCGCTGGCGCCGGCTCTCGGCCAGCACCATGCCGGAGGACACCGATACGTTGAGGCTTTCCACGCTGCCGAACATCGGGATCGACACCAGCACGTCGCAGTGCTCGCGCGTCAGGCGGCGCATGCCCTCGCCTTCCGAGCCCATCACCCAGGCCAAGGGACCGGCGGCGTCGAAATGGTAGAGGTCGGTGTCGGCTTCCATCGTGGTGCCGGCGATCCACACCCCGGCGTCCTTGAGGTCACGCAGCGTACGGGCCAGGTTGGTGACGGTGATGTAGGGCACCACCTCGGCGGCGCCGCAGGCGACCTTGGACACGGTGGCGTTGAGGCCGGCCGAGCGGTCCTTCGGCGCAATCACCGCGTGCGCCCCCATGGCGTCGGCCACGCGCAGGCAGGCGCCGAGGTTGTGCGGGTCGGTGACGCCGTCGAGGATCAAGAGCAGCGGCGGCTCGGACAGGTTTTCCAGCACGTCGTCGAGGCTGACATGGCTGCGGCTGGCGTCGATCATCGCCACCACGCCCTGGTGGCGGGCGTTGCCGCTCATGCTGTCGAGACGTGCCTTGTCGACGATGTGCAGCTTGATGTCTTCCGCGCCGGCCTTGTCGAGCACCGCCTGGGCGCGGGCGTCCTGGCGGCCGCCGGCGAGCCAGATCTCGAGCAGGCTCTTGGGGTTCTGCCACAGCCGGGCATTGACGGCGTGGAAGCCGTGGATGAGGCGCTTGTTGCTCATGAGGAAAGCCTAAAAACGGAAATGGCGGCTATTGTACCGCCATCGCCGCGCCTCAGCGCACTATCGCACCGCTGTCGGCCATCCTCGGCTGCGGGCTCTGCCGCTTCAGGAAGGCGGGCAGTTCCGCCGCCGGCAGCGGCCGGCTGAACAAGTAGCCCTGCAGCAGCTGACAGCCCTTGGCGGTGAGGAAGGCCGCCTGCGCCTCGGTTTCCACCCCTTCGGCCACCACGCTGAACGACAGCTTGCGCGCCAGCGCCAGGATCGCCTCGGCGATCGCCGCGCTGTCGCCGTCGGCCGGCAGACCCTCGATGAAGGAACGGTCGATCTTCAGCGTGTCGAGCGGAAAGCGCTTGAGATAGGACAGCGAGGAATAGCCGGTGCCGAAATCGTCGATCGACAGCCGCACCCCAAGCGCCTTCAGTTCGCGCAGCAGCGACACCGCCTCGGTCGGGTTCTGCATCACCATGCTCTCGGTCATTTCCAGCTCCAGCCGGCCCGCCGCGATGCCCGCCTCGGCCAGCGCGCCGGCCACCTGCACGATTAGCGACTGCTGCTCGAACTGGCGCGCCGACAGGTTGATCGCCAGGCGCGGCACGTGCAGGCCCTGGCAGTCCCAGTCGGCCAGCTGCCGGCAGGCCTGGCGGATCACCCAGTCGCCGATCGGGCGGATCAGCCCGGTCTCCTCGGCCAACGGAATGAAGCGCCCCGGTGGCACCAGCCCAAGCTCGGGGTGGCGCCAGCGCAGCAGCACCTCGAGCGCCTCCAGCCGGCGCGTCGCCGCCGCCAGGATGGGCTGGAAATGGAGTTCGAACTCGCCGCGCTCCAGCGCCTGGCGCAGGCCGTTCTCCAGCTGCAGCCGCTCGACCGCCTGGGCGTTCATCTCGGCGGCGAAGAACTGGTAGGTGTTCTTGCCCGCCTCCTTGGCGCGGTACATCGCCACATCGGCGTTCTTCAGCAGGGTCCGGGCGTCGCTGCCGTCGCACGGATAGACGCTGATGCCGAGGCTGCCGGTGACGATCAGCTCCTGCCCCTCCAGCCGCAACGGCTGCGCCAATACCGCCAGGATGTCTTCGGCCAATGCCGACAAGGTGGCCTGGCTGGCGAAATGGCTGACCAGCAGCGTGAACTCGTCGCCGCCGAGCCGCGCGATCTCGCCGCGGCTGCCGACCACCTGTTCCAGCCGGTTGGCGGTTTCGCGCAGCAGTTCGTCGCCGGTCTGGTGGCCGAACGAATCGTTGATCAGCTTGAAGCGGTCGAGGTCGAGGAACATCACCGCCACCTGTTGGCCGGAGCAGTCCAGATGCTGGATGCGGTCTTCCAGCCGCGCGATCAGCCAGCTGCGGTTGGGCAGGCGGGTCAGCGGGTCGTGGTTGGCGAGAAACTGCAGCCGCTCCTCGGCCTGCTTGCGCACGGTGATGTCGGCGAACACGCCGACGTAGTTGCTGACCACCCCGGCATCGTCGCGCACCGCCGAGATCGACAGCTCGGCCGGGTACCACTCGTGCGAGCGGCGCCGGTCCAGCATCTCGCCGTGCCAGTGGCCGTGGCGGGCCAGTCCGTCCAGCATCGCCGAACTCCAGCTGGTGTCGTCACGGAAGATGCGCGACATCCGGCCGATGACCTGCTCCGGCAGATAGCCGGTGATGCGGGTGAACGCCTGGTTCACCGCGATGATGCGGTAGTCGGCCCCGGTGATCAGGATGCCCTCGGCGGCGTTCTCGAATACCTTGCTGGCGAGCTTCTGGTTGGCGTCGGCCTGGACCCGGTCGGAGATGTCGACCACCACGCCGATGATGGCGCGATGCCCCTGGTAGTCGAACAGCCGGCTGTGGATTTCCACGTCGAGCGGCAGGCCATCGTGCCGTACCAGCCGCGTGGCGAAATGCATGATGGCAATGTTCTCGCGCAGGCGCTGGTTGATCTGCTGGCGCAGTTGCTGCCGCTCCTCGCGCGCCAGCACCTTGTCCATCTTCTGTCCCAGCAGGTCTTCACCGCGGTAACCGAGCATCTCGGCCAGCTTGTCGTTGACGTAGGCCAGCCGCTCGTCCTGCAGGATGTAGATGCCGACCAGCGACTGTTCGATCAGCGCGTGGTAGCGGTTTTCGGCCTCCTGCTTGGCCTGCTGCTCACGCTTGTTCTGCGAGATGTCGGTGGCGATGCAGCCGATGCCGGCCAGCAGGCCGTTGGCGTCGAACAGCGGGAACTTGGTCACCAGGAAGTCGCTGGGCAGCCCGGCCAGCGTCAGCGTCTGCTCGTATTGGCGCGACTCCAGCGCATTGAGCACCTGCTGGTCCTGCTCGGTCGCCAGCTGCGCCTCCTCCGGCGACAGGAAGTCGGTGCTCTTCTTGCCGATCAGTTCGGCCGGTGCCTTGCCCAGGGCCTGCGAATAGGCCCGGTTCACCAGCAGGTAACGGCCGTCCAGGTCCTTCAGCGACATCACGTTCGGACTGTGTCGCAGCAAGGCGTCGAAGCGCGCCAGCGAGTCCTGCAGCTGGCGGACCTGGCGCGCCGCCGCCTCCGACTGCACCGCCACCAGCAACGCCGACAGCACCAGCGCCAGGTTCAGCACGATGCCGTTGGCCGGCAGGGGCAGCGGCTGGAACGACGGGGCGTCGAGGAAAACGGCCAGCACCATGACCAACAGGCCGAGCAGCGTCGCGCCGACGATGCCGCCGCGGTAGGCCGCCCACAGCATGAACGGGTAGAGCAGCAGGTAGACCGGCACCAGCGGAACATGGCCGACCCCGAACAGGGTCGCCCACCACGACAGCGTCAGCAGCACGATGACCGGCAGTTCGGCGTAACGGCGCCGGCTGTGCACGCCCGCGGCAAACGCCGCCGGCACGCACAGCGTCAGTGCCAGCGCCAATGCGCCGTATTGCAGCAGCGCCTGCAGCAGCGGAACGTCGGCCCCGACCAGCCCCTGCAGCACCCGCAACAGGATGGCCGTGGCGGCGGCCGGCGCCAGCAGCACGGCCGGCAGCAGGCGGAACAGCACCGGCGGCGAACTCAGGTCATGGGCGCTGCGCCGGATGCCTGCCAGCCAGGCCGCCCCGGCCGTCAGATAGAGCGACAGGGCCAGCCCGCCGGCCCACAGCGGCCCGGCCCACTGGCTCGCCAGCGCCCAGGCCGGTAACGGCCACAGCCAGACGCTGCTGGTGGGGCGGCGCACCGCCCACAGCAGGAACAATCCGTGCGGAATGAAACTGGCCGGTCCCGGCAGGGTTCCAGCCGTGTTGGGCCACAAGGGCAGCGAGGAAAGAAATACCAGCAGCGCCAGGCAGGAAGTCAGCCACCCCTTTCTGTTCACCATGAATCCTTTGTAGTGGGCCACCATGCCGGCGCACCCTAGTCTGTTGTTATCGTCGTGTTGGCCACCTATGCCCCCCGGCTGCACGGAAGACACGCTGGTATAATACCGCGACTCCCCTTCTTGTGAAGCCGTATGTTGATCGCATTTCCTCCGCTGCCGCCGGCCGGCCAGAAGACCCGACTCCCCCCCCTGCCCGAGGGGCTGGACGCCGCCCTGTTCGCCCGCCTCGCCGGCCAGGGCCCGATCGTGCTGGTGCTGACGGCCGACGCGCAGAGCGCGCAACGGCTGAAGGCGGAGATCCCATTCTTCGCCCCGGACTGCCGCGTGGCGCTGTTGCCCGACTGGGAAACCCTGCCCTACGATCATTTCTCGCCGCACGCCGACCTGGTCAGCGAACGGCTGGCCACGCTGTGGCAGATCCGCCAGCGCGAATGCGACGTGGTGATCGCGCCGGTATCCACCGCGATGACGCGGCTGGCGCCGGTCGGCTACCTGCTGGGGCGGACCTTCTTCCTCAAGGCCAAGGCCCGGCTCGATGCGGACAAGCTGCGCGCCGACCTGGTCACCGCCGGCTACGCCCACGTCACCCAGGTGATGGCGCCGGGCGAGTTCTCGATCCGCGGCGGTCTCATCGACCTGTTCCCGATGGGCTCGGCGCTGCCCTACCGCATCGACCTGTTCGACGACGAGATCGACTCGTTGCGCACCTTCGACCCGGACAGCCAACGCACGCTGTACCCGGTGCCGGAAATCCGCCTCTTGCCGGCACGCGAATACCCCATCGACGAAGCCGGCATCACCACCTTCCGCCAGCACTACCGCGAGCGCATGGAGGGCGACCCGTCCAAGAGCCGCATCTACCGCGACGTCAGCGCCGGCCTGGCGCCGGCCGGCATCGAGTACTTCCTGCCGCTGTTCTTCGACAGCACCGCCACGCTGTTCGACTACCTCGGCCCGGAGGCGCTGGTGGTGACCCACCGCGACGTGCACGGCGCCGCCGACAGCTTCTGGCGCGAAGTGCAGGAGCGCCATCAGATGGCGCGCGGCGACACCGAGCGCCCGGTGCTGGCGCCGGCCGAGATCGTGCTGCGTCCGGACGAACTGATGGCCTCGCTCAAGCCCTACCCGCGCTTCGAGTGCCCGGCCGAGCCCGCACCGTCCGGCCTGCCGCCGCTGGCGGTCGAGCGGCGCGCCGACAATCCCCTGCAAAAACTGGCCGACTATCTGGCGGGCTACCCCGGCCGCGTGCTGCTCTCCGCCGAAAGCCTGGGCCGGCGCGAGACCATGCACCAGTTCCTCACCGAAAACGGCATCAAGCCGGTGCCGGTCGACAGCTGGGCCGAGTTCGCCGCGGGCGACATGAAACTGGCGCTGACGGTGGCGCCGCTGTTCAGCGGCTTCGCCAGCGACGAGCCGGCGCTCGCCACCGTCACCGAGAGCGAGCTGTACCAGCATGTGGCGCGCAGCCACACCCGCCGGGCCCGCGCCCGCGCCGGCTCCGACGCCATGCTGCGCGACCTGGCCGAGGTCAAGGTCGGCGACCCGGTGGTGCACGAGCAACACGGCATCGGCCGCTACCTCGGCCTGGTGTCGATGGACCTGGGCGAGGGTGAGACCGAGCTGATGCAGCTGGAGTACGCCGACGGCGCCAAGCTGTACGTGCCGGTGAGCCAGCTGCAGCTGATCAGCCGCTACGCCGGCGGCGCCACCGAGCAGCTGACGCTGCACCGCCTCGGCAACCCGGCCTGGGACAAGGCCAAGAAGAGGGCCGCCGAAAAGGCACGCGACACCGCCGCCGAACTGTTGAACCTGTATGCCCAGCGCGCCGCACGCGAGGGCCATGCCTTCACGCTCTCCCATCACGACTACGACGCCTTCGCCGCCGGCTTCGGCTTCGAGGAAACGCCGGACCAGGCCAGCGCGATCGAGGCGGTGATCGAGGACATGTGCTCGGGCAAGCCGATGGACCGCCTGGTGTGCGGCGACGTCGGCTTCGGCAAGACCGAGGTCGCGCTCAGGGCCGCCTTCGTCGCGGTGCTGGGCGGCAAGCAGGTGGCGGTGCTGGTGCCGACCACGCTGCTGGCCGAGCAGCACTTCCAGAATTTTTCCGACCGCTTCGCCGACTGGCCGGTGAAGATTGCCGAGCTGTCGCGCTTCAAGAGCGCCAAGGAAAGCAAGGCGGCGCTGCAGGGCTTGGCCGAAGGGGGCGTCGACATCGTCATCGGCACGCACAAGCTGGTGCAGCCGGACGTGCAGTTCAAGAACCTGGGCCTGGTCATCATCGACGAGGAGCACCGCTTCGGCGTGAGGCAGAAGGAACAGCTCAAGCGCCTCCGGGCCAACGTCGACGTGCTGACGCTGACCGCGACGCCGATTCCGCGCACGCTGTCGATGGCGCTGGAAGGCCTGCGCGACTTCTCCGCCATCACCACCGCGCCGTCGCGCCGGCTGGCGGTGAAGACCTTCATCTCCCCGCTCGCCAACGGCGTGATCCGCGAGGCGGTGCTGCGCGAACTGAAGCGCGGCGGCCAGGTGTGCTTCCTGTACAACGAGGTCGACACCATCGAGAACATGCGTGAGAAGCTGACCGAGCTGCTGCCCGAGGCGCGCATCGGCGTGGCGCACGGCCAGTTGCGCGAGCGCGAGCTGGAACAGGTGATGCGCGACTTCCTGCAGCAGCGCTTCAACCTGCTGTTGTGCTCGACCATCATCGAAACCGGCATCGACATCCCCAACGCCAACACCATCCTGATCAACCGCGCCGACAAGTTCGGCCTGGCCCAGCTACACCAGCTCCGCGGCCGCGTCGGTCGCTCGCACCACCAGGCCTACGCCTATCTGCTGACGCCGGACGGCATGACCCGCGACGCGCAGAAGCGGCTGGAGGCGATCCAGATGTCGGAGGAACTGGGTGCCGGCTTCTACTTGGCGATGCACGACCTGGAAATCCGCGGTGCCGGCGAGGTGCTGGGCGAGGGCCAGTCGGGCGAGATGCAGGAAGTCGGCTTCGCGCTGTTCACCGAGATGCTGAAACAAGCCGTGCGCGACCTGAAAAAGGGCAAGACGCCGGACCTCGACGCGCCGCTCGGCGTCACCACCGAGATCAACCTCCACGTGCCGGCGCTGCTGCCCGCCGGTTATTGCGCCGACGTGCACGAGCGCCTCGTGCTCTACAAGCGGCTTGCCAATTGCGAGACGCAGGATGCGCTCGACGGGCTCCGCGAGGAACTGGTGGACCGCTTCGG
>JACPUY010000058.1 GCA_016192025.1 Pseudogulbenkiania sp. | reverse complement strand
CGTGATCGGCGGCGCCCTCGCTGCCCTTGGCTCAGGAGAAGGAAGCGGCATGTACAACATCAAACTCACTCCAGCCGGCATAGCGCTGGCGCTCTGCCTCGTGACCGGTTCGATCACTGTCCGCGCCGCCGAGGAACCCTATCGGGTTCCGGTGGCCAGCGACGGCGTACAGCGCGTGGCCGTCGTCGGCGGCAGCTACTTCTTCAAACCGGATCACATCGTGGTCAAGGCCGGCATTCCGGTCGAGCTGTCGGTCCGCATCGAGGCAGGACTGATCCCGCACAGTTTCACGCTCAAGCTGCCGCCCGATCAGGTCGCCATCGACAGCCGCCTCGGCCAGGAACCACGCACCTTCCGTTTCACCCCGACCGTGGCCGGCCGTTACCCGTTCCGCTGCCCGAACAAGCTGCTGTTCCTCAAGAGTCACGAGAAAAAGGGCATGACCGGCGTGCTGGAGGTGGTGGAGTAACCCATGCTCTGGCCGCTGCTCGCCACCGCCCTGCTCACCCCGGCAGGGGCAAACACCCCGGACCCGGTCGCCGCCGCCCGACAGCAGTTCGAACAGCTCGACAGCTACCGGGTGACGGTCCACTCGTCCGCACCGCGCAGCAAGCCCCAGATCATCCGCTACACCTGGCGCAAGCCCGGTTTCGTGCGCATGGAATTCGTCACGCCGTATCCGGGAGCGCTGCTGATCTACAACCCGCAAAGCGGCAAGGTGCGCTTGTGGCCCTTCGGTCACCCCGGACTGGCGCTAACACTGGCACCGGACAACCCGCTGATTCGCGGCCCGCACGGCCGCCGCGTCGACCGCTCCGACGTCGGCGTACTGCTGCGCACCGTCCAGGCACTGCAGCGGGAAGGCGACACCACGCCGCTCGGCACGGAGACTATCGGCCATTGGCCCACCCGGCGCTGGGCCGTCACCGGCGCACCCGGCAAGACCGTGGCCGGCGTGCACCGCTTCCAGCTCTGGCTGGCGGAACGCACGCTGTTCCCGGTCAAAGTCGTCAGTTTCGGCCCCGACGGCAAGGAGCAGGAAACCGTGTTGATGGACGACGTGGAAATCAACGTGCCGCTCGCCGCGGATTTTTTCCAGCCCTAACCCGTCAAAGACAGGAAACCCGAACAGCGATGGCGGAATACCGCTTCTCCACCCTGTGGTATCTGGAGGCGCCCGTGGAGGCGGTATGGGACGCCATCTACCACTCGCGCCGCTGGCCCAGCTGGTGGCGTGGCGTCGAACAGGTGCTGGACCTGGAAGCCGGCGACGACAACGGGCTCGGTGCCGTGCAGCGCTATACCTGGAAAAGCGTGCTGCCGTACCGATTGACCTTCGACATGCGCATCACCCGCATCGAACCGCTGGTCTGCCTGGAAGGCATGGCCAGCGGAGAAGTCGAAGGCTGCGGCTGCTGGACCTTTGCGCGCGAAGGCACGCTCACCGTCGTCCGCTACGACTGGCAGGTGCGCACCACCAAACGCTGGATGAACCTGCTCGCCCCGGTCGCCCAGCCGCTGTTCAAGTGGAACCATGATGCCGTGATGAATGCCGGCGGACAGGGCTTGGCCCGTCTGCTGGGCACTCGGCTGATAGCCATGGCCCATAGCCCCCCGACAGGGTCGCGACGGGCTTAGGCGGGCGCCAGAACGCCGCCCGCTAACCCGAGTCGTCCGGCACACGCCCACGCGGCTCGCCTCTGCATGCTAGGGAGGCCCACCATGCAAGTACGTACCCGATCTTTCCCGATCCGGTTTCTGATCCTGATCTTTGCCGTTGTGATGAGCATGCTCGTCGTGGCCCGTCCGGCCGCCGCCGAAGAAGACCTGTTCACCCAGGCGGAACTGGACCAGATGCTCGCCCCCATCGCCCTCTACCCCGACTCGCTGTTGTCGCAGGTGCTGATGGCGTCGACCTACCCGCTCGAGGTGGTCGAAGCGGCGCGCTGGTCGAGCAACCATCCCAAGCTGAAGGGCGACGAGGCCGTGCGCGCCGCCAACCGCGAAGACTGGGACCCCAGCGTGGTGTCGCTGGTCGCCTTTCCCCAAGTGCTGCAGATGATGGACGAGCACCTGGAATGGACCGAAGAACTCGGCAACGCCTTCCTGGCCCAGGAGGACCAGGTCATGGACACGATACAGCGCCTGCGTGACAAGGCCTGGGACCAAGGCTATCTGCGCTCCAACCGCTACGTCCGCGTCGCCAGCAGGGAGCCGGTCATCGTGCTCGAACCGGTCGACCCGCTGGTCGTCTACGTGCCCTACTACGATCCGCTGGTGGTGTACGGGCCATGGTGGTGGCCGGACTATCCGCCCTACTACTGGGTCTGGCCGGGTTACTACGTCGGCCCGAGCATAGGCATCTACTGGGGTGTCGGCTTCTCGGTGAGCGTGGGCTTCTTCTTCGGCAGTTTCGACTGGCCGCATCGCCACGTCACCATCGTCAACATCAACAATTACTACTACCAGCCGCGCATCGTGCAGCGCGAGTGGATCGGCCGCAAAGGCCCGTTCCGCTGGGAGCATGACTCGGCGCACCGCCGCAACGTCCCCTACCAGGGGTTCTCGCCGCGGCAGACCGAGCGCATGACACCGCCGGGCAACCGTCAGCGCGATCGGCAGCAACCCTTGCTGTCCCGGCCAGAGGCTCAGGACCGCGCCGGCTCGCGCCGCGACATGCCGACCATCATCAACCCCGCCCGGCGTCCCGACATCGAGCGCAGGCTCGACCAGCGCCCTGATTTGTCGCGTGGTGCCCAGGAGCGGCGTGACAAGGGCTTCTTCCCGCCCGGTCGCCTGGGCAACCAGGGCGAGCGCAAGATCGACATCCCGCGCACGCCGCGCGCGCAGGAGCAGCCCTTCATGATCCGCCCCGAGCAGGCCCGGCCGCGCCAGCCTGATATCGGCAACGCCGAGCGTCGTGGTGGCGACAACCGCCGCTTCGAACGGCGCCAGCAGGACGTCGACACCCCGCGCGCACCGCGCTCGCAGGAGCTGCCTACCATCATCCGCCCCGAACAGGCCAGGCCGCGCCAGCCTGATGTCGGCAATGCCGAACGCCGCGGCGGAGACGAGCGTCGCTTCGAACGACGCCGGCAGGACGTCGACATCCCGCGCGCACCTCGTTCGCAGGAATCCCCCACCATCATCCGTCCCGAGCAGTCCCGGCCGCGTGCACCGGACGTCGGCAACATGGATCGCCGGGGGGAAAGCCGCCAGTTCGAACGGCGCCAGTTTGAACCGCGTCAGTTCGAGCGCCGCCAGGCCGAACCCTCCGGTCGGCCCGCCTTCCAGCCCCGCCCGGAGGGCGGGCAGCGCGGCGGCTCGACACAGCAGCGGCCCTTTGTCATCGAAGACAACCCCGGCAGGGGGCATGGCGGAGGCGATCGCGGACGCTAACTCCATCCCGGGCGCGCGCATGCCGCCTGAAGGCATCACGATGTCGTTTCGAGAAAGGATGGCCGGCAGCCCCTCCGCCACCATAGGCTCATGACACGTCGTTGACTTTCACCGGTGCGGGTTGCCGACACGGCTCGAGAGCGGGCTGGCGATCGGCGATTCCGGCCCGGTGACAGTTTCAAGGAAAGGACCGCCGCATGAGCAAGACGTATGCCGGCCACACGCTGGCCGAGATCAAGGAAGCCGCCGCCCAGTTCGCCACGAACCCGGATGTGGTGCTGGCCATGGTCGCCAGGCTGGAGGAGTTGGAGCGCGAGCACGATGCTGCCCGCTCCGCAAGCAGCCCCGTTGAGAGCGACTGGCCGCACCCCGATGGCTTCCCCGCCATCGCCGGCATGCCGTGAGCCCTCGTCGCGGCCAAAACCCCATCAGCACAAAGCGCGCTCGAAGCAGCCACGGTGAAACACGGCGGCCGCTCCGAACGCGCTCACGATGGCAAGGCGTACGGGCTCAGGCACCCGTCGTTGCCGTGGCTACCTTGTACGCCTCTTCCGCACTGCGCAGGCAGACCTCTTTCTGGAACTGGCTCATGTTGT
>JACPUY010000112.1 GCA_016192025.1 Pseudogulbenkiania sp. | reverse complement strand
CTGGGCGGAACGGGCGGTACGCGAAGCGGTCAGCCTGTCCGCCAACGAGGCATTGGCGAAGAATGTCATCGAACTGACGGCGCGCGACATCCCCGACCTGCTGGCCAAGTTGCATGGTAGAAAGGTACGCCTGGGACAGGGCGAACAAGTGCTGCAGACCGCTGGCGCCACCGTGGTCACGCTGCTGCCTGACTGGCGCAGCCGTTTTCTCGGCGTCATTGCCGACCCCAGCGTGGCCATGATTCTGATGGTTATCGGCATCTACGGACTGCTGTTTGAGTTCTCCAACCCGGGCTTCGTCTTGCCGGGCGTCGTCGGCGCCACCTGCCTGCTGCTGGGGTTGTATGCGTTGCAGATGCTCCCGGTCAACTACGCCGGGCTGGCGCTGATGCTGCTTGGGCTGGCGTGCATGGTTGCGGAAGCCTTCCTGCCCAGTTTCGGCGCCCTGGGCATCGGCGGCATCGTCGCCTTTGTTATCGGAGGCGTAATGCTGATCGATACCGATCTGCCCGGTTTTGGCGTGCCGTTGTCGCTGATCGTCACGCTCGCTGCCGCTTCGGGCCTGTTCATCTTCTTCGTTTCCGGCATGGCACTGAAGGCGCGCCGGCGCCCGGTGGTCAGCGGGGAGGCCGGGTTGATCGGCAGCACCGGTGAAATTCTCGATGACCTGCAAGCAGAAGGTTGGGTGTCCATTCGCGGCGAAAACTGGCGTGTACAAAGTGCGATACCACTCAAGCGCGGTCAGCTCGTGCGGGTAACAGCCCGGCAAGGGCTGGTCATGAATGTCGAACCGTGTAACGAGACCAACAAAGGAGCGTAGACATGGGGTACGGGCTGGGTAGCGGCGGTGTCGTATTGCTGGTGGTGCTGTTGATAGCCTCATCATTTCGTATCTTGCGTGAATACGAACGCGGCGTGGTGTTCATGCTGGGGCGCTTCTGGAAAGTAAAGGGGCCCGGCCTGATCCTGATCATTCCCGGTGTGCAGCAGATGGTCCGGGTGGACTTGCGCACCGTGGTCATGGACGTCCCGCCGCAGGATGTGATCACGCACGACAACGTCTCGGTGAAGGTCAACGCGGTTGTTTATTTCCGGGTCGTCGATCCGGAGCGGGCGATCATCCAGGTGGCCAACTTTCTCGAAGCCACCAGCCAGCTGGCACAAACCACGCTACGTGCCGTGCTGGGCAAGCACGAACTGGACGAGCTATTGGCTGAACGCGAAAGGCTCAATCTGGACATCCAGAAAGTGCTTGATGCCCAGACGGATAGCTGGGGCATCAAGGTCTCCAACGTCGAGATCAAGCATGTCGACCTGAACGAATCGATGGTCAGGGCCATTGCACGACAAGCCGAGGCCGAGCGCGAACGGCGCGCCAAGGTCATCCACGCCGAAGGCGAACTGCAAGCCTCGGTGAAACTGCTGGAAGCGGCGCAGATGCTGGCACGCCAACCGCAGGCGATGCAGTTGCGTTACATGCAAACGCTCACACAAATTGCCGGCGACAAGAGCTCAACCATCGTGTTTCCGTTACCGATGGACATTCTGGCCAGCTTGGGGATCAAGCCCCCCGCCCAAGGCGGCTGACCCGCCACCGAGGAAGATACCGTGCGAGCGGCCTATATTGCCAAGACTCTGGCGGCATTGCGCGTACCGCCCAACCTTGCTGACGAGGCGGCGCTCCGCCGACAGTTTTCTTGGGATACGGAGCGGCGCGAATTGGCCGGGCTGCCTGGCGGCGGCCTCAACATCGCGCACGAAGCGGTGGATCGGCATGCCCAAGGCGAGCGGCGCGAACACACGGCGCTGCGCTTGCTGGCAGCCGACGGCAGCCGCCACGACTTCAGCTACGAGCAATTACGCCGCCTGAGCAATCGCTTTGCCAACGTCCTGACGGGCCTCGGCATCGGGCGTGGAGATCGGCTGTTCGTGCTGTGTGGACGGCGGCTGGAACTCTATCTGGCGGTGCTGGGCGGTTTCAAAATCGGTGCAGTGGTGTCGCCGCTGTTCTCGGCATTCGGGCCGGAACCGATCGCGACCCGGATTCGGCTGGGGCAGGGGAAGATACTGGTCACCACCGAGTCGCTGTTCCGGCGCAAGGTGGCGAGTGTGGTGGCGGACATGCCGTCGCTGCGCCATACCCTGCTGATCGGCGACGACGGTCATCCGACCGACGCACCCGGTACGCTCGACCTCGCTGGTCTGATGGCCGACGCAGTCGACGACTTTGACATCATCCCCACCACCGACGACGACCCGGCGCTGCTGCACTTCACCAGCGGCACCACCGGCACACCGAAGGGTGCCCTGCATGTGCACGGCGCGGTGCTTACCCACTATGTCACCGGCAAGTACGCGCTCGACCTGCATCCGCAGGATATCTACTGGTGCACCGCCGACCCTGGCTGGGTCACCGGCACCTCCTACGGCATCATCGCGCCGCTGCTGCACGGTGTTACCAGTGTGGTCGACGCAGCGGAATTCGACGCCGAGCACTGGTACCGCATCCTGCAAGACGAACGCGTCAGCATCTGGTACACCGCACCGACCGCAATCCGCATGCTGATGAAAGCCGGGCCGGAACTGGCACGGCGTTATTGCTTTCCCTCGTTGCGTTTTGTCGCCAGTGTCGGCGAGCCGCTCAACCCTGAGGCCGTCTGGTGGGGTGCCGATGTGCTCGGCCTGCCGGTCCACGATAACTGGTGGCAGACGGAAACCGGCGGAATCATGATCGCCAATACCGTGGCGATGCCGATCAAGCCGGGCTCGATGGGTAAGCCGCTGCCGGGTGTCGAAGCCTGCATCGTGCGGCGCAACGCCGACGGTTCGGTCGCGGTCTTGCACGAGCCGGACACCGTCGGCGAACTCGCACTCAAACGAGGGTGGCCTTCGATGTTTCGCGGTTATCTGGGGCAGGAGGAGCGCTACCGCAAGTGCTTCTCCGGCGAGCTGTACCTGACCGGTGACCTGGCCCGATGCGACGCCGACGGTTACTACTGGTTTGTCGGTCGTGTGGACGACGTGATCAAGTCGTCCGGTCACCTTATCGGTCCGTTCGAAGTGGAAAGCGCACTGATGGAACACCCCGCGGTGGCCGAAGCCGCCGTCATCGGCATGCCGGACGAAACGGTGGGCGAGGTGGTCAAGGCCTTTGTATCGCTCAAGCGTGGCTTCGAGGCCTCCGACCTACTCCGCGCCGAACTGCTCGGATATGCCCGCAAACGCCTGGGTGCCGCCGTCGCCCCGAAGGAAATCGCCTTCTCATCGGCGCTGCCGCGCACGCGCAGCGGCAAGATCATGCGCCGCCTGCCCAAGGCGCGGGAACTGGGCCTGCCCGAAGGCGACCTGTCCACACTGGAGGATGGCGCATGAGCGAGCAGAACGCACCGGGTTCCGCCATGGCGCTCCCCCCTGGCCCCATCCCCACCACCCCCGTCCCTTTCGAATCATCGCTGGCGCTGGGCCTGCTGACCGACATGCTGCGCATCCGGCGGCTGGAAGAGAAATCCGCCGAATTGTACGGCGCCGGCAAGATTCGCGGGTTCCTGCACTTGTACATCGGCGAGGAGGCTGTTGCCGCCGGCGTCATGCGGGCGCTAAAGCCCGAAGACGCCGTGGTTGCCACCTACCGGGAGCATGGGCATGCCCTGCTGCGTGGCGTGACGATGCGCTCGATCATGGCCGAGATGTTCGGCAAGCAGGAGGGTTGCTCGCGCGGACGCGGCGGCTCGATGCATCTGTTCGACGCCAAGACCCGTTTCTTTGGCGGCAATGCGATCGTCGCCGGTGGATTGCCGTTGTCAGTCGGCTTGGCGCTGGCTGACCGGCTACAGGGTATTCGTCGCGTTACCGCCTGCTTCTTCGGAGAAGGCGCGGTGGCGGAAGGTGCCTTCCACGAATCGATGAACCTGGCTGCGTTGTGGCAACTGCCGGTGCTGTTTTGCTGCGAGAACAACCTGTATGCGATGGGCACCGCGCTGAGGTGTTCCGAATCGCAGACCGACTTGCGCGCGAAGGCCGCAGGATACTGCGTGCCGGCCCAAGCGGTGGATGGCATGGATGTCGTGGCGGTGCACCAGGCCACGCTGGCAGCCGTGGAGGTGGTACGCACGGGGCAGCAGCCCTACTTTCTCGAGTTCCAGACCTATCGTTTCCGGGCCCATTCGATGTTCGACCCCGAACTGTACCGCGACAAGGCTGAGGTCGATCGCTGGAAGGAACACGGACCGATTCACACCTACACCGCTCGACTGAAGGCGCAAGGGATGCTGACGGAAGAGCAGTTCCAGGCACTTGATGCCCAGATCGGTGACGAGGTCGACAAGGCGGTGGAGTATGCCGAGAACGGTAGTTGGGAGCCGGTCGCCAACTTGCTGCGTGATGTGCATACCCCGGCCGGTGGGAGCACTGCATGAGCCGGACCAGCTACCGCGAGGCCTTGCGCGAAGCCCTGCGAGAAGCCTTGCAGCGCGATCCACACGTCTTCCTGATGGGTGAAGACGTCGGCAAATACGGCGGCACCTATGCCGTTTCCAAGGGATTGCTGGAGGAGTTCGGCCCGGAGCGCATCCGCGACACCCCGCTATCTGAGCTCGCCTTTGTCGGCGTGGGCATCGGCGCGGCACTGGGAGGCATGCGCCCCATCATCGAGGTCATGACAGTCAACTTCAGCCTGCTGGCGCTGGACCAGATCGTGAACACCGCAGCCGCGTTGCGACACATGTCGGGCGGGCAATTCTCGGTCCCGCTGGTGATCCGCATGACCACCGGCGCCGGCCGGCAACTCGCCGCCCAGCACTCCCACAGCCTGGAAGGCTGGTACGCCCACATTCCCGGCATCAAGGTGCTGGCGCCGGCCACGCTGGAAGACGCACGCGGCATGCTCTGGCCCGCGCTGCTGGATCCGGATCCGGTGATCCTGTTCGAACACGGCCAGCTCTACAACCAGGAAGGTGAGTTGGCAAATGACATGGTGGTGGATATCCACTCAGCCCGCGTTCGACGTGAAGGGCACGACGTCAGCCTGATCGCCTACGGCGGGCTGCTCGGCAAGACGCTGGAGGCAGCGGAACGACTAACGGCGGACGGCATCGATGCCGAAGTAATCGACCTGCGCGTGCTGCGCCCGCTGGACGACGCAACGCTGGTCGCGTCGGTAGGCAAGACGCACCGTGTGGTGATTGTCGACGAAGGCTGGACGAGCGGCAGTCTGGCAGCAGAGGTAATGGCACGTTTGGTCGAGCAGGCGTTCTACGAGCTTGATGCTCCGCCAGCCCGCGTCTGCTGCGCCGAAGTGCCCATTCCGTACGCCAAACACCTGGAAGATGCGGCACTGCCACAGGTGACGACAATCGTCGCCGCAGCGCGCGCCGTGTGTGGAAAATAGCACTGGAGATTAGCATGGACGACGACGCCCGCCAGCAGGTGCTGGAAGTGATGAACACCCACAATATCTGCACCCTGGCCACCGTTCGCGAGGACGGCTACCCCCAGGCGACCACGGTCGCCTACGTCAACGATGGCCTCACCATCTACCTGTGCTGTGACGTGCACGCACAGAAGTTGCGCAACATCCGGCTCAACAACAAAGTCTCGCTCGCCATCGATCACGACTACGTCGACTGGCGCGAGATCCGTGGGCTGTCGCTGGGGGGTATCGCGCAGGAAGTGCAAGACCCGGACGAGATCCAGCAAGCCCTCGACCTGATGCAGACCAAATTTCCTGAAATATCCAGCATGGGACCAGCGGAAACCATGGCGAGCGTCGTTGCGGTGATCAAGGTCACGCCCCAGATCATCTCGCTGCTCGATTATCGCCAGGGATTTGGCTACACCGAGTACCTGAAAGTGTAGCGTCACATCCGTTGCACGTGGCAAGTCAGACTTGATTGGGAGGGCGAGGCCATGATCGAATTCAGGCTTCCTTCGCTTGGCGCCGACATGGATGAAGGCAAGCTGCTGGAATGGAAGATTCGGCCCGGCGCCGTGGTGAAGCGGGGCGATATCGTCGCGGTGGTCGATACCGCCAAGGCGGCGGTGGACGTGGAAAGCTGGGTCGAGGGCACGGTGCGCGAACTCCTGATCGGCGTTGGCGACAAGGTGCCGGTCGGCACACCGATCGCCCTGATTCGGGCGCCCGGCGAATCGGAGGAGACCGCCCGTCATCCTGCCGCCGAGCGGCGCCGCGTCTCGCCAGCTGCCCGCAAACGCGCCACCGAACTGGGCATCAACGTCGCCGCAGTTGCCGGATCGGGGCCAGACGGGGCAATTACCTTGCAGGACATTGAGGCGGCCGCCCGGCCCGCCGCAGTACCGGCACCGGACCGCGGCGCCGAAATACGCCATGCGATTGCAGCGGCGATGAGCCGTTCCAAACGCGAGATCCCGCACTACTACCTGGCCGAAACCATCCCAATGCAGTTGGCGCTCAACTGGCTCGAACAACACAACGCCGAGCGCCCGGTGACCAAACGCCTGCTGCCG
>JACPUY010000111.1 GCA_016192025.1 Pseudogulbenkiania sp. | reverse complement strand
TGTTGCAGCACGCGGTGGTGGTGAACACCCTGGCCGAGGCGCTGTCCGACGTGACCGTGGCCTGCGCGCTGACCAGCCGCCGGCGCGAACTGACCACGCCGCTGTCGACCCCGCGCCAGACCACGCCGGAACTTGTGGCGCGCGCCCGCGACGGCGAGCAGGTGGCGATGGTGTTCGGCAACGAGACCTTCGGCCTGTCGATCGACGAGGTCGAGCAGTGCAACCGGCTGGTGACCATTCCCGGCAACCCGGAGTACTTCTCGCTGAACCTGGCGATGGCGGTGCAGGTGATGACCTACGAGCTGTTCAGCCACACCGGCGTCGACGTCGACTACCTGCGCGCCGACGCCGAGAGCGCCACGCGCGACGAGGTGGAGGGGTTCTGCGGCCACCTCGACCAGACCCTGGCCGACATCGGCTACTACGAGCGGCGCAACGGCGAGCGTCTGATGCGCCGGCTGCGCACGCTGTTCAACCGCGCCCACCTGCTGCGCGAGGAGGTCGACATCCTGCGCGGCTTCCTGAAGCAGGTGCAGCGTGTGGCCCATCGCCATGACGGCCAGCGCGGGCAGTAACGCCTTCTACCTGCCGTACGCGCACCCGGCGGTGCGCGACCTGGCCTTCCTGCTGACCGCGCCGGCGCCGTGGCTGACCGGTGCCGACATCCCGCCCGAGCGCCTGCTGGGCGACGCCGGCCCGGCGCTGCTGGCCGAACTCGACCATGATCCCCGTCCGCTCGTCGACTGGCTCGCCGCCCGTCCCACCACCCGCCTTGGCCGCTACGCCGAAAACCTGCTGGCGTTCTGGTTCCAGTTGGTGCCGCACATCGAGTGCGTGGCGGCCAATCTGCAGGTGCAGAACGGCCAGCAGCGCACCATCGGCGAGTTCGATTTCCTGCTGCGCATCGACGGTGAGCCGTGGCATCTCGAGACCGCCAGCAAGTTCTACCTGATGCTGGGCGAGGGGCGCTACACCCTGGTCGGCCCCAGTCTGCGCGACGCTTGGGCGCTGAAGGCGGCCAAGCTGCAGGACCAGCTCGCCCTGTCGCGCCAGGAGGCGGCGCAGCCGCTGCTGCCGGACGGTTTCGTCGGTTGCCGCGCCGGCGCGCGGCTGGCCGGCTGGCTGTTCTACCCGCACGCGGTGCTGCTGGAGCCGCCGCTGGCGCCGGATCCGCTGACCGGCTGGGCACGGCCGCTGCTGGCGCCATGGCCGCGGCGCTCGCTGGAGTCGCGCTGGGTCTGGCTGCCGCGGCTGCGCTGGCTGGCGCCAGCGCGAGTGGACGAGGCCGAGACGCTGGACGAGGACGCGCTGCGCCGGCATCTGGCGGCGGCGCAGGCGCCGCAACTGGTGGCCGAGGTGCTGCCGCTGGAGAACGGGAGCTGGGAAGAGGTCGCACGCGGCTTCGTCTGCCCGCCGAGCTGGCCGCCGCCGGCGCGGCTGGCGGAATTGCTGGACGCGGTGCACGAACTGGCCGCCGTCAAACCGGTGAATGGCGCGCGATGAAACACCTGTTGATCGTCTACGCCTCACAGCCGGCCGCGCCCCTGGCGCTGGCCGAGGCCTGACGCTGGGAATGTGGTAGCGGAATGAAAACGGCCGCCCGGGCCGCCGGGCAGGGGGCTGCCCAGCCTGGGTCCGCAGGCGCAGCCGCCCATGGAGCGGGTTGTTACTGGCCCGGTGTGGGGTGGGCGTTGGCGCAGCCGGATACCAACTGCTTCAGCATCTCCGGCTGGACCAGCTGGATGTGCTTGTGGTCGACCGCGATCCAGCCTTGCTGCTGGAACTTGGACAGCGTGCGGCTGACCGTCTCCAGCTTGAGGCCGAGGAAGCTGCCGATTTCTTCGCGGCTCATGCGCAGGACGAAGTCGTTGGCGGCGAAGCCGCGCACCGTCAGGCGCTGCGACAGGTTGATCAGGAAGGCGGCCAGCCGTTCCTCCGCCTTCATATTGCCCAGCAGCATCATCACGTTGTGATCGCGCACGATCTCGCGGCTCATCAGCCGGTAGAAGTGGTGCTGCAGCGAGGGGATCTCCAGCGCCAGGTTCTGCATGCGGTTGAACGGCAGCTCGCACACCTCGCTGTCTTCCAGCGCGATGGCGTTGCAGCCGTGCACGTTGGCCGAAATGCCGTCCAGCCCCATCAGCTCGCCCGACATGTGGAAGCCGGTAACCTGTTCACGGCCATCCTGGCTGGAAATGGCCGTCTTGAAGAAGCCGGTGCGCACCGCGTACAGCGACTTGAAGCCTTCGCCGCTACGGAACAGCGCTTCGCCGCGCTTCAGCCGCCGGCTCTGGCGAATGACCGCATCCAGTCGCGTCATTTCCTCGCGGTTCAGTCCCAGCGGCAGGCACAGTTCGCGCAGCGTGCAGTTGGAGCAGGAGACCTTGAGCGCTTGCAGGGGAATAACAGTCGAGTCAGTCATGCGGTATGTCTTGCTTGTGTAAGTAAGCCTTGATGTCGGTCAAAGCGTCGGGCCTTGATATCGGTCAAAGCGTTTTGGGGGCGTTTGCCGCAAATTTACCAGCCCACCACTGGTTTTTCCATCGCGAGACATCATGAATACCACCCACCACCTGTTTTCGCCGACGCGTTGCGAGTTCGACCGCGCGCTGATTGCCCGTCTGGACGGCGCCGGACCGCGCTATACCTCGTACCCGACCGCCGACCGCTTTACCGACGAGTTCGGCGCCAAGGACTACCGCCACTGGCTGCAGCAGCGTCGTATCGGCGCCAATAGCGGGCCGGTATCGCTGTACGTGCACCTGCCGTTCTGCAACACCGTATGTTACTACTGCGGCTGCAACAAGATCATCACCAAGGACAAAAGCCGTGCCGACCGCTATCTCGATTACCTCGAGAAGGAAGTCGGCCTGGTGGCCGACGTGCTGGGCCAGCGCGAAAAAGTCATCCAGCTGCACTTCGGCGGCGGCACCCCGACTTTCCTGTCGGACGTCCAGCTGGAGCGGTTGATGGGGATACTGCGCACCCGGTTCGAGTTCTTGCCGGAGGGAGAGTATTCCATAGAGATAGATCCGCGCAAGGTGACTCGGGAAACCGTGCTGCATCTCGCGCGCCTCGGCTTCAACCGCATGAGCGTCGGGGTGCAGGATTTCGAGCCGCGCGTG
>JACPUY010000124.1 GCA_016192025.1 Pseudogulbenkiania sp. | reverse complement strand
CTTGAATCTCATCAGCAGAATGTCTCCTGCCTGCATGTCACTCATCGGGACAGAGACGATGTTTTCTTGACGGTCCATCACCTGCTCTATCATGCGTGCGTAGGGGAGTCGCGGGTAACCAACTGCGTCCTCATACGACAGACCGAGTCGAGTCATGACGTGAGCAATGACACCTGCACAGTCAAGGCCCCGGCCAGCTATACGCCCCTGATGCATGAACGGAGTTTCAAGGCACTCGCGTGCAAAACGGATCACATCGTCGGCGGTCATTTCGTGCCCACCTGTGTGTAAGCGCTCGATGTCGGAACAAACGAGAATCCCAGAAAATTCACAACGTTGTTCCACTTATCACGACAGTCTTCCAGGCGCTTGCGACAGCCTGGGGTCATCTCGTAAGCGTCTCCGATCTGTACTGGGTAATGGAACGGTTCGAAAATCTCGATGGTTCCATCCGCCTCGTAGCGTTTGACCTCGATTGGGGAGAGCCCCGCATTTGCACCAGTGGTAAACCGAATAGTGCCGGCTGCGAACCAGTCGGCAACTTCTGTGCGCGCAGCGTCACGGAACACAGAGCTACTGCTGATCGCGGTAACGGTTCCGGTAATGGTAATCGGTCCGAGATCGACCTTGCATCCGGCGTAACTCTGCGATCCAAACACCTTTTTGCAGGCTGGCCCGTAGGTTTCGCCAACAGACTGGTTCAACGCATCAATCAGGGACATTTCCTCAATTCGGTATTTGTCGTCAATGATCGTAGTCTTACCGAAAATTGATGCGACAATTTCCTCTTCGTCCTCGATTGGAGTTTTCCATGTCGTTGCAAAAAGATAGCAACGCGCACCGTCATACACACCTGAAATGACTGCATCCTTGCTGATACCAGCAAGGTCAGCGACACCTTCGAGATCCACCATTGCAGGCGACATCCCGCTACCTGAAGTGTAGCCGGTGAAGTCGTTTCCTTGAAACGCCTTATAGACCTGCCCGTTGCTCATGGTCATATCATGCGGATAATGAGTCAGACGGATCACAGGACCAAAGGTCGGCACAATCCGCAGACACATTGTACGATAGCGATAATCGGCTATAACGGCTTTCATAAGTCGATCAACTCCATCAGGTTAATCTCTTCGGTTTCTGCCCATGATGGCGATACCGGAGACACCGTTATCGTTGAGTCGAAACGGCACGGGATATCGAATTCGCATCCTCCAGTAACCATCGCTGCTCCAGGATCGGCAGCAAAGGTGACTAACCCCGTAGTGTGGTCGATAGTAAACCCCGACATCTGCTCTATGCCGTCAACAGCAACACGGACTGTTCCGGTCACAGGTTTGAATAGTTTGCGGTAGGGGTAACCGATGCTGCCAAGCGCTGCCCCGCTCAGGCCGTAGGCCTTAATAAGCTGATACACACCGGCCGACACCTTGATCAACTGCTGATCCAACGGAGTTGGAGTGTTTGTCGCACCGTTCGTACTCCAGTCATCAAACGCGCGCACCCTGAAACCTGCATACTTACCGTATGTGCGGTGATAAAGGGCGAGGACCTCGTTGAACAGGTCAGTCTTCGAACGTGAGAACGACACGGTAAAACGTCGAATCGGGAACGGATGAAGCAGACGTCGATGCTCCTTACCGCCCTTTGTGCGTCCAACATCAACGACAAAATCGTCCTCGTAGCTGGCGCCCAGCCTCACGGCAATGGGGAAACGCTGTTCCAGGAATTCGCTCATTACCCGTACCTCTGGCTACGCTGGAAGACAGCCAGCGCCTCGCGTGCGCCGGCCCCGGCTGCACGCTTAGTTTCTGGCGGCGAGCCAGGCGGAACTTGCACAATCAGAGTAATGCTTTGAGTCGTGCCACCACCACCCGCCGCAGCCACACCCAACTTGCCATCGCGTCCACGACGCAGAGGCATAATCGCTTCAGGCCCGGCTTCACCCATCAGCCCCGTGCCCTTGGCGAAGCGGAAGGTGGTGGGACGGCTCACTATCGTGTTGGTGAACGCTGCACCGTTGGCAAACCTCTCAGTGATACCTGACGTGTCAAAAGCTAAGCCGTTTGCCGCTACAGGCGTAAAGGCAGCCTCAGAAACCGGTGCAAAGTTCTTCCCGCTGTTATATCCAGCAGCCATTGTCGCTGCGTTGAATGCTAAACCCAGCCAACCGTCGTCGCCGTTCCCCTTGCCAACAAGCTTGCTCATCAGATCAGCAGCCACCGCTTTGGCAATCATCTGCTGCAACATCTGACCGAAACTCTGCAACATACCTTGCAGACCCTTGTCCCAGGGTTTGAACAAAAATTCTGCAAGCGAACCTTCGATTGTTTGCGCCATCTGCGTAAAGACTTCCTCACCGATCTTGCTGGTGTCCGCAAAACGGAGCTGGAGATCATTCAGGGCGCGATCCCATCCAGCCTTGAATGTAAGCTGTTCCTTGGTGCGGCCGGCAGCAGCGTCGCCGGCCAGGCTCTTGTCGCGCGCTTGGTTCTTGAGCAGGTTTTCACGCTGCGCCTGCAGCGCCGCGCGCTCGACAGAATTGCCCTGCGCCTTCTCTATCCGGGCATCGAGCGCCTCCAGCTCGCGCGAGAAGTTCTCGACGTTGCCGTCGAACGTGATGGTGGCGCGCATGCCCAGCAGCTCGGCGAGCTTCTCCGCGTCCTTGATCGTGTCCTCGATCGCCGCGTCGATCTTGGCGAGTTCGCCGCGATATCTGGAGGTAACCTCCGCTTCAGCCTTCAGGCGCGCGAGCTGAGCCGGGTCCGTGATCTTGGACTGTTCGTATTCAGCCCGCTGCTGCTCGAGAATGCTCGCATTTTCTTTGGCGATCTTGGCGACGGCATCGGCATACTTCTCGGCGGCACCCTGCGCCTTGGCGTAGTTCTGATAAATCTTGAGGACGCGGGTGGTCTCGGCTTCGGTGTCGAGCTTCCTCTGTTCTGACGACAACTCATCGAGCCTGTTGTTGAGCGCCTTAGCCGTCTCGGCGTTGGCGGTCTTCAACTGCGCATTGATCTCGTTTTGCTCTTTGGTGATGCGGGCACGCGCCGCAGCCATGCGCTCGTCGCTCAACTCATTCTGCAGGTCCTCGTAATCACGTTCGTTCAGCAGATCGTTGTTGCGCAGCAGTTGCGCAACCTTATCCCGCAACTCGATGCGATCGATTTCAGCCTGATACTCCAGCTTAGCTTGTTTTCCAATGCTGGAGACTTCGAATAGGGTTGACTTGTCGATCCTGTGTGACGAAGGATCTTTGCGCAACTCAGCAATGGCCGCATCGCGACGCTCGCGTGCAAGCTTCAACTGATCTGCAGTCAGATTGGTGTTCTTGGCCAGCTCATTGTATTCGTCGTTGATCGCCTTGATCTGACCTTCACGCTTTTGGTCCTTACTACCGTACTTGTCGACAAAGCTCTCAAAGGCACTGCTCTTGGTTCCGGTAGTCATCGGCGTACTGGTGATGGCGGCGCCCTCACTCAACTTAAACTGAATGGCTGCACTACGATCCGCGACGTATTTCTCGTCTGCAGCGATGGACGCGATACGGGAGTCGAGGGCTGCACGTTCCCGCTTCAGACGATTAATCGCTGCGCGCTCTTCGAGGCGATAGTGCGGATTGACTCCTGCCTCTTCCGTCAATGCGAATTCACGACGGCCAATTTCCAGGTCAACCAACCGACGATCTGACAGGACTTGTGTTTTCTGCTTGTCATCAAGAAGCCCCATCGAAACCAGTTGCTTGTCGATCGCTTCACGAGCTGACTGCGCCTTGGCAGCCAAAGTGTCAAGTCGATCGCCCATCGTCTTGAGCCGGCTGGCCGCCGTATCGGTCGGAGCCGACGACAGCTTGTATATCCCGAACGCAACTGCCGTAATGGCAGCGGCAGCGATCGTGGCCGGATTAACCAGCAGCCCAAGTGCAGCAATAATTCCCGTGCCACCGGTTAGGGTTGCTGCTGCCCCAGTCATCACAGTAATGAATGCCTGCACGTCCGTAGTCAGGCCCAGGACGCCTGCCGCGCCAGACGCCAGACTCATGGCTGTCGTCGCAGCCATCACAGCTATCCTGTACACTCCCCACAGCAGCGCCCCCTGTGCGAGAAGCGGCGCGACTCCCGACAGCATCGATGTTGCCGTTGCAATAGCCGGCGCCACAGCCAACAGACTTTCGGCCACAGTGGAGATCGTGAGAAGGATGTTCTGCGCACTGGTCTTAACTGCGGGGGAATCGAACAGATTCTTCAGCGAGTCAGCCAGTTTGCCTGCAGCCCCACCGGTTGACTCAAACGCCTCGACCAGGGTTACCTGCAGCGTGTTGATGGCTTTCCGCATCGAACCACGTGTCGTGCTCTCCAGCTCGTCCGAAACCTTGCGAATGAAACCGGCACTGTCGCCAATCTCACCCCTAAGTTTGCCCCACTGCTCTCGAGTCTGTGAGAGCATGGCAATTGCTTCTTTTGCGCCTCGCTCACCAAACAGGTTTTGCAAAATGTTGGTCTGAGAAATCTTGTCGTACTTCTGCAACTCAGTGCGCAGATCCTGAATAACATCGGGGAACGCCCGAAGTTTTCCTTCGCTGGTCGTTGTTTCAATGCCAAGCTTGCGCATCTGCTCAGCTGCCTGAGACGTCGGGGTGAACAACTCCTTCAACATGTTACGCAGCGAAGTGCCTGCCGCCGTGCCCTTAATGTTGAGCTGGCCAAGCAGCGTCAGGGCAGTCGCCGTATCTTCCAGCGAAGCGCCATACTGCTTACCCACCACCGACGCCGTTCTCATGGCCGCGGTCATGTCCTGCACCGATACCTGAGAAGTGGCTGCTGCTTTGGCAAACACATCCCCGACGTGCCCAATCTGGCCAACATTCAACCCGAAGGCCTGCAGGACCCCGACCAGGGTCACGGCGGCATCAGCCATTCCCATCTCACCCACAGTGGCGAGATCAAGCGTGGGTCGGATCGCGAGAAGTTGCTCATTCGCCGAAAGACCGGCTTGCGACAGCAAACGCATGCCGCTGGCGATTTCGGTCACACCGAATAGGCCGTCCTTCGCAAGGTTCTTCGCAGCTGCGTTGAGTTGTCCGATGGATTCAGCCGACTCGTTGCCCAGGGCCTTGACGAACGTGAGCTGGAACTCGAGCTCGGTGCCTGCACTGAGGGCCGCTTTCGCAGTTGCGCCGATTGCGGCGCCGGCCAGCAACGGGGCCAAGGTGCCGTAAGTCAGCCACAGCTGATTCAGCGATCCTGCCAGGCCGCGAGCAAAGGCGTGCTGCTGATAGGCTGCCTTCGACCAGCGATCCATGTGCTCGCTGGATTGACGGGCCGCTTGGCCGACTTGGTTGTGGGCCGCTGCAAGCGTCTGGATCTCACGTGCAAGCTGTGTCGAACCTGTGGTTTCACCACGGGCCGTGGCCAGCGATCCGTATCGAGTCACGACCGTTGTGCGAGGAACGCGGGACTCAAGGTCGATCGCCGCCCTCTGGGCCTGCTCAGCCTGCCGCAGATCGGACAGGCGACGGAAAAGGGCGTCCTTCCGCACCTGGCTGGCACGAGCCTCGGCGGCACGGAACGTGCGGATCTCATCGTCAGCCAGCGCACGAGTCTGCTGCAGCCCCAGCCTGCGAGTGCGCGCTTCGTCTTCCCGGGTTGCGGAGACTTGCTGCAGTCCGGCCCTGCGGTCCCGCGCTTCGTTCTCCAAGAGGGCACGGTACTGCGTGACACCACTCGAGCGGGTACGCAGCTCGTCTTCTCGGGCCGCAGCACCCTGCAGCATCCCCAGCCTACGGGTGCGGGCTTCGTCGAGCGAGATCGCCATCAACTGCTGCAGTCCTGCCCTGCGGTCACGCGCTTCGTTCTCCAGAAGGGCACGGTACTGCGTGACGCCAGATCGCTGTGCGTCGCGCTGTTCGGATGCCTGGCGGCGATAGATGGCGATCGTGTCGTTGCCGATGGCGAGCTGCTGTTTACGCAGCACCGTCTCATCGCTCAATGCCTTCAACTGGTCCTTCGTGACCACGGTCAAATCTCGGGCCGAATGCTTGTACCCGTCGATGTTGGCACTCAGGGTACGGTACACCTTGCCGGCGTCGTCTGCGGCCGAGGTCAGCTTCTGGATATGCTGGCGCTGCTGATCGGCAGCCACAGCAGCCGTTGCCAACTGGCTCTTGAGACTGTTGATCTCGGCACCTAGCCGACCAATAGTGGCCGCAGCCTGATTCGACAGCGTTTCGGTGCCAAGCTGCAGCGGAGCCACAGCAAGAGGCTCGCTGAGTTTTGCTGCTGCCGCTTTGCGCGCACCCTGGATTCGAGCGACCTGCGCGTTGAGCTGCTGCTGAAAGTTTGACCCAAACTCCTTGAACTCGAGCTTGCCAGCGTTGATTGTGCGCGGCCGGCTCAGGCGATCAAGCTGAGCATTGATCTCGAGCAGCGTGCCGAGCGCGCCACCAGTGGTGATCTCAAGGGCAAGCGTGGCGGCGGTATCGATGCCACCACTGCTCGGTGCGCTCGGTTCGGTCATGTGCGACTACTCCCTTCAGGCCGAATTGGTTTTGGCGATCTGTTTTCGCGCTTCCTCTTCCATCACTCGGATCTGACGGAACAGTTCCCGTTTGCTTTTAATTTCAAGTTCGAGCCATCCAGCAGTCGAATCCAGAGCTGTGTAATCCAACCCGGCTGGACCCGACATGTTGTGTCGCCACTGAGTGTCCATGGCGTTAAACAACTGCGCCGCGTTCCAGTTTTCTGGCCACACCTCAATGGGTTCAGCCTCGCCCAGATCGGCCAGAGTGATGCCAATCAGATCAAGTTCTTCCTGTGACGGCCCTGGCTCCCACATCCGGGATGCTACTTCCCTGAGTTTTTTTCCTGCCCATCCATCAAAGCGGGGACGTAGGCGTCGAAGACGGCCTTGGCAGAGCCGTGGAAGGTCTTCAGCAGCGCATCGAGGCTCTCTTTGGTGAAGGGAGCATCGACCTCTTCCCAGCCGACGACGATGTCCAGCAGCACCTCCAGATCGCTGCGCTTGGCGCCCTCAGCCGCCAACTCTTCCATAAAGCTCCTCAGCTCCTCGCGATCCTTGTACTTGAACTTGATCTTGAGGTTGCCGTCCTTGCCATCAGCGCGCGGAATCTTGACGTCGGTCGTGAAAACGGGATCGTGCTTGAGAACGAACATGGTGAATTCCTTGTAGTGAAACGGGCGGATCAGCCTTATGTGAAGGCCGGGCGCGGCGGCTGATCCGCGCCCGGCTTATCTGTGGACCCATCGGCCCACGTGACAACTTACGAGGCGTAGCGGACAGGCTCCGCGGCGTACGAGAGACTGATCTGCGTCATCAGCGCTTCGTTCTGCGCCATCGTCGGCACCTTCTGCAGCGACCAGTAGGCATTCGCGACCAGCTTGGAGCTGTTCGGGAAGGTCATCAGCAGGCCGAACGGCGTGCGCGAGGCGTCGGCCGTGTCCACGTCGGCGTACCAGCCCAGGGTCGGGTCATCGTACACGTCCATGGTCATGGTGACCGCGTTGCGGATGGTCGGGATCTGGCGCGCGACGACGTCGTCGATCGCGGTGGTGTCGGCGAACTGCTGATCACCGCCAGTTGCTGACAGTGACCGAACCAGCGTGAGCTGGGTCCAGGCCGTGATGCGGCGAATGGAACCGGTGCCTGCACCGGAGGGGTACTTGGCCGTGCTGGAGGTGTTGATCGATTCGAAGGTGACGTCGTTGGTGACCACCGTCTTCACGCGCACGATGCGCTTGTCGAGACGGCCCCAGCCCGAGGTGACCTCGAGGTAGTCGCCCACGACAACGGAGTGACCCGCAGCCAGCGTCGCGACGGCTTCGGAGGCATTGGTGATGGCGCTCATTGCAACAGAGGTGCCGTAGGTCTTGGCCACGGATGCCGTGAGCCCGGTACTGAGGGTGATCGCCATTTTGGCTCTCCTGAACAGGTTAAGGCTTACGCCCGACGGGCACACTCAAGCCCGTTCTGCTCGGAGGATACCTGATAAATTATGCTGACGCAAGGATAAGCCGAATCTATCAGATGCCAGCGTCAAACCAGAATGGCGCCGTGACCTCGTAGCTGCGCCACCCGTCCGGGGCACCTCGCTTGCCGGGCCGGACGACCTCGAAGCGGTAGTGGGTGGCGGTCTTGAACGCCACCAGGTCCTTGAAAAACTGTACCAACTCAAGGTAGGGTCGCGTGCCGAGCCCCTCCTTCAGGAAGATCGTAAAGTACACGGTCCCGTAGGTGCGATCGGCCGGAGTGTTGTTGATGGTCAGTTGCGCAGCGTCATCGAACTCCAGCTCGATGCGCACGAAGCGGTCACCGACTGTGTCAAGATCCACACTCAGGGTGTTCTCATAGAACACCTTCAGCGTCGGGTAACTGACCCCGATCGCGGTGTTGATCAGGGCCACAATCTCATCACGGCATTGCTCGAAGGTACTCATACCATCATTCCCTTCCTGATCGTGGCGTATGTGTGACGCAGGTGATCGTACGTTTTTCCAGCCACTCGATCTTTACCGACGTTCACAGGACGAAATTTGATTTGATTGTTTTCAATCTTGGACGCATACGGTTCATCGTGTGCCGCTGAGTTGGCTATGAAGACCTTCTGCCCAAGCTTGAAGCCCTGCATGTTGAATCGACCCAGGGTCACGCTGAACGCACTATTGATCGCCTGCGCACGCAGATTGTTGCCGATCGGCATGTAGTCGCCACCACTGGTGTGAAACGTCGTGTCGACAGTGCCGTAGCTAACGTTCCAATTGGAGGCAAAGTCCCCCGAGAACGTCGGAGAAGACAACGTGGCAAAGCGCTGCGCATCGCGCGCCATTTTTGTCACGGCCCGCTCCGCGCCACCCCTGACCGCCGCGATCCAGGCATCGATCTTGGCGTCGAACTGCGCCTTGTTCGTGACCCGATACATCACGCTCTCCGCACGTGCAGGCTGCGGAACGTGCTCTCGGCAACGACGGAGAGAAGGGTCCACACGCCGTCCGTCAAGGTCAGCGTGTCACCCGCTTTGGGTGTCACCGACGTCGGTACGAACACCTGCATGTCCCCCGACTCGTACTTCGTCGAGCCTTGGGACAGGTAGGTGAAATGGTCCTGCCAGCGCACCCGCATGCACCTCACCGTGGCCGGAGTATCCGTGTAGGTGTCGGTGACCGGGTTGTAGCTGCGGGACTTGAACGTAGCCGCGTCGATGACTGGGGAATCGAGTTCGTTCGAGAGCGCGTCGAGTAGCCCGCCCAGCGTCGGGTGGGCCTCGCGCACGAGGTAGGTCTTGCTGCCCGCGGTGAGGACACTGTGCTTCGGCACGCTCTCAGTGGGGCCGAAATAGATGTGATATTGCGGATGGAAGTCGCTGTTGTCGCGCTCATCCGTTGACACCTTGTTGAATTCGATACTGGCATACGCGGTGGTGCCGGCAGTATTGGCCAGCACTTGGGCGATGCTCTGGATCTGGACCGAGTCGTCGGCCCCTTGGATGACGTAGCGATTGCGCACCGTCTCGCCGTTCCAGTGGTCCGGGCTGCTGTCCCCGACGAGGTAACGTTGCCCGTCAATGCTGATGACTTTGCGTGTCGGGATCACGACCTCGGGTGCCGTCGACATGACACGGCGCTTTACCGCAGCGCCGTCGATCTTGACGTAGTCAAAGGGCTCGAGCTGGCACTTGAACGCGTTCAGGCCCGTGTAGCCGTCAACGGCCGGCGTCCGATCGAAGAACTTGGACACGTTCTTCAGCTTCATGTTAGCTACCCGTGACAGGGTTCGATGCCGGCGCCACAGCACTGGCGTAGGTCCGAGTGATGGCTGCGGTGGCGGCCTGGCCCAGTCCGGTCAGGGCGGTCTCAAGGCGGCCCTGCCACAGGGCGTACTCGCCTTCGATGCGCTTCTCGATCTTGCGGAACGGGTCATCGAAGCGGGCCTGCTTCGCCTTCCCATCCTCGATGCTCTTCGGCGCGAAGAGCGGAGCG
>JACPUY010000123.1 GCA_016192025.1 Pseudogulbenkiania sp. | reverse complement strand
TTCGGCCTCATCGGCCATAACGGCGCCGGCAAGAGCACGCTGTTCAAGATGATGCTGGGGCTGATCCGCCCCAGCGCCGGCCGTCTCAGCGTGCTCGGCAGCCCCACCGGCGGCGCGGCGTTCCGCGCCGTGCGGCGGCACATCGGTTACCTGCCGGAACAGCTGGCGCTGTACGACAACCTCAGCGGGGCGGAAACGCTGGCCTACTTCGCCCGGCTCAAGGGCGCCGACCCGCAGCAGGTGGCCCCGCTGCTGGACAAGGTCGGGCTGGCCCACGCCGCCACGCGCCGCGTCAGCGGCTACTCCAAGGGCATGCGCCAGCGCCTCGGCCTGGCCCAGGCGCTGCTGGGCAACCCGCAGCTGCTGTTTCTCGACGAGCCGACCACCGGCCTCGACCCGGAGGCCATCCGCGCCTTCTACCGCATGCTGGCCGAGCTGCGCGAACAGGGCGTCAGCATGATCCTGACCTCGCACATCCTGGCGGAGATCCAGGAGCGGGTCGACCGGCTCGCCATCATGAAGTCCGGCCGGCTGCAGGCGCTGGGTACGGTGCAAGAGCTGCGCGAGTCCCTGCCGCTGCCGCTGGAAATGACGCTCAGCACCGCCCGGCCGCTGACGCCGACCGAACTGGCCCGGCTGGCACGCCACGGCGCCGCACCGCAGGACAGCGGTGCGCGGCAGCCGGTATTCGCCTGCCCGCGCCCGGCCAAGATGGCGCTGTTGGCCGAAGTCGCCGCACTGGGCAAGGTGGTGCACGACGTGCGGCTCTCCGAGCCGTCGCTGGAAGACGTGTTTCTGGGTTACGCGGGGTGAACCATGGCATTCGTTGAACTGCATTCGATCCGCGTGGTGGCCGCCAAGGAATTCCGCGACCGCCTGCGCAACCGCTGGGTGCTGGCGGTGAGCACCGTGTTCACGCTGTTCGCGCTGGTCATCGCCTACTTCGGCGCGGCCCAGCAGGGCGAGGTCGGCTTGCGCGGCATCGAGGTCACCATCGCCAGCCTGGTCAGCCTGGTGATCTACCTGATCCCGCTGATCGCCCTGCTGCTCGGCTTCGACGCCATCGTCGGCGAGCGCGAGCGCGGCTCGCTCGAACTGTTGCTGTCGCTGCCGATCACCCGCGCCGAGCTGATCCTCGGCAAATACGGCGGGCTGGCCGCTGCGCTGAGCGTGTCCACCCTGATCGGCTTCGGCCTGGTCGGCGCCCTGCTCGCCACCCGGCTGGGCGGCGCCGCGCTCTACCACTACGCCGGCTTCATGCTGTCGGCGCTGCTGCTGGGCCTCGCCTTCCTGTCGCTGGCGGTGCTGGTGTCGGTGCTGGCCAGCGACCGCACCCGCGCCTCGGGCGTGGCGATCGCGCTGTGGTTCTTCTTCGTACTGGTGTTCGACCTGCTGTTGCTGGGCCTGTTGGTGGTGCAGGGCGACGGCCCGCTGGGGGGAGTGCTGCCCTACCTGATGCTGCTGAACCCGGCCGACCTGTTCCGCATCCTCAACATTTTCAGCGGCGACGAGCTGCGTACCTTTTATGGCTTGGGCAGCGTGATGCCCGACCTGCTGACCCAGCCGCTGCTGCTCGGCGGCATCATGGTCGGCTGGATCGTCACGCCGCTGGCCTGCGCCATGTGGAGATTCCGATGAAATTGACTACCGCCCTCCTGCTCGCCGGCCTCGTCACCGGGCTGGCTGGCTGCCAGGACGACGAAGCCGCCAGGACCAACCCGCTAGAGGTCAAGCAGGACACGGCCTGCGCGCTGGACGGCATGCTGCTGGCCGATTACCCCGGCACCAAGGCGCAGATCCATTACACCGCCGGCGAGCCGGAATTTTTCTGCGACACGCTGGAAATGTTCTCGCTCTACCTTAACCCGGAACAGCACAAGCGCATCGCCGCACTCTACGTGCAGGACATGGGCGAGGCCGACTGGCAGGCACCCAAGGGGCACTGGATCGATGCCGCCAAGGCGTTCTACGTACAGGGCTCGTCGCGCCAAGGCTCGATGGGGCCGACGCTGGTGCCCTTCGGTCAACGAGCCAAGGCCGAGGCCTTCGCCCAGCAGTTCGGCGGCAAGGTGCTGGCGTTTGCCGAAGTCAAACCCGACTTGGCGCGGCTGGACGGCGGCGCCCTGCACGACAGTCATATGTGAGGCCACCATGTCCTACCAGAACTTTTTCCGCGACGTCGACGCCGCGCTGGCACTGCAGGTCGACGCCCTGTCGAAGCTGATGTACGAACTGCGCGAAAGCCACCGGCAGATCCTGGCACGCTACGCCGTCGCCGATGCAGACGCGCTGCTCGACGCCATCCGCCAGCACAGCGTGGCCGAACACCCCCCCTACGAGGACTATCTATCGGCCCGGCAATTGCAGCAGCACTATCAGCAGGCGCGCGACGACATCAAACACTGCCTGGGGAACACATGACTATTACAGCCCAGTATGAAATGCTGCGCGATTTTATCATCGACGATTTCGGTGAAACGCTCGCCGGCGACATTACCCTGTTTCAGGACGCTATTTATCTGGAACTATTAAATGGCACCCAACTGGAAATCAAAGCGGCCTCGAATGAGGAATATGCCTTCGTCTGGAAATACGGCGACCGTGTTTTGCGAATAGACACCGCGCCATTACACCCGGATCTTGCCACCTTCCCCCATCACCTTCACGATGCCGCAGGCATGATCCGGCCGGACCCGCTGAGCCACCCCGGCGCGCCGTTGCGGGAAAATGTGAAGCAGTTGCTGACCGCCCTGAACTGCGACCCGCTGCTTGGCCACGGCACGGAGGACACACAATGAAACGCCGCACGCTGTTGCTGTCCCTGCCCGCCGCCGACGGCTACTGAGCGCCGGCAACGGCAATAAAAAACGGCAACTTCCGTCGCCGTCTGATGCTCCACCAGACGGCCCGCAACACGGGCCACCCGACCCACGTTTACGATACCTTGGACGCCATGAAATCCACGGCGGCCTTGACCTCGTCGTCGGAAAGCGCGCTGTTGCCGCCGCGCGCCGGCATCGCCCCCTTCTCCCCGGTAAAGCCTTCCAGCGCGTGCTTGTACAGCGTGTCCTTGCCCTGCGCCAGGCGGGCTTCCCAGTCGCCCTTGTTGCCGACGATCGGCGCACCGGCGGCGCCGGTCTGATGACACATCAGGCAGGTCTTCTTGACCACGTCTTCGCCTTTTTTCAGCGCCGGATCGACCGCCGCCGTTTGCGTGGCCGCTTCGGCAGCGGCCGGGGCCGCCGCCTGTTCGGTCTTGCCGGAGGCCGCCTTTTCACCACACGCCGTCAGGGACAACATAGCCAATAGCGCCAGTGCCAGAACGTTCTTTTTCATACCACATCCTTTATCGGAAACATCAAACACACCGGACACCATTTTACTCCCCGGCACCCGCTGCGCTGAGTTTCCCACTGCTGTTTCTTTTAAAGCCTTGATGCGAATCAATTCCACCGGGTAGGCAAAAGGATTGCAATAGCGGCGGAATCCAAATCATAAAACTCACATTATTTCAGTACACTTGGAGTGAATAACATGGCGAAGGAAGAAGTCATTTCCGACATCAGCCGCCGGAAGTTTCTCGGCACCTCGACGGTGTTGGGGCTGGCCGGTATCGGCATGAGCGCCGGCCTGAGCGCGTGCAAGGACGGCGCGCAGGCGGCCCCCGGTGCGGCCGCGCCGGCACCGGAGCACGGCGCCGGACACAATCCGCACAAGGCACCCGGCCAGCTCGACGACTACTATGGTCTGTGGTCCGGCGGGCACTCCGGCGAGATGCGCGTACTGGGCCTGCCGTCCGGGCGTGAGATCAAGCGCATCCCGGTATTCAACATGGACTGCCTGAGCGGCTGGGGCATCACCAACGAATCCAAGGCCATCCTCGGCACCAAGCCGGACGGCACGCCCAAGTACATGGTCGGCGACACCCACCACGTGCACGCCTCGTACGCCAAGGGCACCTATGACGGCCGCTACGCCTGGGTCAACGACAAGATCAACTCGCGCCTGGCGCGCATCCGCCTCGACACCTTCGAGTGCGACAAGATCACCGAACTGCCCAATGTGCAGGGCTTCCACGGCGTCTTCCCGGACAAGCGCGACCCGGTGGACCAGAGCATCGACCGCACCACGCGCGTGTTCTGCGGCAGCGAATTCCACATCCCGCACCCCAACGACGGCCACGACCTCGAGTCGCCGGAGAAATACGGCGCGCTGTTCAGCTGCGTCGACGCCGAGACCATGGAAGTGCGCTGGCAGTGCAAGGTAGACGGCAACATGGACCTGGTGGCCACCTCGTACGACGGCAAACTGGCCGCCTCCAACCAGTACAACGTCGAGAACGGCGCCCACTATGAAGACATGATGTCGGCCGAGCGCGACGCCTGCGTGTTCTTCAACGTGGCGCGCATCGAGCAGGCGGTCAAGGACGGCAAGTTCAAGACAGTCGGCGATTCAAAAGTGCCGGTGGTGGACGGCACCAAGGCCGCCAACGCCGACCCCAAGACTGCACTGACCGCCTACGTGCCGGTGCCGAAGAACCCGCACGGCGTCAACGCCAGCCCGGACGCCAAGTACTTCATCTGCGCCGGCAAGCTGTCGCCGACCGCCACCGTAATCGAGCTGGACAAGGTGCTGGCTTGGTTCGACGGCAAGCTGGACGACATCAAGAAAACCATCGTCGCCGAGGTGGAACTGGGGCTGGGTCCGTTGCACACCGCCTTCGACGGGCGCGGCAACGGCTACACCACGCTGTTCCTCGATTCGCAGATCGTGAAGTGGAACCTCGCCGAGGCGATCAAGTTCTACGGTGGCGACAAGAACGCCAAGTACGTGGTGGACCGCCTCGACGTACAGTTCCAGCCCGGTCACGTCAACGCCTCGATGTCGGAAACGCGCGAGGCCGACGGCCAGTGGCTGGCGGTGGGCTGCAAGTTCTCCAAGGACCGCTACCTGCCGGTCGGCCCGCTACATCCGGAAAACGAACAGCTGGTGGACATCACCGGCGACAAGATGATCCACGTCGCCGACCACCCGGTCTACCCGGAGCCGCACGACTTCATCATCGTCAAGCGCGACAAGATCAAAACGCGCCAGGTCTACAACCTGGACGACTTCCCGCTGGCGCTGAAAGACCCGAAGGAAAGCCGCATCGAGCGCAACGGCAACAAGGTAACCGTCTACCTCGCCTCGCAGGCCCCGGCGTTCAGCCAGCGCGAAATCAAGGTGAAGAAGGGTGACGAGGTAACGATCATCCTGACCAACTTCGACAAGGTGGAAGACCTCACCCACGGCTTCGCCATACCCAAGTACAACGTCAACTTCATCGTCAACCCGCAGGAGACCAAGTCGGTCACCTTCAAGGCCGACAAGCCGGGCGTGTACTGGTGCTACTGCACCCACTTCTGCCACGCGCTGCACCTGGAAATGCGCTCGCGCCTGATCGTCGAGCGCTAAGCCGCAACCCAACCCTTGCAACGAAGCGTTTCGGGAAGGTCATCGACCTTCCCGCTTTTTTTCATTAGGACGCTTGCTTAAGCGTCGGAGACGGCGCGGGTTTTTCCACCGGCAGCCCGGCCGCCACCCAATCGTCGAAACCGCCGGCGATCGAACACACTGTGGTGTAGCCCATCTGCAGCAGCGACTGCGCCGCCAGCGCGGCACACGCACTGGTCTGGCAATACAGCAGCACCGGGCGATGACGGTTGGCCAGTTCCGGCGACGCTTCCAGCTGGAACTCCAGCACGCCGCGCGGCAGGTTGACGGCGCCGGGCACATGGCCGGCGGCGTATTCCGTCGGTTCGCGCACGTCCACCACCAGCACGCCGTCCGGCCGCCAGGTCACCGCCTCGGGCAGAGCCAGCTCGACGATGCGGCTGCGCGCCTCTCGCACCAGATCTTGCGCGGTTCTCATCACATCATCCTCAATCGTCGTGACGAGGATTTTCCTCAATCCCAGCATTAATGATAGTCAGTGTCAGGGCCAATGGCAGCCCCAGCATCCAGGCGAAGTACCACATGTCCGTTCTCCTCAGTAAGCGCTCTTGCTGTTGGCGCGGATATGTTCCACGGTGACCGGGCCGTAGCACCAGCCGGTATAGCGCGCGATAAAGCAAAGAAAAACGGCCCACGGCGCAACGTGGGCCAACACTTGGAGTGGGCAGCGAGCTCCTGGCAATGACCAGTTTAGTGCGCCGTACGTGAATGCGACCGATTGCCGCAGCAGGCGGCGGTGGACAGGCGTCGCCGAGGCGGCCTGGACGCCTCAGGCGCGCACCAGGCGGGCGATGAGACCGCCCTCGGTGCGGTTTTCCAGCTGCAGCGCCAGACCGTGCAGTTCGGCCACTCGCTCGACGATGGACAGCCCGAGCCCGCTGCCTGGCTGATTCTGCCCCGGCGGACGGAAGAAGCGCTCGCGCACCCGCTCCAGCCATTCCGGCGCGATGCCCGGCCCAGTATCGCGTACCGCCACATGGTCGGCAGCCAGCTCCAGCGTCACGGTGGCGCCGTCCGGCGAGTAGCGCACGGCGTTGTCAAGCAGGTTGCGCAGCAGCAGGCCGACCAGCGTGTCGTCGCCACGTAGCGGCAAGACCTCGGCGTAGGGGCAAGTCTGACGCAGCTCGACCGTGATGGCGCGCCCGGCCGCCGTGTGCCGGACTTCGGCCAGGGCGCGCTCGGCGATGGCTTGCCAGTGCAGCAGAGCGGCGTTAGCCGGCGTTTGCAGCGGGTCCAGCCGCGACAGCGCCAGCAGCTGGTCGATCAGCCGCGTGGCACGGTCGACGCCGAGCGTCAGCTGCGCCAGCGCGTGCTCGCGCGCCGCTGTCTCGGTGCTCAGTTGCGCCACTTCGGCCTGCACCCGCAGCGCCGCCAGCGGCGTGCGCAACTCGTGCGCCGCGTCGGCGGTGAAGCGCCGCTCGCGTGCCAGCATCTCGGCCACGCGCGCAATCAGCCCGTTCATGCCGTCGATCAACGGTCGCAATTCGGCCGGCACCTCGCGCGACAAGGGTGTCGGGGCGTCCAGCGGATGATGCTGCAGTTCGTCGCGAACCCGCTCCAGCGGGCGCAAACCCAGCGCCACGCCACGCCACAGCAACAGCAGCAACACCGGCACCAGCACCAGCCAGGGCAGCCACTGCGCGGCGATCAGCCCGCGCACCACCTCCCAGCGCTCTTCCAGTTCCTGCGCCACGGCCACGCTGTAGGCACGGTTGCTGAGATAGAACACCCGCCACCGCTTGTCGCCGGTGTCCAGCGTCAGGAAGCCGGACAAGCCGGGATGCGGATTGAGGATCAGGCCCTCGCCATCGCTCAGCAGCAGTTGCCCTCCGGCATCCCAGACGGCGAGCGCCATGCCGTCCACTTCGCCCTCCTCGCCATGCTCATAGGGAGCGGCAGGGTGAGTAATGGTCGGCGCGGAATTGAGCAGTTGCTGGGCAAACAGCTGTTGCTGGCCGTCGTACAGTTCGTTGACCTCGTGCCACGCGGCGTAGCCGGACAGGCCAGTGGCCACCAGCCACACCAGCGGCACCACCAGCATGATCATGCGGATCAGCCTGCCGCGCAGGCTCGGCACCGCCATCAGCTCTCTCCGAGGGTGTAGCCGACCCCGCGCACGGTCTTGATGAAGGCGCTGCCCAGCTTCTTGCGCAGGTGGTGCACATGCACCTCGACCGCGTTGCTGTCCAGTTCCTGGCCCCAGCCATACAGCTTTTCTTCGATCAGCTCGCGCGGCAGCACCCGGCCCTTGCTGGCCAGCAGCAGTTCGAGCAGCGACAGTTCGCGCGCGGTCAGTTCCAGCGGCTCGCCGGACAGCGTCGCGCGGCGCGCCACCGGGTCGAAACTGACCCCGCCGTGGCTGAACAGCGGTCCGCTCTGGCCGTGACGGCGGCGGATCAGCGCGCGCAGACGGGCGGCCACTTCGGCCAGGGCGAACGGCTTGACGAGGTAGTCGTCAGCGCCGGCGTCCAGCCCCTTGAGCCGTTCCGGCAGCGCATCGCGCGCGGTCAGTACCAGCACCGGCTCGCTGCGCCCGGCGCGGCGCCAGGCCGCCAGCACCGCCATGCCGTCCATGCCCGGCAATCCCAAGTCCAGCACCACCGCGTCGTAGGGCGCGCTGGAGAGCGCCGCCAGACCATCCTTGCCATGGCGAAACCAGTCCACCACGAAGCCGAGCTGGCCGAGTCCGGCCTTGAGCCCGTCGCCGATCATGGCGTCGTCTTCAATCAGCAGAATGCGCATCGCTTGATCCGTCTTGTTGTTGCGGGTGGAATTACTTTAGCGCGAATCCCGCCGCACCGGACGCTGCTTGACACCGGTGACCATAGCGCGCACCAGGTTGACGCCGCTCAGCCGGCTCATCAGCAGCGCCCCCAGCACGTGCAGCCCGGCGCACGCCATCAGGACATTGGCCAGGCCCTCGTGCAGTTCTTCCAGCCACTCCTCGCCCCAGTAGGTATCGGTCCCCATCAGGTAGCCGGTGCCGCCGAGCGCCAGCACCAGCCCCATCAGCGCCAGCATCATCAGCGCGCCGAGCGGGTTGTGCCCGGAATGCGGGTCATCACACCCCTCACGTAACAGGCGCCAATGCACGGCCAGCCTGGATGGCGTGGGGAAAAAATCGGCAAAGCGCGCGTGGCGGCTGCCGACGAAACCCCACACGATGCGCATCAGTACCAGGGCACTCGCGGCATAGCCGGCCCAGCGGTGCGGCGGGTCGCCCTCCTCCACCAGCAACAGATTAGCCGCCACGCAGCCCACCAGCGACCAGTGGAAAAAACGCACGAAGCGGTCCCATACCCGGACCGATTCATACTGCAACGGATCGTTCATGATCGACTCCCTGCAACAAAACGGCCGCGCAATGCGGCCGGGGTGGAGATGATGGAGGCTCGGGCTCAGTCCTCGATTTCGCTCTTCACGGCCTTGCCGGAGACGGTGTCGAAGTAGATTTCCACTTTCTTGCCCTCCTTGCTCTTGCCGTACAGCTCGTAGCAATTGCCATCCACCTTGAATTTCTTGATCTGGTAGCCGTCTTTTTCCAGCTTCTGCTTGAAATCGGCCTGCTTGATCCATTGCTCCTTGGGATGCTGCTCGCACTTGGCGGCGGCAAAGGCGGCCGGAGCGGCGACGGCGGCGATCAGGGCGGTCAGGACGAGTGTCTTCATGGCGGTTTCCTTCGGTTGACAGCGGGTGGATGCAGACTTGACGCTGCCCATTTGACCCGATGCAACTTAACCACGCCTTAAGCACGGTCATTATCTTATCCACGTGGCGGGCTGTCACACAGCCGTCACCGGACGCTCACCGGGTCGTCATGTTTGCCGTGCACCATCGGGGCTGTCATCAGGACTGGGAGACCGCCCCATGCCCGCCGCATCCCTGCAAGCCAGCACGCGCTACCGCGCCATCTGGATTTCCGACGTGCACCTCGGCACCGCCGGCTGCCGCGCCGAGCACTTGCTCGACTTCCTGCGCCACCACGACGCCGACTACCTCTACCTGGTCGGCGACATCGTCGACGGCTGGCAGCTGAGGAAATCCTGGTACTGGAAGCAGAGCCACAACGACGTGGTGCAGAAGATCCTGCGCAAGGCGCGCAAGGGTACCCGCGTGGTGTACGTACCGGGCAACCACGACGAGGCGGCGCGCCAGTACGGCGGGCTGGACTTCGGCGGCATCGCCATCCGCCGCGAGGCCGAGCACCACACCGCCGACGGCAAGCGGCTGTTGGTCATCCACGGCGACGAATTCGACGGCGTGATCCAGCACGCCAAGTGGCTGGCCTATGTCGGCGACAACCTGTACACGCTGATCCTGCAGCTCAACCGCGGCTACAACTGGGTGCGCAGCCAGCTCGGCCTGCCGTACTGGTCGCTGTCGCAATACCTCAAGCACAAGGTCAAGAACGCGGTGAACTTCATCAGCGACTTCGAGCAACTGCTGGCTGGCGAGGCGCGCCGGCGCGGCTTCGACGGCGTAGTATGCGGCCACATCCACAAGGCCGAGGTGAAAGACATCGACGGCGTGCTGTACGGCAACAGCGGCGACTGGGTGGAAAGCCTGTCGGCGCTGGTGGAACACCCCGACGGCCGGCTCGAAGTGGTGTACTGGACACAGCTGCTCGGCAAGGCCGCCAAGATGACTCAAGAGCCGGTTTCGGCCGACACTGAAACCGCCCCGGAGGCCACATGCGCATCCTGATCGTCACCGACGCCTGGCAGCCCCAGGTCAACGGCGTGGTCCGCACGCTGACTGAAACCGTGCGCGAGCTGAAAGGCTTCGGCCACGAGGTGGAGATGATCACCCCGCTCGAGTTCCGCACCCTGCCCTGCCCGACCTATCCCGACATCCGCCTGTCGCTGCGCCCCTACCGCGGCGTGGCCGAGCGCATCGCCGGCTTCGCCCCGCACGCCGTCCACATCGCCACCGAAGGCCCGCTCGGGCTAGCCGCGCGGCGCTACTGCCGGCGCCATCAGCTGGCCTTCACCACCGCCTACCACACCCGCTTCCCCGAATACATCCAGGCCCGCAGCCGGCTGCCGCTGGGCATCAGCTACGCCTGGATGCGCCGCTTTCACAACGCCGCCAGCGCGGTGATGGTACCGACGCCGTCGATCGCCGCCGACCTGACCGCGCGCGGCTTCAACAACGTGGCGCTGTGGAGCCGCGGCGTCGACACCACGCTGTTCACCCCGGGCCAGCGCGACCGGCTCGACGAATCGGCCCCGCCGCGCTTCGTCTACATCGGCCGGGTGGCGGTGGAGAAGAACATCGAGGCCTTCCTCAAACTCGATTTGCCGGGGTCGAAATGGGTGGTGGGCGACGGCCCGCTGCTGCCGCGGCTGAAGAAGGAATACCCGGAGGTCTACTTCGCCGGCGTGTTCCCGCAAGCCGAACTGGCGCGCTTCTACCGCGCCGGCGACGTGTTCGTGTTCCCCAGCCTGACCGACACCTTCGGCCTGGTACTGCTGGAAGCCATGGCCTGCGGCACGCCGGTGGCGGCCTACCCGGTGGCCGGCCCGCTCGACGTGGTCGGCGACAGCGGTGCCGGCGTGCTCGATCACGACCTGCGCCAGGCCTGCCTGCGCGCCTTGCAGATCGACCGCGAGCACGTGCGCCGGGTGGCGGAAAGCTACTCGTGGACGGCGGCGGCACGCCAATTCGAGCGCCACCTGCACCCCAACCCGGAAGGAGTGGCACGACAGCTACAGACGCTTAGCGAAAGCCGTTAAAAGAACTTGCCCCAGCCGTAACAAGGGCTATAGTTAGTACAGGACATCACAAGGAGGGCAACGGATGCGTCATCGGCTAAAAATCGGTTGCTTTGCCTTGTTTCAACGCGCCCTGCAAAAAGCGGGCAGTGCCGGTCGGCACTAAAATCGGACCGGCTTCACTCTGCCCAAGGGTGCTACCAGCATCGCTTCCCGATGCAGGAACCCGAAACAACCGATTACGCCCAGACGTTTAATCGAGAAAGAACAGACGACTTAATCCAGCAGTAAAGGAATAGGGTTGCCAGTCAAGCAGCCGCATTCCGGGATGCCCGCAGGGGTTTGTCGCAACCGCTTCCGAGGTAGCCAGTTGTTCAGTTCGGAAGCAAGATGTTGTTGATCGTTCTTTTCCCTTTATACCGTTTTGGCAGGTAGACCTTAAGCGCCCCCCCTCATCGCTGAGGCTCCGGGTGCGAGGTAGTAAAGGTATGAAGTAGACAGTAGCATCATTGTTGATTGCGTATTGTGTATCCATCGATCTTTATGTCGTAGCAGAGGGCGCACCCATAGGGGCGCCCTCTTCCGTTTTCCGCTGCCATCAGCGCCAGCGGCTGGACGGCGGCAGCGGGATGAACTCGGTCTCGCCCGGCACCGGCGGGAAACGGCCCTGCTCCCAGTCATCGCGGGCGGCAACGATGGCGCCACGGCGGCTGGAAACAAAATTCCAGTGCAGGTAGCGCGGGCCGTCGAGAGCGTCGCCGCCGAGCAGCATCAGCCGTGTCTCTTCGTCAGCCCGCAGCATCGCCTCCACGCCAGGCTCCAGCACCGCCAGCTGACCGGCCTCGATGCGGCGGCCATCCAGCGTCAGCGCCCCGGAAACCAGGTACACCGCGCGCTCGGCCGCCACCACACCGAAGCTCCACATCACTCCCGCGGCCAGGCTGGCCGCCGCGAACAGCGTGCCGGAATAGCAGCGCACCGGCGAGCTCATGCCGAAAGCCTCGCCCATCAACAGGTGCAGCCAGACGCCGCCGGCGTCGCGCTGCGGCAGCTCCTGCTCCGGGTAGTGCAGGAACTCCGGCGCCATGTCTTCCAGCGACTTCGGCAGCGCCAGCCACATCTGCATGCCCTCGACCGCCAGTCCGGCGGCGCGGATGTCCTCCGGCACCCGCTCGGAATGGACGATGCCGCGTCCGGCCGCCATCAGGTTGACCGCGCCCGGTTCGATGCGTTGCACGCTGCCCAGGCTGTCGCGGTGCATCATCGCGCCGGAAAACAGATAGGTCACCGTGGCCAGGCCGATATGCGGGTGCGGCCGCACGTCGCTGGCGGTGGTGGCGGCGGCGAAATGCGCCGGCCCCATGTGGTCGAGGAACACGAACGGCCCGACCGCCGGCGTCACGGCGGCCGGCAACAGTCGCTGCACCGGAAAGCCGACGTCGGCCAAGGCGGGGTCGATCAGGTAACGAATGGCACTCATGGCATTTTTCCTCTGGTGCGGCAGATCAGAAGCGTCCGTGGCGGAAATCGTCGATCGCCGCCTCGACTTCCTCGCGGCTGTTCATCACGAACGGCCCCCACTGCGCGATCGGCTCGTGCAGCGGATGGCCCGCGACCACCAGCAGCCGGGCTCCCTCGGCACTGGAGAGCGCCACCCCGCCCCGCCCCGGATGGTTGTCGAGGATCGCCATCTGCCGCTCGTGCACCGCCTGCCCATGCGCGCCGATGCCGGCCGCCCCCTGGTAGACGTAGACGAAGGCGTTATGGCCCTCCGCAATCGCCACCTCGTGTGCGCTGCCGGCCGGCAGGTGGATATCCAGGTAAAGCGGCAGCGTCACCGGCCGCTCCACCGCTCCGGCCACGCCGTCGGCCGCGCCGGCGATCACCTGCACCTCGGCGCCGCTGACGGCGGTATAGCGCGGAATCGCCCCGGCCGGAATGTCGCGGTAGCCTGGCGTGTCCATTTTCTGCCCGGACGGCAGATTCAGCCACAGCTGGAAGCCGTGCATCAGGCCGTCTTCCTGCTCCGGCAGCTCCGAGTGCACGATGCCGCGCCCGGCGGTCATCCACTGCACGCCGCCCGGCGCCAGCACGCCCTCGCCGCCGCTGCTGTCGCGGTGACGCATGCGCCCGGCCAACATGTAGGTCACCGTCTCGAAGCCACGGTGCGGGTGATCGGGAAAGCCGGCGATGTAGTCGTCCGGATCGTCCGAGCGGAACTCGTCCAGCATCAGGAACGGGTCGAGCCGGCGCTGCAGGTCCTGCGTCAGCACGCGCAGCAACTTCACCCCGGCGCCGTCCGACACCGGCATGCCCTGTACCAGCCGCTCGACGTCGCGGCTGACAAACGTGGTGGAAATCATTTCTCTCACTCCTGCAATAAGGGATTCAACGCGCCGCCTTGCCGGCGCTCAGCGCCTCGGGGAAGCCCAGCAACAGCAGGCCGCCGGCGATGGACAGGTTCTTCATGAACATGATCATCTGCATCTGCTCGGCGAAATGGGTGTGGAAGATCAGCGCCGCAGCGACGCTGAAGCCGGCCAGCGCCAGCGCTGCCCAGCGGGTAAAGATGCCGGCCACCAGCAGCAGGCCGCCGCCCAGTTCCACCAGGATCACCAGCGGCAGCAAGGCTCCCGGCACCCCCATCGCCTGCATATAGCCTTGGGTTCCAGCGTAACCGCCGATCTTGCCGAAACCGGAAACGATGAAAAGTTGCGCCAGCAGCACGCGGGAAACGATCAGCACCAGCTTGTTCATGACGTTCTCCTTGATCGATAAACACGGGATGATTCCGTGCTTCATGTGCTGCATTATCGACATGGATTTTTTGATAAAAAAGCGCAAAATTAAGCGTCAACACATTCATAATTTCGATGTATGAACATTCCCCGTACCTCGCTGGAGCAATGGCGCGTGCTGCAGGCCATCGTCGAGCACGGCGGCTTCGCTCAGGCCGCCAGCGCGCTGAACCGCAGCCAGTCGGCGGTCAGCTACAACGTAGCGCGGCTGCAGGAGCAGTTGGGCGTCAGCCTGCTGGAAGCGGAGGGGCGGCGCATGAAGCTGACCGCGGCCGGCGCCGCGCTGCTGCGCGAAGCGACGCCGCTGCTCGAGGCCGCCTTGCGGCTGGAGGCGCGCGCCCGTGCGCTGGACGCCGGCTGGGAGGCCGAGGTGAGGCTGGCGGTGGACAGTCTGTTCCCCACCGAGCCCTTGCTGTGCGCGCTGGCCGAGTTCGCCGGCCACTGCCCCGATACCCGGCTGCAGGTGCACGAGGTGGTGATGTCCGGCGCCGACGACGCGCTGTACGCCGGCGCGGTGGAGCTGGCCATCGTCACCCGCGTGCCGGCCGGTTTCATGGGCGACTGGCTGATGGACGCCACCTTCGTCGCGGTGGCGGCGCCCGCGCACCCGCTACTGCAGGAGCAACGGACGCTGGGCAGCGACGAGCTGCGCCACTACCCGCAGGTGGTGGTGCGCGACTCCGGCACGCGCCAGCCGCGCGACGAAGGCTGGCTCGGCGCCAGCCAGCGCTGGACCGTCAGCAGCCCGCACACCGCGCTGGACGTGGTCGGCGCCGGGCTGGCCTACGGCTGGCTGCCGGAGCACAGCATCCGCGAACAACTGGCCGCCGGCAGCCTGTCGCCGCTGCCGCTGCGACAGGGGCAACGGCGCAAGAGTTCGCTCTATCTGGTCAACGCTGCCGCCGACAGCGCCGGCCCGGCCACGCGTTACCTGGCCGACAGCCTGCGCCACGCGGTGCAGCAGCATCTGGCACGGCAGGAGGATGCCCCCGCCATGCAAAACAACAACACAGCATAAGCGCCACGATTCGCTCGTTTACCGGCAGTACCCGGCGCCAAACGGCGAATTTTCGCGAAAATACTGACATATATCATTTTTCTATAAAAACAGAAGATATCAGTACAAAACAGTTATAGAACAAAGGTGTAGAATGCCGGTCATTCTTCCCCTATGTTTTTTGACGGACTGGCACATGGCGACTCTGACTTCCGAACAAGTCCTTAGCGTTCACCACTGGAACGACACCCTCTTCAGCTTCACCTGCACCCGCGACCCGGGCCTGCGCTTCATCAACGGTCAGTTCGTGATGATCGGTCTGGAAGTCAACGGCAAGCCGCTGATCCGTGCCTATTCCGTCGCCAGCGCCAACTGGGAAGAGCACCTCGAGTTCTACTCGATCAAGGTGCCGAACGGCCCGCTGACCTCGCGCCTGCAAAGCATCAAGCCGGGCGACAGCGTGGTGATTTCCGGCAAGCCGACCGGCACCCTGGTGCAGGACAACCTGCTGCCGGACGCCAAGAACCTGTACCTGCTGTCGACCGGTACCGGTCTGGCACCGTTCATGTCCATCATCAAGGACCCGGAAGTCTACGACCGCTACGAGAAGATCGTGCTGATCCATGGCGTGCGCTGGGTGAGCGAGCTGGGCTACTACGACTACATCACCAAGGAACTGCCGGAGCACGAGTACCTGGGCGAGCTGGTGAAAGAGAAGCTGATCTACTACCCGACCGTGACCCGCGACCCGTTCCACAACCAGGGCCGCCTGACCGACCTGATCCTGAACGGCAAACTCGCCGCCGACATCGGCCTGCCGCAGCTGAACCCGCAGACCGACCGCGCGCTGCTGTGCGGCAGCCCGGCGATGCTGGCGGACACCTGCAAGATCCTCGACGACCTGGGCTTCAAGGAATCGCCGCGCATGGGCGAACCGGGCGCCTACGCCATCGAGCGCGCCTTCGTCGAGAAGTAAGTCCGGGCCGCAAGGCCGACACCAGATAAAAACAGCCCCGCCGGTGCAAGCCGGCTGGGCTGTTTTTCCATCTGGACGGGCAGACGATCGCCGCCGCTGGTACGGCGCGCCGTTTCGTCCGCTCAGAGCTTGTGAAAGAAATCGTTGCGAGCGCCCCCAGGCCGGTTCGAGAAGCACAGCCGTACAAATGGTACGGCGAGCATCACAGGGCCGGAATCGGGGCGCGCAGCAGATTTATTCACAAGCTCTCAGTCCTCCTCCTGCTCCGCCTTATACCCCGCGGCCAGCCGCTGCTGTACCTCCTGCGGCACCGTGTCATAGTGGCTCAACACCAGGGTGTAAGCCCCCTGGCCGGCGGTGATCGACTTGAGCCGGCTGGCGTAGCCTTCCAGCTCGGCCAGCGGCAGCTGGCCACGGATCAGCGTCAGGCCCTGCGCCAACGGTTCGGTACCGGTCACCTGGCCGCGCCGCCCGGTGAGGTCGGCGGTGAGGTCGCCGAGCCTGGCCTCGGGCGTGGTGATCTCGATCGCGACGATCGGCTCCAGCACGATGGCCCCGGCCGCCCGCAGCGCCGCCAGCATCGCCCGCCGTCCGGCGGCCTGGAAGGCGACATCCTTGGAATCGACCGAGTGGCTCTTGCCGTCGTACACCGTCACCCTCACATCCTCGACCGGGCAGCCGGCCAACGGCCCGGCCACCAGCACCGAGCGCACGCCCTTTTCCACCGACGGGATGAATTGCCCCGGAATGACGCCGCCCTTCACCACGTCGACGAATTCGAAGCCGGCTCCCCGTGGCAGCGGTTCGATGCGCAGGAACACTTCGCCGAACTGGCCGGCCCCGCCGCTCTGCTTCTTGTGGCGATGGTGCCCCTCGGCCGGGCGGGTGATGGTTTCGCGGTAGGGCACGCGCGGCGGGCGGGTCTCGACTTCCAGCCTGAAACCGCTGGCCATGCGGTCAAGCAGGTAGCGCAGGTGCAATTCGCCCATGCCGCGCAGCACCGTCTCGTGGGTGACCGGGTGGTAGTCGACCTTGACGCACGGGTCTTCGGCCACCAGGCGCTGCAACACCTCGGTGATGCGCTGCTCGTCGCCGCGCCGCTTCGGCGCGATGGCCAGGCCCTGCATCGGCACCGGAAAGACTAGCGGCTTGAGGTGGATGTGGTCCTCGTCGTGCGAGTCGTGCAGTACCGCGTCGAACTCGATCTCGTCGACCTTGGCGACCGCGCCGAAGTCGCCGGGAATCAGCCGGTCGACCTCGTCGTAGCGCTTGCCCTGCAGGCGCAGCAGGTGGCCGACCTTGAATGGCTTTTTGCCGTCGCCGACGAACAGCTGCGTGTCGCGTGTGACCGTGCCCTGGTGCACGCGGAACACCCCGAGCTTGCCGACGAACGGGTCCATCACCACCTTGAACACGTGGGCGAGCACGTGGCGCATCGGGTCGGGCTGGGAGCGGAAGGCGACCGCCGCGTCGCCCTCGCCCTTGTAGAACAGCGGCGGGTTGCCCTCGGCCGGGCTCGGCGCCAGCCGCGCCAGCACGTCGAGCAGTTCGGCCACGCCGGCGCCGCTGCGTGCCGACACGAAGCAGAGCGGGATCAGGTGGCCCTCGCGCAGCGCGCGTTCCAGCGGCGCGTGCAGCTCCTGCGGGGTGACCTCGCCCTGCTCCAGGTAGCGCGCCATCAATTCCTCGTCGACCTCGACCACTTGGTCGATCAGCGCCTGGTGCGCCTCGGCTACCGAAGAAAAATCGGCCGCGCCGGCCGGGTTGAAGAAGCAGTCGACCACGCAGCGGGCACCGTCGGCCGGCAGGTTGATCGGCAGCACTTCCTTGCCGAAGGCTTCGCGCAGACGAGCGACCAGCCCCGGCAGGTCGACCCGCTCGGCGTCGATCTTGTTGACCACCAGGATGCGGCACAGGCCGCGCTCGGCCGCCCAATCCATCATCCGGTGCGTGGAGAGCTCGATGCCGTTCTGCGCGTTGACCAGCACCAGCGCCGTCTCCACCGCTGCCAGGGCCGGAATCGCCTGGCCGATGAAGTCGTGAAAGCCCGGGGTGTCGATCAGCCGGACCTCGGCACCGCCGTGGCTGAAGTGCACCAGCGCCGAGGCCAAAGAATGACGGTAATCGCGCTCCAGCGGGTCGAAGTCGCACACCGTGTCGCCACGCTCCACGGTGCCCGCCGCGGTGATCGCGCCGCTCTTGTAGAGCAGCGCCTCGGCCAGCGTCGTCTTGCCGCTATCGCCATGCCCGACCAGGGCGACCGTGCGGATGGCTTCGACCGGGTAGTTCGACATGACAGTCTCCTAGCATACGGGTGCTCGAAGTATAGACCTGTCATGGGGCGGCGCAGCCAGCTGTCGAGTGGGGAGGCAACGGCAGGGCGGCTATGGGGTCCAGTGCCGGTGGCAAAGCCACCTTCATGGTGACAGCCCAACGGGTGACGTTACGCTTGCCCCTCTCAACACGGGCTGATGGCGATGAACCACTTGGGCTTGATGCGGCCGAAATCGGTACGCGTGTTGCTGCGCAATACGCGCTTGGGGTCGAACACCACCGCCCCCTGTGGACTGCGCCGGTACACCACCCAGTGCCAAAACGGACGGCCATTGTCGAGGTGCCATTTGATCGCCAGCAGCGCCAGATCGGGCAAGGCATCCCAGCCGGTAAACGGGGTTTCGCCCGCCATGGCGCGGATGCCGTAGTGCCCGAGCAGGGTGCGCACGTGAGTCGTATCGGACCACAGCCGCGGGTCGTGCACGTCGATGCCCAGTTCGCCGGCAACGCGCCACACCTGTTGATAACTCTGCCCGGCCAGCACCGCCACGCTGGCGATGCCGCAACCGGAGAGGTCTTCCTGTACCACGGCTTGCATATCACTCCTCCCTGATGAAAGGGGCGCTCCCGCCCCGGGTTTGCCACGACATGGTCCGCCGGCAAGCGCATCGTCCTTCAACGCCGCCGCAGCGACGCCCATAGCGCCACCGCGACGATCAGCCCGCCCCCCCACAGCCAGGCCTGCGGCGTCAGCCGCTCGCCGAGCCAGACGAGCGCGAACAGCGCACCGAACACCGGCTCGGAGCCCATCAGTAAGGCGACGTGCGTCGGCGAACGGTGCCGAACGGCATGGTTCTGCGCCCAGAAGGCAAAGATCGAGCATGCCACGACCAGATAGACCGTTGCGCCCCAGAGCAGCGGCGATGCGAGCCATCTTGCCGGAGTAAATCTGGGGATGGGCAAAGCGCAGCCTGCCCACCTTACTTGCTTTACAGCATCAGCCAGAAGGGAACGAGGCAAAGAACCGGCACAGTTCCCCATCAGGGATTTGCCGATCCGCGAACGAGAAACTCCCCTGCTCTTTCATCTCGCTCGCCGCCTGTCGGATGAGGCCGTAAGTCGCTCGTGCCAAACTGCCGCCGATTGTGACCCGCCTCACGCCCAATGCCGCCAACTGGCTCACCGAAAGGGTCGAACCGGACAGGCCCATAACGACGGTGAGTGGCCCGTCGATTTCTTTCACCAACGCCGCAATCACGTCCGGGTCGGATACACCGGGCACGAACAGGCAATCCGCCCCTGCTTCCCGGTAGCGATTGGCGCGTTCCACCGCGGCGGCGAAGGGGTTGCCGACGCCCGCCAGATAGCAATCCGTACGTGCCGTCAGCGTGAAGGGGATGGCCGAGGCGTCGGCCGCTTCCCGGGCGGCCCGGATGCGCTCGGCGGCGAGATCAAGCCCAAACAGCGGCGCGCTACGCTCGCCGGTAAAGTCTTCGATATTCCCCCCGACGACCCCTGCTGCCATGGCCAGCCGGATGGTGTCGCCGACCTGTTCCGGTTCGACGCCGTAGCCGGCCTCGAGATCGGCACTGACCGGAAGATCGACGGCGGCCGCGATCTGACGAATGCGCTCGAGCATCGTCTCGCGGCTCACCGCCCCTTCGTAGTCGGGCAGTCCCAGGGAAAAGGCGATGCCGGCACTGGTGGTGGCGATGGCGGGGAATCCGGACGCCGAGAGCATGCGCGCACTGCCGGCATCCCAGGCGTTCGGCATCCGGAAGATGCCATCTTGTCGATGAAGATCTTGAAAGCGCAGGGCCTTTTGTAACTGATCCATGGGGGCTTGGTTCCTCAATTGGACGGGTGCCCGGACAAGAGTCGGACACGAATCAAGAGGCGTATGCAGATGTTCTCATCATGGCTGCCGTGACGCGCTCTTCCCGGCACCCAGCATGCCACACCCCACATCATGACAGAAGAATCCGGCCAAGCATCCGGGCACGACACTGCTCGTCGCTACGCTCCAGAAAAACCAAACGGCCCCTACGGGCCGTTTCTGCTTGCACACCTTGGCCGAAGCCTCATTCCGCCAGCGTCAGCACCACCGGGGTGTGGTCGGACGGGCGTTCCCACTTGCGCGGCACCTTGTCGATAACGCATTCGGTGGCGCGTGCCCTGAGCGCGTCGGTGATCAGGATGTGGTCGATGCGCAGGCCGAGATTGCGGCGGAACCCGGCGGCGCGGTCGTCCCACCAGGTGAAGGCGCCCTCCGGTTGCGGGAACAGGCGGAATACATCGACCAGACCGATCGCCAGCAGCCGGAAATAGCGCTCGCGCTCGGGCGGGCTGACCAGTACCGAACCTTCCCAGGCCTTGGGATCGTGCACGTCGCGATCCTCCGGCGCGATGTTGAAATCGCCGAGCACGACC
>JACPUY010000122.1 GCA_016192025.1 Pseudogulbenkiania sp. | reverse complement strand
GTGCAAGGGATCGACCATGACGATGCAACAAGATTCGGATCGCGCGCTGCTGGCGCAGGCGATCCAGCAACACCAGAACCAGCCCGGCGCGCTGCTGCCCCTGCTGCATGCCGTGCAGGACGCGCTGGGCTACATCCCCGAGTGGTCGGTGGCTGAGATCGCCGCCGCGCTCAACCAGTCGCGCGCCGAAGTGCACGGCGTGATCACCTTCTACCACCATTTCCGCACCACGGCGCCGACCAGGCATACCCTGCAGATCTGCCAGGCCGAGGCCTGTCAGTCGCGCGGCAGCCGCCAGCTGACCGCGCACGCCGAACACGCCTTGGGCTGTAGCCTGCACGGCCGCAGCCAGGACCAGCAGGTCGAGCTGCAGCCGGTGTACTGCCTGGGGCTGTGCTCCAGCGGCCCCAACATCCAGCTCGACGACAAGCTGTACGCCCGCGTCGATGCCGCCAAGCTGGAGCGCATTCTGGCCAAGACCAAGGAGGCAAGATTAGCATCCGTCTGTTCGTGCCGCGCGATTCCGCCGCACTGGCGCTGGGCGCCGACGAGACCGCCGAGGCCATCGTGGCCGAAGCGCAACGCCGTGGCGTTGATATCGAGCTGGTCCGCAACGGCTCGCGGGGGCTGTTCTGGCTCGAACCGCTGGTCGAGGTGCAGACGCCACAAGGCCGCGTCGCCTACGGCCCGGTCGAGGCCGACGACGTGGCGGCGTTGTTCGACGCGCTGATCCAGGGCGCGGAACACAAGCTCGGCCACGGCCTGACCGAGGAAATCCCCTACCTGAAAAACCAGGAACGCTTGACCTTCGCCCGCGTTGGCATCACCGACCCGCTGTCGCTGGCCGACTACCAGGCGCACGAAGGTTTCGCCGGCCTCAAGCGCGCGCTGACCATGACCGGCACCGAGATCGTGCAGGAAGTGCTCGACTCCGGCCTGCGTGGCCGTGGCGGCGCGGCGTTCCCGGCCGGCATCAAGTGGCGCACCGTGGCGCAGGCGCAAGCCGCGCAGAAATACGTGGTCTGCAACGCCGACGAGGGCGACTCCGGCACCTATTCGGACCGGATGGTGATGGAAGACGACCCATTCATGCTGATCGAGGGCATGACCATCGCCGGCATCGCGGTCGGGGCGACCCGGGGCTACATCTACGTACGCTCCGAGTACCCGCATTCTTTTGATGTGCTCAACCAGGCCATCGCCATCGCCGAACAAGCGGGCTTCCTCGGTGACGACATCCTCGGTTCCGGCAAAACCTTCCGCCTCGAGGTGCGCAAGGCCGCCGGCGCCTACGTCTGCGGCGAGGAAACCGCGATGCTGGAGAGCATCGAGGGCAAGCGTGGTGTGGTGCGCGCCAAGCCGCCGCTGCCGGCGCTGTCCGGCCTGTTCGGCCAGCCCACCGTGATCAACAACGTGATCTCGCTGGCCAGCGTGCCGGTGATCCTGGCGCGCGGCGCGGCGTTCTACGCCGGCTACGGCATGGGCCGCTCCAAGGGCACGCTGCCGATCCAGCTCGCCGGCAACCTGAAGTACGGCGGCCTGGTGGAAAAAGCCTTCGGCCTGACCTTGCGTGAATTGCTGCACGATTTCGGCGGCGGCAGCGCCTCGGGCCGGCCTATCCGTGCGGTGCAGGTGGGCGGGCCGCTCGGCGCCTACCTGCCCGAGTCTCAGTTCGACACCCCGCTGGATTACGAGGCCTTCGCCGCACTCGGCGCCGTGGTCGGCCACGGCGGCATCGTGGCCTTCGACGACACGGTCGACATGGCCGAACAGGCGCGCTACGCGATGGAATTCTGCGCGATCGAATCCTGTGGCAAGTGCACGCCCTGTCGCATCGGCTCGACGCGCGGCGTCGAGGTGATCCAGCGGATTCAACAGAATGAAAACCGTCCGCAGCAAATCCACCTGCTGCGCGACCTGTGCGACACCATGCTGCACGGCTCGCTGTGCGCGATGGGCGGCATGACGCCGTACCCGGTGCTGTCCGCGCTCAACCATTTCCCGGAAGACTTCGGCGCCGACGGCGCTTCGGAACAGCAGGCCTGAGGAACTCATGATGAATACCCAGATTCACGACACCGACTTCGGCACCCCGGCCCGCGTTTCCGACAAGCTGGTCACGCTGGAAATCGACGGCCAGCAGATCACCGTGCCGGAAGGCACCTCGATCATGCGCGCGGCGTCCGAGCTGGGCACCCAGGTGCCCAAGCTGTGCGCCACCGACAGCCTGGAGCCGTTCGGCTCGTGCCGACTGTGCCTGGTCGAGATCGAAGGCCGGCGCGGCTTCCCGGCCTCCTGTACCACCCCGGTCGAAGCCGGCATGGTGGTACGCACCCAGAGCGACAAGCTGCAAAGCCTGCGCAAGGGGGTGATGGAGCTCTACATCTCCGACCACCCGCTCGACTGCCTGACCTGCTCGGCCAACGGCAATTGCGAGCTGCAGGACATGGCCGGCGTCACCGGCCTGCGCGAGGTGCGCTACGGCTTGGCCGGCGCCAACCACCTCGACAGCCAGAAGGACGAATCCAACCCCTACTTCAGCTACGACCCGTCCAAGTGCATCGTCTGCAACCGCTGCGTGCGCGCCTGCGAGGAAACCCAGGGCACCTTCGCGCTGACCATCTCCGGACGCGGCTTCGAATCCCGCGTCTCGCCGGGCCAGAGCGAGGCCTTCATGGAATCCGAGTGCGTGTCGTGCGGCGCCTGCGTCGACGCTTGCCCGACCGCCACCCTGCAGGAGAAGTCGGTGATCCAGTTCGGCCAGCCCGAACACAGCAAGATCACCACCTGCGCCTACTGTGGCGTCGGCTGCGGCTTCAAGGCCGAGATGAAGGGCAACCAGGTGGTGCGCATGACGCCGTGGAAGGACGGCAAGGCCAACGAAGGCCACGCCTGCGTCAAGGGCCGCTTTGCCTGGGGCTACGCCACCCACCCGGACCGCATCACCAAGCCGATGATCCGCAGCAAGATCACCGACCCGTGGCAGGAAGTGAGCTGGGAAGAGGCGATCAACTACGCCGCCAGCGAGTTCAAGCGCATCCAGGCCAAGCATGGCAAGGATTCGGTCGGCGGCATCACCTCGAGCCGCTGCACCAACGAAGAAACCTATCTGGTGCAGAAACTGATCCGCGCCGGCTTCGGCAACAACAACGTCGACACCTGCGCCCGCGTGTGCCACTCGCCCACCGGTTATGGCCTGGGCCAGACCTACGGCACCTCGGCCGGCACGCAGACCTTCAAGTCGGTGGAACAGTCCGACGTGATCATGGTGATCGGCGCCAACCCGACCGACGGCCACCCGGTGTTCGGCTCACGCATGAAGAAACGGCTGCGCGAAGGCGCCAAGCTGATCGTGGTCGACCCGCGCAAGATCGATCTGGTGGACAGTCCGCACGTCAAGGCCGACTACCACCTGCCGCTCAAGCCGGGCACCAACGTGGCGATGATCACCGCGCTGGCGCACGTCATCGTCACCGAAGGCCTGCTGGCCGACGACTTCATCGCCGAACGCTGCGAGGAAAAATCGTTCCACGACTGGAAGTCCTTCGTCGCCAAACCGGAAAACTCGCCGGAAGCCACCGCCGACATCACCGGCGTACCTGCCGAACGGGTGCGCGGCGCTGCCCGCCTCTACGCCACCGGCGGCAACGCGGCGATCTACTACGGCCTCGGCGTCACCGAACACAGCCAGGGCTCGACCATGGTGATGGGCATCGCCAACCTGGCGATGGCCACCGGCAACATCGGCCGCGAAGGTGTCGGCGTCAACCCGCTGCGCGGCCAGAACAACGTGCAGGGCTCGTGCGACATGGGCTCCTTCCCGCACGAGCTGCCGGGCTACCGCCACATCTCGGACGACGCCACGCGCCACCTGTTCGAACAGGCCTGGGGCGTGGAACTGGCATCCGAGCCGGGGTTGCGCATCCCCAATATGTTCGACGCCGCGCTGTCGGGCAGCTTCCTGGGTCTGTATTGCGAGGGCGAGGATATCGTCCAGTCCGACCCGAACACCCAGCACGTGACGGCGGCGCTGTCGGCGATGGAATGCATCGTGGTGCAGGACATCTTCCTCAACGAAACCGCCAAGTACGCGCACGTGTTCCTGCCCGGCTCGTCCTTCTTGGAGAAGGACGGCACCTTCACCAACGCCGAGCGCCGCATCTCGCGCGTGCGCCAGGTGATGAAGCCGCTGGCCAAGTACGCCGACTGGCAGGTGACCCAGCTCTTGGCCAACGCCCTGGGCCTGGCGATGAACTACACCCACCCGTCGCAGATCATGGACGAGATCGCCCGCCTGACGCCGAGCTTTGCCGGCGTGAGCTACGAGAAGATCGACAAGCTCGGCAGCGTGCAGTGGCCGTGCAACGATCAGGCGCCGGAAGGCACGCCGACCATGCACATCGACGGCTTCGTGCGCGGCAAGGGCAAGTTCTTCGTGACCCAGTACGTCGCCACCGACGAGAAGATCACGCGGCGCTTCCCGCTGATCCTGACCACTGGGCGCATCCTGTCGCAGTACAACGTCGGCGCGCAGACGCGCCGTACCGCCAACGTGGCCTGGCACGGCGAAGACGTGCTGGAAATCCATCCGCATGACGCCGAGGAACGCGGCATCAAGGACGGCGACTGGGTCGGCATCCAGAGCCGCGCCGGCGAGACGGTGCTGCGCGCCGAGATCAGCGAACGGATGCAACCGGGCGTGGTGTACACCACCTTCCACTTCCCCGAGTCCGGTGCCAACGTGATCACTACCGACAATTCCGACTGGGCCACCAACTGCCCGGAATACAAGGTGACCGCGGTACAGGTGCTGCCGGTGACGCAGCCGTCCGAGTGGCAGCAAGGCTACCAGCGCTTCAACCAGCAGCAGCTCGGATTGCTCGAGCAAGCGGGACAGGGCGAGGCATGATGGGCGCGCCCGAGCCCCTGCACTACCCGGCCGCTGGCGCCTCGTCGCGCCGGGTACACACCTGGCACGACGGGGTGGCCGCCGACGGCATCGACACCTTGGCCGAAGAAGTTCCGGTGGCGCTGGAATTCAACGGCATCTCGCACGCGGTGATGCTGACCACCCCACTCGACCTGGAAGACTTTGCGCTCGGCTTCGCCCTCAGTGAGGGCATCGTTGATACGTCGAAGGAGGTGTTCGACATCCAGCTGGAGACGGGCTGCGCCGGCATCACGGTCAAGCTGGAAATCGCCGCCAGCCGCTTCGCCCGGCTCAAGGAAATGCGCCGCAACCTCACCGGCCGCACCGGCTGCGGGCTGTGCGGCACCGAGAGCCTGGCGCACGCGGTACGCCCCTTGCACCCGCTGGCGCACCCCCGGCGGCTGAGTGCCGGCGCCATCGCACAGGCGCTGGCCGGACTGCGCCAGCATCAAACGCTGCAGCAAGCCACCGGGGCGACGCATGCGGCGGCCTGGTGCGACGACGCCGGCGCCATCCGGCTGCTGCGTGAAGACGTCGGCCGCCACAACGCGCTCGACAAGCTGATCGGCGCGACGCTGGCGTCCCGCCCGGCCGAACTCGATGGCTTCGTGGTGGTCACCAGCCGCGCCAGCATGGAAATGGTGCAGAAAGCCGTGACCGCCGGCTTCTCCAGCCTGGTGGCGATCTCCGCCCCCACCCGGCTGGCAGTCGACCTGGCCGAACAGGCCGGCCTGTGTCTGGTAGGATTCGCCCGTCCCGAGCGCTGGGTCGCCTACAGCCATGCCGAACGCATCGACGAGCCGGGCGACCGCCCCCTCACCCGAACCCCTGATTGAACCCGAGAACGAATCATGGACACACACCATCTTGCCCGCATGGCCAACCAGATCGGCGGTTTCTTCGAGGCCATGCCGGACCGCCAGGAAGCGCTGGCCGGCATCGTGCAGCACATCAAACGCTATTGGGAGCCGCGCATGCGCCGCGAACTGCAGCAGTGCCTGCAGCAGAACGGCGGTGCGGAACTGAAGGAGATCGTGGCCGAAGCACTGAGGGCCGACGAAGGCTGGAAGGTCTGACTCCGGCCGGCCAAGGTCCGGCGCACCAGGATGAGAAAAGCCTCTATCGTTGACAGAGGCTTTTCTCAAAGAGGAAGAACTCACCCCACCAGTTGCATTAGATTTTCCCGACGTCCAGCTCGACGGTACTCACCTCCGCCGTTTGATCCAGCACATGGCGCAGAAAATCGCTCATGCTGGCCGCGTCGGCGGTGGTAACGAAGCGATGGGCCGGCGCCTTGTCAGAGAGGGAAGCCAAGCCGTGCCGGTGCAGCAGCCGTTCGGCCTGCAGGCTCACCGCCCGTGCCGGGTCGACGATTTCCACCCCGCTCGGCAGCGCGGTCTCGATCAAGGGCGAGAGGAAGGGATAGTGGGTGCAGCCCAGCACCACCTGATCGACGGCATGCGCCTGCAAGGGCTGCAACTGACGCTGCACTACCCGGTGCGCATGGTCGCTGGCGAGATCGCCGCTTTCCACCAGCTCGACAAAGCCGTCGCCGGGCAAGGGCAGGATGTCGACGCTGTCATCGTACTGCGCCTTCAATTCGAGGAATTTGTCGCCCTTCAGCGTGGCGCGGGTCGCCAGCACGGCGATCTGCCGGCTGCGCGATTGCAGGGCGGCGGGTTTCACCGCCGGCTCCATGCCGACGATGGGCAGCTCGGGATAGCGCCGGCGCAGCTCGCGCGCGGCGGCGCTGGTGGCGGTATTGCAGGCGATGACGATCAGCCTGGCGCCCTGGCTGACCAGGTAGCGGGTAATGGCTTCCGAACGCGCCAGGATGTCCACTGCGCTGCGCCCGCCGTACGGGCAGTAGGCGCGGTCGGCGAGGTAGAGCACCGGTTCCTGCGGCAGCAGCCGGGTCAGTTCCCGCCACACCGAGAGCCCGCCGAGCCCGGAGTCGAACATGCCTATCATCGTGGCCCCACGAAGTTAACGTTGTCGATATGAGTCATGCGCATGATGGCTGTGTAAACACGTTTCGCCATCTTTATCACCCTCCCCGGCCGCATTCGAGCGCCGCCGGAAAAGGAAGGTAAACACATCCGGGGGAAATGGAGTCGATGCGGCGCCATTCCAAGAGAGGACGCATCGAAAAACGCCGCCCTCCCTCCGTGGAAAGCGGCGTTTTTTTGCCTTGCCCGGACGATGTCACACCACCACCCGGAGCCACTTAGCCAAACCGTCCGTCAGGCGAAGCGGGCCCGCGCCAGCGTATCCGCCGCCCGGCTGGTGGCGATGCCGTCGCGCTCGGCCATCTGGAACACTTCGCCCAGCGTCCGGGCAATGGCGCGAACGCGCCCTTCCACGCTGTCGACCGGCTCGCTCAGGTATTCGGCGCACACCTTGATGATGCCGCCGGCGTTGATGACGTAATCCGGCGCGTAGAGGATGCCGGCATCGCGCAGCTGTTCGCCGATGTCGTCGGTCGCCAGCTGGTTGTTGGCCGCGCCGGCCACCACCGAGCACTTGAGCCGCGGCAGGCTCTGCCGGTTCAGTACCGCGCCGAGGGCGCAAGGGGCGAACACGTCGGCCTGAGCATCGACGATCTCGTCCGGCGCTACCACCCGGGCGCCGAATTCGGCGGCGGCTCGCTCGGCGTTGGCGCGGTCGATATCGGCCACCACCAGCCGGGCGCCAGCCTCGTGCACGCGCCGGGCCAGATCATAGCCGACATGCCCCAAGCCCTGCACCGCCACCGTCAGTCCCTTGACCGAATCGACGCCGAGGCGATGGCGTACTGCCGCTTCGATACCGACGAACACCCCCAGCGCGGTGGCCGGCGACGGGTCGCCGGTGCCGCCCAGCTCCCCCGACAAACCCGCGACGTAGCGGGTCTCTTCACGCACGAAGCTCATGTCCGCCGGGCTGGTGCCGACGTCTTCCGCCGTGATGTAACGGCCGCCCAGTTGGTCGATGGCACGTCCCAGCGCGCGGAACAGCTCCGGGGATTTGGCGCTGCGGGCGTCGCCGATGATCACCGCCTTGCCGCCGCCGATGGGCAGGCCGGCCATGGCGTTCTTGTAGGTCATGCCACGCGCCAGACGCAGTGCATCGGTCGCGGCGGCGGTGCTGTCGGGATAGGCCCACATGCGACAGCCGCCCATGGCCGGACCGCGCCGCGTGTTGTGGATGGCGATGATGGCTTTCAGGCCGGATCGGGAATCGGAGGCGAAAACGACTTGCTCATGCCCGTCAAAATCGGGCAATTCGAAAATGCTCACGGTAACTGCTCCATAACGTGTGGTTATCGGGCACCCTTGTTGTTTTTCGGAGGGTGCGATCCGTCAGCCAGGCAATTTTGTCACCTGGCGGTAACAGCATACCTCAATGATGGAGCGCCTGTGTACCGGAGGATCAGCCGCCACGCCTGACCCCTCCCACCATCCGGCCACCCTGAGTGTGGCGTGCACGGCACGTGCGGGCAGGTGCCGGCTTGTACGCCTCGTTCATGTCAAACAATTAAATTTCATATTTATTGCACGCTTTCATTTTGATATTGCATTGCATCAACAATGCGACAGCTGGTAATAATTCATACGGCAAGGCCATTTACCTTTGGCTATGATGCTCAGATGTTTGTTTGGAGAAAGACCATGGCGGAGAAGGCAATGACGAAGAAGCACAAGAAAGCCCTGCTGATCGGCGGCGGCGCTCCCAACTCCACGCTGATGGCGGGCGCCCTGGTGGCCTTCCTGGAGCAGGGAGTGGAATTCGACGTGATATCCACCTCGGGCGCCGGCGCGCTGATGGGCCTGCTGTACGCCGCGCCCAAGGCGGGCACGCCGGCCGAGGCCCTGCGCCAGTGGGCGCAGATGGGCGTCGCCGACCCCATCTACGGCATGCTGCCGGTCAATTACAAGGTGTTCATGAAGCCCGGTGACGAGGCGGCGGCGTATCGTGACTGGCTCACCCGCAACCCGTTTACCGCGCCGTTCTTCGATCCGGCC
>JACPUY010000121.1 GCA_016192025.1 Pseudogulbenkiania sp. | reverse complement strand
GCGATGGTTTCCTTTCCAAGAACTGCTCCACCAGGCTCAGGATGGCCTTGGACTGGTAGCCCTGGGCCAACCGGCTGAGTTGGCCGGCGAAGGGACGGTAACGCTCGTCAAGCTCGGCCAAGTGGCTTGCCCGCTGCAAGATGTCACGCATGTTCCCCAGTCGGGCCAGATGATGCAGGATTTCGATCTCCTGCGCGGGGGGTACAACCAGTGGCCCGGCCTGGGCCGCCCGGGTTTCCGGCGTCGTGTAAGTCCAGTCGAGCGTCAAAAGGAGGGATATCTGCGACAGCAATCTGCCCAAATCGATCGGCTTGGGTAAAAAGGCATTCGCCCCGGCGGCCAGGCTCGCCTCCTTGTCGCTCCCCGAAGCGCTGGCGGAAATCATGATGATGGGGACATTTTCGAGTCCCGGCAGTTGGCGCAGACGGTAAGCGGCTTCCAGCCCGTCCATCTCAGGCATGAGGAGATCCATCAGGATCAACTGCGGCCGCCGGGTTTGGGCTTTTACCACGCCCTCGCGGCCGTTCGCCGCCTCCACGACGGCGAAGCCGAGCGGCTCCAGCATGTCGATCACGACCGCGCGATTCTCGGCCACATCGTCCACCACCAGGACCCGCAGGCGCGGCCCCTCGTAACCGGTCACGACCCTGGCGGCGCCGGCCGCCATCGGCTCGGCCATCACCACCGGCACCTCCACATCAAACCGGAAGGTGCTGCCCTGGCCGACCCGGCTCTCGACCTGGATGTCGCTGCCCATCAGCCGCACGAACTGCCGGCTGATGGCCAAGCCCAGGCCGGTCCCCCCTGGTCGGCGCGCCGCCCCCGCTTGCTCGAACGGCTGGAAGACGGCTTCCAGTTGATCCTCGCCAATGCCGATACCGGTGTCCCGCACCTCGAAGCGCAGCCGATTGCGCGGGACAACACCCACATACAGGCTCACCCGGCCGCTGTCGGTAAAGTTGACGGCGTTGGCCAACAGGTTGAGCAGGACCTGGCGCAGCCGCCGCTCGTCAGCCCGGATAGCACCGGGCAAGTCCGGCGCCATGTCGCAGACGAAGTCCAGGCCCTTCTGCTCCGCTCTGACACGGATCACCTCGGCGATGGAGTAGAGGAAACTGGCCAGTGACATGTCGCTGACGCTGAGCTCCAGCTTGCCCGCTTCAATTTTGGCGAGGTCCAGGATATCGTTGATGAGCGTCAGCAGATGCTCGCCGCTTTGCTGGATCACGTTCAGCCTCGCGATTTGCCTGTCGCCCAACATCTTGTCCCGCTGCAGAACTTGCGCGTACCCCAGGATGCCGTTCAGCGGTGTGCGTAGTTCGTGGCTCATGTTGGCAAGGAAGAGGCTCTTGGCCCGGTTGGCCATTTCGGAGGCATCCTTGGCAAGCCGGGCCTCGGCAAACACGATTTCCAGGTGTTCGATGGTCTCGGCGAGGCGCTGTGTCATGGTGTTGAAGCTGCTGGCGAGAACGCCGATCTCATCGCGTGCTTCCACGACGGCACGGGCAGAAAGATCGCCCGCCGCCACCCGTTCGGCCACCCCGGTGAGGCGCTGCACCGGCCCGACGATGTTGCGGCGGAGCACGAACACCATCGCGATGCCGAAGACGACAGCCAGCATCCCGCCGACGACGGTCTGCAACTGCGCGTCGGCGAGACTCTGGCGCGCCCGTGCCAGGTCGGTCTGCAATTGCGCCTGCTGGCGCGCCGTCGCCTCCTCCAGCAGGCGCTTCATGGCTTCCGCCGGAGGAATCACCTCGGTGCGGTACAGATACAAATCTTCGTAGCCATGCTCGCCGCTGAGGATGCCGACGATCTTCAGTGCCAGCTCAGCCACTTCGCTCCGGTGTCGGGCGATCGCATCGAGCCTGGCCCGCTGCTCGGCGGAGAACAGACCGTGCTTGCGGGCCAGCGCGTTCCAGATCACGGCGTTGGTCGCCAGTTGCGGGCCGTAGGCCAGCTTGAAATTGAGCTCCCCAGAGGCGGCGTAGGCCATGAGATTGGTCGCCATGGCATCGAACGAGCCCTGGAAGCCCAGCAGATCGGCCAGCAACTCGCGATTCTGTGGCGTAGACTCACGTCCCTTCTGCAGGCCGATCATGGTGTCGATCTGATCCAGGATCCGGACCCGAAGCGCCTGGACGTCGAATCGGGCAAGGCGCAGCGCGGGCCGGTTTTTGAGCGGGTTGTCGTGCAGGTCGAACAACTGCGGCGGCAGTTTGACCCAATGCTGGTAGATCTCGGTCAGTTCCGCCACCCACAGCCCCTCTTCGTCCCTGTTCCAGCTGGTGGACATGGCCTGGAGGGAGGTAAGGCTCTTCTCGAAGGACCGCTTCGCATTCTGGTACTGCACTACATCCTCTGGGTCGGAAAGCACCAGGTAGCCGCGCAGGTGCAGTTGCATCCGCAGCAGGCTGGCCTGCGCCTGCGCCGAAGCGAGCGATGCCGGCCCCCGCACCCCTTCGGTGAGCTTGATGTCCTCGGTAGCGCGGTGTCCCGCGATAAAGGCCAGCGTCACCACCAGCAGCGTCAATCCCACCAGGATGCAGAAGCTCAGCGTGAGCTTGCCGCCTACGCCAATCGGCTTGATCGTCTTGCGACCTAACATGGCACGGACACCTCCATGCTCAGCTCATAATCCCAGCGAGTCGCGGTATGCCCGCCGCTGCTGTTCACGGCCCAGACGGAGGGTAATTTCCTCGAAATCGACCGCCGCTGCCCGCAACGCCTCTTCCGGATTCAACTGTCCGAGCAGAGCCTCCGCCAAATGCACATCCAGAGCCTGCCAATAGCTGTAGGCGCCGGGGATGCGCAGATAGGGAAACTGCAGCCGGTTGCTGAAGCTGTCGAAATAGGCCTGTGAATACTCACGGATATCGGCCCCGTCCCAGCCGGCTTTCAGGTAGGTTTCGATCCGCCCGCTGCCGTTGGGCGGCAGAAAGTGGTAATAGCGGCCCGGGTCGATGCCGTCCCAGCCCCGTGCGGCGTACACCAGGGACTTTTCCTTGGTCGCCATCAATGCCAACAGGTAATAGCTGGCGGCCGGCGCTTTCGAGTAGCGTGAGATCACGCCGCCCCATGAACCTCCCGTGGTATTGCCCACCAGATTGGGCTGCCCGGTCTTGGCCCACATCCGGTGCGCCACGCTGTAATACCCGCGGGTGCCGGGCATGGGAGCAACACCGACTCTGCCCTTGATCTTGCTGCCCTCTTGCTGGGCCAACGCGCCCAAGTCACCCCAGGTGAAGGTGAGTGCAGCGCGTCCGGCCAGGAAGTGGCCCCACGCCTTGCCCAGATCCCACCCCCGCATCTCGCCGGGGCCGAACTTGACCAGCTCGACCATGGCCTTGAGTGCTCTCACATGCCCGGGGCTTTCCAGCAAAGGCTTCATGGTCAGCGGATCGAACCAGTAGAGCTTGGGATTATCCGGGCCGATCACGAATGGCGCCGAGAACGACATGAAGTTGAACATGCCTTGGTCGCCGGCCTTCAGGGCCATCGTCATGCCGTTATCGGGAATGCCATCGCCGTTGAGATCCCTGCCGTTGAAGTATTCGGCCACATCGTGGAACTGCTCCCAGGTTTTCGGCACCGCGAGCGTATAGCCATACCGCCGCTTGAACGCGGCCTGGTGCCGTGGATCCGCCAACAAGTCGCGCCGGTAGTACATGACCTGGCCGTCGTGGTCGTTGGCGACCATGTATTTCTTGCCCGCATACTCGAGCAGGCTACGCGGCCCCGGCAACACCGCTTTGATGTCCCACTGGGGGAAGCGCGGGTTGTTGTAGTATTTGTCATAGGAAACGATGTAACCGCCAGCCACCAGTTCACCCAGCCACCAGGCACCGGCAATCGCCGCATCGTACTTTCCGACTCGATTGGTCATGTCGGACATTAAATTGGCGAAGAGCTCTTCATATGGCAGCCGAACAATGTCGAGCCTGGCGCCGGTGGCAGCCTCGAATTCATCCTTCAACTCCAGAACCGGCCACCCGATCAGCTGGCTGTTCACCACGAGCACCGTCACGCGCTGGCCGGCAAAGGGACAACGCCCCGGCTTGCAACCGTGCGCGACCGGAGGCGGAACGCTATTGTCCATCCTGACCTCCGATGGTTCGGTATTACCCGGTTTCGGCTTCACCACCTCTCCCCAGGCAAACAGCGCGGACATGGCTATCAGGGCTCCCAGCCGCCACACTTTCCCATTCGCAGCCCTCCCCAAAGGTTTTCCGGCAGAAAAGGGGGTTCCCCGTCGGGATAGTGGAGAGGTGGTTTTCATGCTGAAGCTTTCAGGCCAAGTAAGCCGTCGAGATAAACCGATTTGAAAATGGTTGCCATTCCCGCCCCGTGCCACGGACAAATAGCGTATGAGCGCTTACAGCCGATAGGCACTCACGACTTTATGCATATTGCTGGATATCTCCTCCAATCTTTCGGCCATGACTGCCGCCTGGCTGGCAGCGCTACTGTTTTCCTCCGCCATTTGAGCGACCTTTTCCACTTGCAGAGCAATGCTATTGGTCGCCCCTCCTTGCTCGCGAATGGCATCGGAGATTTCGCTGACCAGACGCACACTCAGGCTGGAAGAATCGAAGATGGTCGCCATCGACTGCTGCGCAGAACTGGCGCCTGCGACGCCTTGTTCGACCCGCTGCACCGCATTTTGCATGCGCTCGACGGCGTTTCCTGACGCGACTTGGATGGCGTGAATGATGCTGCTGATTTCCTGGGTGGACGAGGAGGTTCTTTCCGCCAATTTGCGTACTTCATCCGCCACGACGGCAAAACCCCGGCCCGTATCGCCAGCCCTGGCGGCTTCGATGGCGGCGTTGAGCGCCAACAGATTGGTCTGCTCGGCCACGTCGCGAATGACGCTGACGACGGTCGCTATCTCTTTGCTCCGGCCCTCGAGTTCATGAATGTCATGGGCTGCGGCCTCTACGGCCGACGCTATCGCATGGATGTCCCCGACAGTCTGGCCGATCACTTGCTGGCCATTTTGCGCGTTGCCGCCGGCCGCGCTGGACAGCTGGCTCGCCTCGCTGGCGCGTTCGGCCACATGGTTGATGCTGACCGTCATCTGCTCCACGGAAGCCGCCATATGCGATGACGATTCACTTTGCACACTGGAGCTTTGCGCCACCTGCTGTGAGGCTCCCAACAGTTCGGCAGAGGTCTGGGAGACTTCGCTCACCCCTTCCTGCAAGGTGCGCAGACTGGACTGCAAGCGCTCGACGAGCTGGTTGAAGGCGCCGAGGGTCTGGCTGATCTCGTCGCGCCCGTTGATGTCGGCGCGCAGGGTGAAGTCGAGGGAGGAACCGATCCCCGCAATAGTCTGCTGGGCATTGCGCAGGCTACGGCTGATCTGACGGTAGGTGAACAGGCCCAGAGTGCACACCGCCAGCAGGGTGGCCAAGGCGATGCCGAACGCCAGGGCGAGGGCGGTCGACTTGGCCGCCTGGGCCGCCTTGTCGGCATGATGCCCCAATTCATTGTTATATTGGCGATGGGCCTCCAAGGCCGCATGCACATTCTCGGCAATGGCCGCATTAGCGATCTGCTGGTCGCGCGCCTCTTCAAAACGGTTGGCACGGGACAAGACGACAAGCTTTTCTCTCAATGCATCGTATTCGCTCAAGGCTGCCCGATCGGCGGCCAGCAGGGCACGGTCTTTCTCGTCAGAGAGATTGTTCTTCTCGTACCGGTTCAATGCCTCCACCAGTTTGGTATGACTGGCTTCCAATTGGCCTTCTATTTCCGTCTTTTTGGCCGGATCTGGCTGGGTAATGTGCCGCCAAACCAGTAAGCGCATGTATGACAGGGTGCCTTGGGCGTCTCCCAAGCTCAGCAGGCTGGGCATTCCGTTCACGGTGTTTACACTGGCTGCGGTATAGACCTTCTCGAGCTGGTAGGCGCCCAAGCCGGCGACCATCAACAGCCCCAGCACAGCAGAGGCAATCAGTAGCGCCAATCTATTTGCGATGGTCATGGTTCATGTTCCCTTAAAGCTAACGTTGATCGTCTTCATAAAGAGCCCCGAATAAGCACAACCACACAATGCTGTTGCCATCAATGGCGAATCAGGCGGGCCTCGACGGTTTGGCCGGTCTGATGGCAGACTAGCGGTGATCAAGGAGGGGAAGTTGATGTGGCAGCGTGCCGTCATACCATTAAAATCATGTTTTTTTGCTTTTTATGCCAGAAACCATATTAGGCAAAAGGTCGTGGCTCAGTCTGACAGCTGCACGGCACCGGCCTCTATCGGGCGGCGCTGATTTTCAGGTAGGGAATGGATGATGGCTTGGTAGGGCCATCCCTACTACGTCCACCTCGTCCGGCCACTGGCCTCACAAGATGGTGGACGATGACGCAGCAGACCCGTTCCGCATGGGAGGCCAAGCCCATTTGGGCCCATGAGGCGGAGCCTGTCGCGTCCGGCTGAATATATCAAGGCGGGGTGTGCGGTCAGCGCAATAATTAATGCCTATGTCATTATTTATTTAGGGGTGATTTCGTTCTATTCAAGGCGGGCCACAAACGGGTGCAACTGGAAGCCTGGAAATACTCTCTCGGAAAGCAAATGCTGAAACTGTTCGGCCGGCAGCGGTTTGCTGAAGTAATAGCCTTGCACCTCGTCGCACCCACTTTTGATCAGGATGTCCAGTTCGGCGGCCTTCTCGACCCCCTCGGTAATCACGGTTAATCCCAGTGCATGGGCAATCACGATGATTTCCCGGATCAGCACCGCCGCGCCTGGGTCGTGCTCCAGATCGCTCACAAAGCTGCGGTCAATTTTCAACTTGTCCAGTGGCAGGCGCCGCAGATAGGCGAGAGAGGAATAGCCGGTACCAAAGTCATCCATGGACACGGCAATACCAAGTTCCCCCAATGCAGCGAGCGCGGCAACCGTATCGTCTATATTATGGATGACAACGCTTTCAGTGATCTCCAATTCCAGCCCATCGGCGTCACAGTGGGTTTCACTCAAAACTCTGGCCACCATGGCCGACAAATCACCGTGCCAGAACTGCCGCGGGGAAACATTCACGGCCACTGCCGGGGGTGTCAGACCAGCGTCTTGCCACGCCTTACGTTGCAGACAAGCGGTCCGCATCACCCATTCTCCGATCGGGATGATCAGCCCGGTTTCCTCTGCCAGCGGGATGAAATGGGCGGGAGAGACCATGCCCAGCTCCAGATTTTGCCAACGTAGCAGCGCTTCTATGCCGCTGATCTGCCCGGTATGCAAATCCACCTTGGGCTGATAGTGGAGCTGAAACTCCTCTCGCTGCAGCGCCAGGCGTAATGCCTGCTCAAGTTTCAGGCGCTCGCTGGCTTCGGCATTCCTCTGGGAGGTATAGGTTTGCAAGCCATTCCCCCCCAGTTGCTTAACCTGGCGCATGGCCGATTGGGCATGGGTCAACAGCCACTCGGCAGCTTCTCCATCCCTCGGAAACAGTGCAGTACCGATGCTGCTGGTGACATGAATTTCTTGACCATTAACGATAAATGGCTGATTGAACGCTTCTCCCAGACGAGCCGCCGCAGCCACGGCACTATTGGCCTCTGGCAGATCGGTCAATAGCACGGCGAATTCGTCGGCCCCGAGGTGCGCTACCGTGTTCTGCTGGGTAACCGAGGCTTGCAGGCGCTCGGCGATGGCGCGCAGCAAAGCATCACAAAAAGGTGCGCCCAGGCTGTCGTTAAT
>JACPUY010000120.1 GCA_016192025.1 Pseudogulbenkiania sp. | reverse complement strand
GGGCAGGCCGGCTTCCTGCAGCAGCTGCGCGATCAGCAGCGTCGAGCTCGGGTCGCGCTCGGACGGCTTGAGGATGAAGGTGTTGCCGCAGGCGATGGCCAGCGGGTACATCCACAGCGGCACCATGGCCGGGAAGTTGAACGGGGTGATGCCGGCCACCACGCCGAGCGGCTGGAAGTCGGACCAGGCGTCAATGTTCGGCCCGACGTTGCGGTTGTATTCGCCCTTGAGCAGTTCCGGCACGCCGCAGGCGTACTCGACGTTCTCGATGCCGCGCTTCAGTTCGCCGGCGGCGTCTTCCAGCGTCTTGCCGTGCTCTTCGCTGATCAGCTGGGCGATGCGCTGCTCGTTGGCTTCCAGCAGCTGCTTGAAGCGGAACATCACCTGCGCGCGCTTGGCCGGCGGGGTGTTGCGCCAGGCCGGGTAGGCGGCCTGCGCGGCGTCGATCGCCGCCTGCACGGTCGCGCGGTCGGCCAGCGCCACTTCGCGCACGGCCTGGCCGGTGGAGGGGTTGTACACGGCGGTGCGGCGGCTGCCGCCGGATTGCAGTTGGCCGTTAATGAGGTGTTGTAGTGCGCTCATGAGAAGTACTCTTTCAAGGTGTCGGATTCGGGTTAGGCCGCACCACCTTCACAGGCAGTGCGGTATTCAACTTAATTCAGCTGACGGATGGCAGTGCCCACAGCATCAAACAGTCGGTCCAGCTCTTGTGGTGTGGTGGTAAACGGTGGGCCAAACTGCAAGGTGTCGCCGCCATAGCGCACGTAGAAGCCCTTGCTCCACAGTTTCATCGCCGCCTCAAACGGGCGCACGATGGCGTCACCGTCGCGCGGGGCGAGCTGGATGGCGCCGGCCAGACCGCAGTTGCGGATGTCAACGATGTGCGGCAATCCTTTCAGACCATGGATGCCACTCTCGAAGTGCGGAGCCAGTTCTGCGACACGCGCGACCAAATTCTCCCGCTCCAAGATGTCGAGCGCGGCCAGGCCGGCGGCGCAGGCCACCGGGTGCGCCGAGTAGGTGTAGCCCTGGGTGAACTCCACCGCGTACTCGGGCAGGCTCTGGCCCATGAAGGTGTCGTAGATTTCGCGACTGGCTACCACCGCGCCCATCGGGATAGCACCGTTGGTGAGCTGCTTGGCGAGGTTCATGATGTCCGGCACCACACCGAAGTAATCCGCGCCAAACAGCGAGCCGGTGCGGCCGAAGCCGGTGATCACTTCGTCGAATATCAGCAGGATGTTGTTCTGGGTACAGATTTCGCGCAGGCGCTGCAGGTAGCCCGCCGGCGGCACGATCACGCCGGCCGAGCCAGACATCGGTTCGACGATGACGGCGGCGATGTTGGAGGCGTCGTGCAGTTCGATCAGGCGCAGCAGGTCGTTGGCCAGCTCGGCGCCGGTCTGCGGCATGCCTTGGGTAAATTCATTACCTGGCTGCAGGGTATGCGGCAAGTGGTCGACATCAAGCAGCTGACCGTAGGCCTTGCGGTTGCCGTTAATCCCGCCCAGGCTGGTGCCGGCGATGTTGCCGCCGTGGTAGCCCCGTGCACGGCCGATCAGCTTGGTCTTGCCGGCCTGCCCTTTCAGGCGCCAGTAGGCGCGCGCCATTTTGACTGCGGTATCGGCGCACTCGGAGCCGGAGTTGGTGAAGAACACGTGGTCGAGCCCGGCCGGGGTCATGCTGGCGATCTTGTCAGCCAGCTGAAACGACAGCGGGTGGCCGAACTGGAAGGCCGGGGAGTAGTCGAGCGTACCAAGCTGCTTGTACACCGCCTCGGCGATTTCACTACGGCTATGGCCCGCGCCACAGCACCACAGGCCGGATAGGCTATCGAAAATCTGGCGGCCGTCGCTGTCTGTCAGGTAATTACCCTGGGCGCCGATGATGATGCGCGGATCGCGTTGGAAATTGCGGTTGGCGGTAAACGGCATCCAGTGCGCGCGCAGGTTGAGATCGCTAACGGCAAAGGCCTGGTTTTGGTCTGTGGTGAACATGGCTGGCTCCTGTGAGCGCTGTCTTGACGGGCATAGCTTGCCTCAGGAGTTATGTGAGTTAAATAACATTCTTTTCATGTTTAGTTTATGTTTTACTCAACTAATTGACTGCAAAAAGACCACTCAGGCAAGTCGGTGATTTCGATATCCGCTAGCTACGTCTGTTTAAGACGGTTGTCGGGTGTGCAGCTTGTCAGCCGCAAAAAGCGTCCTGGGAGTCAGCCGTTCGGCCATCAGCCTGCGTATGGGGGACAGGAAAAACGTTCAGGTAGGCAACTCTGCCAACGTGGTCGTACCGGGTTTGTGCTGACTGACGAAGGCCAGGCTGTCCTGCCGACAAGCAGTGCAAAAAGCCTTGGGTAGAACCCAAGGCTTTTTGCGCGTTTACTACGTTCAGTTTAAGCACGTCGGCCCTGCCCGCTCAGTAGCCGACAGTGAAGCGGCGGCGCGAGTGCTTCGGCACTTCCAGTTCGTCGACCAGAGCGATAGCGTAGTCTTCCATCGAGATCCAGCTCTTGCCGGCAGCGTCCACCAGCAGGTTGTCATCGCCGATGCGAAACTGGCCGGTACGCTCGCCCGGTTCGAACAGCGCGGACGGTGACAGGAAGGTCCACTCCAGCGCCGACTCGGCGCGCAGGCTTTCCAGGAAGGCGAGACCAGCGCCCGCCTCGGCTTTGTAGATCGCGGGGAATTCCGGGGTGTCGATCAGCTTCACGCCAGGGGCGACTTCCAGACTGCCAGCGCCGCCGACCACCAGCAGGCGCGGCACGCCGGCCTCCTTGACCGCCGAAATCAGGCTGGCGGCGTTGCTCGACAGGAACATCGACGCGCTGATCACGGCGTCGTGGCCGGTTAGCAGCGGGGCCAGAGCGGCCGGGTCGGTGGCGTCAGCCTGCTTCAGCGTCACACCGGCGCGGGGCGCCACGGCGCTGATGTCGCGAGCGATACCGGTCACTTGGTGACCGCGTTGCAGCAGTTCATTGGCGAGGCGCGAGCCGACGCGGCCGCTGATTCCGATTACGACGACATTCATGGGGTTTCTCCTTGAGAGGATGTGGGCGTGTTCATGGTGGACACGCCAGGGGTTTGATCGTGTACGAGCCGGGGTTCCGGCTCAAATGGCGCAGCTGCCATTCGCACAGCCGGCTTGAGCCGCCGAAGCGGGCTCTTCGGCCGACGTTTGGCGCAGTTGCTGTTCGAGGCGGGCACGCCACGCTTCGGGTTGGCCAAAGAAGCGGCCGGCATCGAGCAGGGTCAACGTTTCTCCCTGCTGGAGCGCGAAGGTCGGGAAGCCCCGGCCACCGACACGGGCGAGCAAGGCCCGGCTGGCGGCGATGTGGGCCTGAGTGGCGGCTCCGTTCTGGCGGGCGAACTCGGCGGCGAAGGCGGCCGGGTCGAGGCCGATGTCGGCTGCCAACTGGCCCAGCACCTCGGTGTCGGCAATGCGCTGGCCTTCGACGTAATGGGCGATCTGGAGGCGTTTGAGCAGATCGGCACCGCAACCAGCAAGCGCCTCGGCGGCGAGAATGGCGGTGATCGGAGGTGTGGAATCGAACACCGCGCCCGTGTCACGCAACAGACCGTCGAAATAGGCGGAACCGAACGCCTGCCCGGTCAGCGCGGCGATACGGTGGTCATGCGGCATCACGTAGTTGCGCAACGCCTCGCTCACCGGCTGGCGATTGGCGCCGCTCATCATGCCCCCGCCATACAGTGCCACGCCCAGCCCCGGTATGGCGCGGGCGGCAGTGACAAGCGGCGCGGCGCCGTAGCACCAGCCGCACAGCGGGTCGTAGAGGTAATGCAGTACGGCGTTTGTCATCGGTATTGACCTTGCAGCTCGGGATGGGATGAACTGCATATTAGTTGTTCTAAACGGCGCAAAAAACCGCATAATGGCGATCAGTTTGTTGCATGAATCGAGCAAATCATGGATCGCCTCAACGCCATGCGCGTCTTTGTGGAAGTCGTCGACAAGGGCAGCCTGACGGCCGCCGCGGATAGTCTGGACATGTCGCGCGCCATGGTGTCGCGCTATCTGGCCGAGCTGGAAGAATGGGTCGGCGCCCGCCTGCTGCACCGGAGCACGCGCCGCCTCAGCCTGACCTCGGCCGGCAGCGACACGCTGCCGCGCTGCCGCCAGCTGGTGGACCTGGCGGAAGAATTGCAGACCTCCGTCGCCGCACCGGAAGAGGCGCCGCGCGGCATCCTGCGCCTGACCTGCAGCGTATGGCTGGGCCAGTCCTACCTGGCGCGGGCGGTGGCCGGCTACGTCAAACGCTACCCGGCCACCGCCGTCGACATGCAACTGGTGAATCGCGCGGTGAACCTGGTGGAAGAAGGCATCGATCTGGCCATCCGCATTACCAACGACCTCGACCCCAACCTGATCGCGCGCAAACTGGGGATGTGCCGCTCGGTGGTGTGCGCTTCCCCCGCCTATCTGCGCGAGCATGGCACGCCGCAGCGCGCCGAGCAGCTGGCCCTGCACAATTGCCTGACCTATTCCTATTTCGGCAAGAGCCTGTGGGAGTTCGAGTACGAGGGGCGGCCGGTGTCGGTGCCGGTGGGCGGCAACGTCAGCGCCAATGAAACAGCGGTCTTGCTGGAAGCGGCGCGCCACGATGTCGGCATCACGATGCAGCCGCTGCAGGCGGCGGCCCCGCTGCTCGCCACCGGTCAGCTGGTGGCGGTGCTGGGCAACTATCGGCCGCGCGACATGGGCATCTACGCGATCTACACCTCGCGCCGGCAAATGCCGGCGACGCTGCGCACCATGCTGGATTTTCTGGCGGAGTCATTTGCCGGCGACGAGATCTGGCAGGACGCCGGCTAGCGTTCAGCCCGGCGCGGCCGACGCCGCCCCCGACAACAGGTCCGAAATCACCCGCCGCAGCCAACGGTTGCCCGGATCGTGATGGTAGCGCTCGTGCCAATGCTGCTTGACGGCGTAGTCGGGCAGTTCGAACGGCACTGGAAAGACCTTGAAGCGGCCGCGCCCTCCCAGTACTTGTGCCAGCCGTTCAGGAATCGTCACCAGCATGTCGGTCTGCTCGATGACGAAGGCGATGCCAAGGTAGTTGGGCACGCGCAGCGCGATGTTGCGGGTGATGCCCTGTCGCACGATTTCCCGATCGAGAATCAGGTGGCCGGTGCCGGACGAGGTGACCACGGCGTGCTCCTCCGCCTCGAATTGAGACAAGGTCAGCTCGTCGTGGATACGCGGATGGTCGGTGCTCGCCACGCACACGTAGCGCTGCCGGAACAGCGACTGCTGATAGAAGCCCGCCTCCAGTTGCGGCATGAAGCCCAAGGCCAGGTCCGCCTCCCCCGACTCCAGCATCCTGGGCGTTTCCGCCGACAGCGGCACGATATCGATATGCACGCCAGGCGACGTCTTGCGCAGATGCGCCCACAGCTTGGGCAAGAGCACCAGCTGGCTGATGTCGGTCATGCTGATGCAGAAGGTCCGCTCCGAGCTGGCCGGGTCGAAATCGATGCGGTGGCCGAACACCAGATTCAGCGCATCCAGCGCCTGACGCACCGCATGCTCCAGCTCCCTCGCCATCGGCGTCGGTTCCATGCCGTTGGCGATGCGCACGAACAGCTGGTCGTCGAAATGCTCGCGCAGCTTCGCCAGCGCGATGCTGACCGCCGGCTGCCCCACCCCCAGATTCTCTGCCGCCCGTGTGACGCTGCGGGTCTTGTAGATCTCGTCGAACACCTGCAATAGACGCACATCCGGCGTTTGCATCTCTCCACCTCTATTCGATTTTCGAATGATATCCATTGATACCATTGCATAGACCGAATGTCGACCGCTCACTACATTGAGAGCCATCACAACAGGGGCGCACCCGCCTTGAGATGGATCAGGAATATTGATCCTCCTCGCCGGCAGATGACCCGCACAGATGGAGATGACACATGTTGGAACTTGGTCGACTGGATGACTTGCCCGCCGATTACCGCGCCTCCCTCGGCGCCCAGAACCTGGTGCCGCTGTGGCCCAGCCTGCGCGCCGTGCTGCCCCCGGGCCAGCCGCGTCCGCGCACTCAGCCCACCTGCTGGCACTACGAGGCTCTGCGTCCGCTCCTGATGCAGGCCGGTGAACTGACCCCGATCGAAAGGGCCGAACGGCGCGTGCTGGTGCTGGCCAACCCCGGCCACGGCCTGGAAAAGATGCAGGCCAGCTCGGCCATCTACCTGGGCATGCAGCTGCTGCTGCCGGGCGAGATCGCTCCGTCGCACCGCCACACCCCCAACGCGGTACGCATGATCGTCGAGGGTGAAGGCGCCTACACCACGGTCGACGGCGAGAAGTGCCCGATGCAGCGCGGCGACCTGATCCTCACCCCGACCGGACTGTGGCACGAACACGGCCACGATGGCGACGCCCCGGTGGTGTGGCTCGACGTGCTCGACCTGCCGTTGGTCTATTACATGGAAGCCTCCTACGTCGAAGAAGGCGCGCCGCAGACCATCAGCGGCGAAGGCAGCGAACGCGCCTACCAGCGCGGCGGCGTGGTGCCCTCCCCGATCTTTGCCCGCACCGGCCAGCGCTACCCGATGCTGCGCTACCCCTGGGCCGACGTACGCGCTGCCCTGCTCGCCCTGGCTGCACGCCAGCCAGCCGGCGAGGCGGTGCAGGTGGCCTACGTCAACCCTGAAACCGGTGGCGACTGCCAGAACATCCTCGGCTACTCGGCGCTGATGCTGCGCCCGGGCGAAACGTTAGACCTGCCCGTACGCTCGCCGGCCATGGTGTTCCACCTGATCGAGGGCCAGGCCGAAGTCACCATCGACAGCGCCACCTTCCCGCTCGCCGAAGCCGACACCTGCTGCGCCCCGGGCTTTGCTCCGGTGAGCCTGAAAAACGGCTCCGCCGACACTCCGGCATTCGTCTTCATCGCCGACGAAGCCCCACTGCACAAGAAGCTGGGACTCTACGAAGTCCGCCACCACGGCTGATGCCCGCTGGCACAGCCGACCCCTGTCAATCGAGGAGACAAACATGACTCACCCCCTTCCCGTGATCGTCGCCGGTGGCGGCATCGGCGGCCTCGCCGCCGCCCTGGCCCTGGTACGCCAAGGCTTTTCCGTCAAAGTGCTGGAACAGGCACCGCAGATCGGCGAGATCGGCGCCGGCATCCAGTTGGGCCCCAACGCCTTCCACGCCTTCGATGCGCTGGGCATCGGCGACAAGGCCCGCAGCCGCGCCGTCTACACCGACGAAATGGTGATGCACGACGCGCTCGACGAAACCCTGGTCGGCCGCATCCCCACCGGCGAGGCGTTCCGCCAGCGCTTCGGCAACCCCTACGCCGTGATCCACCGCGTCGACGTGCACCTCTCGCTGCTGGAAGGCGCGCAGGAAACCGGCCGCGTCGAATTCCTGACCGGGACCCACGTCGAGCGCGTCGAGCAGGACGCGGACGGCGTGACGGTCTACGACCAGCACGGCAATGCCTATCGCGGCATCGCGCTGATCGGCGCCGACGGCGTCAAGTCGGTGGTGCGCAAACAATACGTCAACGATCCGCCGCGCGTCTCCGGCCACGTGGTCTACCGCGCCGTGATCGACAAGAAGGATTTCCCGGAAAACCTGCAGTGGAACGCCGCCAGCATCTGGGTCGGCCCGAACTGCCACCTGGTGCACTACCCGCTGCGTGGCGGCGAACAGTACAACGTGGTGGTGACCTTCCACAGCCGCGACAAGGAAGAATGGGGCGTCACCGAAGGCAGCCCGGAAGAGGTACAGAGCTATTTCCAGGGTATCTGCCCCAAGGCACGTCAGCTGATCGAACTGCCCAAGAACTGGAAGCGCTGGGCCACCGCCGACCGTGAACCGATCGACACCTGGTCCTTCGGCCGCGTCACGCTGCTGGGCGACGCCGCCCACCCGACCCTGCAATACCTGGCCCAAGGCGCCTGCATGGCGCTGGAAGACGCCGTGACGCTGGGCGAGGCGCTGCGTGTCAACGGCAACGACTTCATCAAGGCCTTCGACCTCTACCAGCGTTCCCGCATCGCCCGTACCGCGCGGATCGTGCTGTCCGCCCGCGAGATGGGCCGCCTCTTCCACGCCAAGGGCGTCGAGCGCCTAGTGCGCAACGAGCTGTGGAAAGGCCGCAGTGCGGAGCGTTTCTACGACGCCATGGAATGGCTATACGGCTGGAACGTCGACAACTGCCTGGCACGGGGCTAAGGGGAACGACATGCTGAAGCTCTATAACTTCTTCCGCAGCGGCACCTCGCACCGCCTACGCATCGCGCTGAACCTGAAGGAACTCGACTACCAGTACCTGCCGGTCGACCTGCGCACCGAAGAACACCTCGGCGCCGCCTTCAGGGCCCTCAACCCGCAAGGCCTGGTGCCGGCGCTGGTCGGTGGCGACCAGACGCTGATCCAGTCGCCCGCCATCATCGAGTGGCTGGAAGAGCGTAACCCCAACCCGCCGCTGCTGCCCTCTGACCCCGAGAACCGCGCCCGCGTGCGCGCCCTGGCAGCGCTGGTGGGCTGCGACATCCACCCTCTCAACAACCGTCGCGTGCTGGAGTACCTGCGCCAGCAGATCGGCTGTGACGAGGCCGCGGTGCTGGCGTGGTGCGCCACCTGGATCGAAGCCGGCTTCGGCGCGCTGGAAGCCCTGCTCGCGGCCGACGAGAAGCGTGGCGATTTCTGCTTCGGCAATGCGCCGACGCTGGCCGACGTGTACCTGGTGCCGCAGGTGGAGAGCGCCCGCCGCTTCAACGTCGACCTGACGCCGTACCCGCGCATCGTCGCCGTGGACCGTGCCTGCGCGGAACTGGACGCGTTCCGCCGTGCCGCCCCGGCGGCGCAGCCCGACGCGCCGCAGCCGGCTACCGTTTGAACCCGACTCCCCCAGCCACACGCTATTCAGGAAGATAAAACCATGAGTTACTTGTTCGCTCCCGTTGCCACCGTCGGCCTGCCCGTCAACGGTTCGTCCGATCTGTTCCCGGTTCGCCGCGTCTACTGCGTCGGCCGCAACTACGCCGCCCACGCCCGAGAAATGGGCTTCGACCCCGACCGCGAACCGCCGTTCTTCTTCTGCAAGCCGAACGATCCGGAATCGGTCGTGCCGGTGGCCGCCGGCGAAACCGTGGCCATCCCCTACCCGGCCCAGACCAGTAACTACCACTACGAGATCGAGCTGGTGGTGGCGATCGGCAAGGGCGGCAAGGACATCGCCGTGGAAGACGCCGCCAGCCACATCTTCGGCTACGCCGTCGGCCTCGACATGACCCGCCGCGACCTGCAGATGACGATGCGCAAGATGGGCCGCCCGTGGGAAATCGGCAAGGCCTTCGACTACTCCGCCCCGATCGGCCCGCTGAGCGCCCGCGACAGCGTCGGCGAAATCACCCACGGCGAGATCGTGCTCACCGTGGACGGCGAAACCCCCCAGAAAAGCAATCTGACCCACCTGATCTGGTCGGTCAGCGAAACCATCGCCAACCTCTCCACCCTGTTCGAACTGCAGCCGGGCGACCTGATCTTCACCGGCACCCCGGAAGGGGTGGGCGCGGTGCGGCCGGGCGAGACCATGGTGGCCCGCGTCGACGGCCTGGCCCCGATCGCG
>JACPUY010000103.1 GCA_016192025.1 Pseudogulbenkiania sp. | reverse complement strand
CCCGGACAGCGGGCCGGATCAGTCGACCACCCTGTCGGCGGCGACGCTGGTGACGCTGACGGCCACCATCACCGACAAGGACGGCGACGCGAACGCCGCCACGCTCAACATCGGCCAGCGGCTGAACTTCGAGGACGACGGCCCGGCGGTCAACGCCAGCTACAACATCTACGGCTTCAACACCGCCGACCCGCTCAAGGGAACCTACGATTTTACCATCGGTGCCGACGGGGTCGGCGATGCGGCGAGCGACGGCGTGGTGCTGCTGAACCTGAGCGGTACAACGGGGGGCGGCCGTGCCATCACGAATACGGCGGTCGCTTGGGCGTCTGAGGACAGTACCAGTGTCACCTTTAACTTCAGCTTCAAGTACTACTCCGGACCGGCTTCGACACAACAGGAAACGGCAACGGGCACGGTGACGTTCAACAAGCTCGACGGCTCGTACGTCTTTGACTTGAACGAAGCCATCAGCGGGCAGGTGACATTTTCGACCAGTGCGCCGCTGGCTTCGTCCAATTACGACACCGAAGGCAACAACTCACCGGAAATTGTCGTTCAGAAATACAGCGACAATTTTTACGGGGTGCTGTCGGCAAAAGCCGCCACGCCCCCCAGTGACGTGACAGATCTGCTGTCGGGCGGTGACCATGTCTATACCGCCGGGGAGACGTTCACCAGCGAGAGTGCGGCCTATGTCAACGTCGCCACCAGTACCGTCGGCGTCAATTCCGACACGGTGCAAAACGGCGAATTGCTGAACTTCGACTTCTATGCGGCCAATCCGGTGAGTAGTCCGGTAAGTCCCCCGCAGCAACCCGGGGCCACCATAGACGGCAGCACGCCGAAAGCCTACGCCACGGCGATTTCCATCACGCTCGACCAAATTACCAAGGGCGAGGACGTCGCCATTCTACTCAAGTTGTATAACGCGGACTTTGCGACCAACGGACTGCCCGAGTACACGACCAAACTGCTCATCGCCGATAGACCGGCAGATTATCTCAAGGTCGGTAGTTACAAGGTTGTCAATGTCACGGAGAACAACTACGACAGCGCCCATTACCAGATCTACGGCGTGCAGGTTCTGAGCAGTACCGAGAACATTACGGGTACGGGCTACAGCCTGAGTAACGACTCCGTGGTGACATTGACTGCAGCGGGGTCCAACTATGCGGACACTTCAGACAGCGACGTCTTCAAGATCATCAAGATCGACGTGACCACGGAATCCAAGTCCAATTTCGATACGGATCTGCAGTTCACCGGTCAAGTGATTGATGGCGATAGCGACTCGGCAAGCTTCAGCTTCACCGTCCATCTGGAAGCGGACAGCTCAGTACTCGTTGGCACCTCAGGGACTGATTACCTGAACGGCACCAGCGCCGGCGACACCATGGACGGTGGTATGGGCAACGACACCCTGACAGGTAACGCCGGCAACGACATTTTCCGTTTCTCGACCGCTCCTGCTGCAGGCAATCTGGATACGGTGAGTGATTTCGTCGTAGGGCAGGACAAGATCGCCTTGCTGACGTCGGTGTTCACCTTGGGCGGCAACGGTGTGCTCGATGCTGGCGAGTTTGCCAATCTGCCCAGCGGTAGCGAGCAGGCCGGTGCCTATTTAGTGTTCAACCAGAGCAATCAGACGCTGTACTACGATGCCGACGGTGCCGCCAACGGTAATGCGGTGGCCGTGGTGACGCTAACCGGGGTGACAAGTCTCGCCGAGAGTGATCTGCAGTTTTACAGTTGAAGGTTTGAAGCGATACAACCCTCCGCCTTGCGCGGAGGGTTTTTGTTACGTTTCTTTAACTTTGACTTAAGTGGTAGTTATCACCTACGCTGAAAGCGGCATCCCCATCGCAAGCCCATTTGGCAGAAAATGGAAAATGGCATGCCAAGCGGGGCCGTGGCCTCAACAACAAGAACATCAGGATGGCAAAGGTTGGCCGATGGATGCGCTCTCAAATCCCCGCACCGAACTGGCTGAGGCCTTGTACCGCTTTAGGCGCACCTTTTTCACGCTAGGGGCATTCAGCGGCGCGATCAATCTGCTGCTGCTCACGCCATCGATTTATATGCTGCAGGTGTACGACCGGGTCTTGGCCAGCCAGAATTCGACCACGCTGCTGATGCTGACCCTGCTTGTGCTCGGCCTCTTCTCGCTGATGGCGCTCTTGGAACTGGCGCGTTCCGCGGTACTGATCCGTGTCGGCAACCGCCTCGACATGGACCTCAACCGGCGCGTGTTCAATGCCGCCTTCGAGCGCAATCTGCGTCGCTCCAGCGGCAGTCCGTCGCAGGCGCTGCAAGACCTCACCCAGATCCGCCAGTTTCTCACCGGCAACGGGCTGTTTGCCTTCTTCGACGCGCCGTGGACACCGATCTATTTGTTGGTTGCCTTCCTGATTCACCCTCTGCTGGGAGTAATGACGCTGGTGGGGTCGGTGATTTTGTTCGCATTGGCCTACCTGACCGAAATGTCGACCCGTCAGCCACTGGCCGAGGCCAACCAGGCGGCACTCGCCTCGGCAACCTTCGCCAACAACAACTTGCGCAACGCCGAGGTCATCGAGGCGATGGGGATGTTGCCGGCGATCAGCACGCGCTGGTTCACCCATTATCGGCACATCCTCGAGTTGCAGACACTGGCCTCCGACCGGGCGGCACGAATCAGTGCCGCGAGCCGTTTTGTGCGCATCGCGCTGCAGTCGCTGATCCTCGGCGCAGGCGCCTTGCTGGTGATCGAGGGCAAGATCACGGCGGGAATGATGATTGCCTGTTCCATCCTGCTGGGTCGGGCGCTGGCGCCGGTCGAGTTGGCGATCGCCAGCTGGAAGCAGTGGCAGGGTTGTTGCATGGCGTGGAGGCGGCTCGAAGGACTGCTCAAGGATTATCCCGCTCGCCCGCCGGCGATGAGTTTGCCCCGACCGCTCGGTCACATCTCGGTGGAGGGGGCGGTCGCTGCGGCACCGGGAACCACGCCGGCGATTCTCAAGGGACTGAACTTTACAATCCGGCCAGGCGAGGTGCTCGGCGTGATCGGTCCCTCTGCGGCGGGGAAGTCGACGCTGGCTCGCCTCCTGGTGGGGGTGTGGCCGGCGCTCTCCGGCAAGGTGAGGCTGGACGACGCCGATGTGTTTCTCTGGAACAAGGACGAACTAGGGCAGTGGTTGGGCTACCTGCCGCAGGATATCGAGCTTTTCGAGGGCAGCATCGCCGAGAACATCGCGCGTTTCGGCGAAATTGACAGTGAATCAGTCATTATGGCGGCCAAACGGGCCGGCGTGCATGAGATGATCCTGCGTTTTCCGCAGGGCTATGACACTCGGCTCGGTGTCGACGGCAGCCTGCTGTCGGGGGGGCAGAAACAGCGCATTGGCCTCGCGCGTGCACTCTATGGCGAACCGTCGCTGATTGTATTGGATGAGCCGAATTCCAATCTCGATGACGCCGGCGAAGCCGCCCTGGTCGAGGCGCTCGTCGACCTCAAACGGCGCGGCAAGACCTTGGTGCTGATCTCGCACCGGGTGGCCGTGCTCAACACGGTGGACAAGATAGTGGTGCTGCGCGACGGGACCATGCAGGCGTTCGGCCCGCGCGATGAAGTCTTCGCCGTGCTCAGACAGGCCAGCGTCTTGCCACCGGCGGGAGCCGCGGTCGTGTCCTCGGTCAGGGCCAAGGAGTAAGACGCCATGCTGGGCTCAAAAAGCAAGGCTGCCGGATTTGCCGGCACGGTGCCGGACAAGGCGCAACCCGGGGTGGATACCGACGACCATCGTCCCATACGCTGGGGGCTATGGGTGATGGCCGCCGGCTTGGGGGGCTTCCTGCTGTGGGCCTGCCTCGCTCCGCTCGACGCGGGCATCGTCGCCGGGGCATCGGTGAAGGTAACAAACAACCGCAAGACCATCCAGCATCTGACCGGCGGCACGGTCGAGGCCATCCTGGTCCAGGAGGGGCAGGTGGTGAAAAAAGGGCAAGTGTTGATACAGTTGAATGCCACCAAGGCCATCGCCGAGCAAGGCGTTGTGAGCGCACAGTACATCGTCGCCAAAGCAGTCGAAGACCGCCTGGCGGCAGAACGTGACAATCTGGCCGAGGTCCGTTTCGTGCCCGTCCTCCTGACTCGCTTCAGGGACGACCCGCGCCTCAAGGCGGCGATCGCGCTACAGCAACGGCTTTTCAGCACTCGCCGCACCGCGCTCACTGGCGAGATCGGAATCCTGCGTGAAAACCTGAAGGCGGCGGAAGAACAACTCAAGGGCTTGAGTCAGGTACGTTCGTGGCGCGACGAACAATTGCAGCTCCTCACCCAGGAGTTGAGGGGTCTGCGCCAGCTTGCCGCCGAAGGCTATATTCCGCGCAACCGGATCTTGGAGCTCGAACGCAACGCCGCCGAACTCAACGGCGCGCTGGCTGAAGATATTGCCAACATTGGCCGAACACGCAACCAGATCGCCGAACTCAAGCTGCGTATTTTGCAGAGACAGCAGGACTACCAGAAAGAGTTGCAGTCGCAGCTTACCGAGGTGCAGAAAGAGGCCACGGCCCTCGCCGACCGACTATGGGAGATCGATTACGAGGTCACCAATACCGATATCCGTTCACCGATAGACGGCGTGGTTTTGGGGTTGAACGTGTCGACCGTCGGAGGTGTCATCCAGCCCGGCTTCCATATCATGGATGTGGTCCCCGCCAGCGAACCCTTGCAGGTCGATGCCATGATACCGGTGCAGGCCATCGACAAAATGACGCCGGGCTTGCCCGTGGAGATCACGTTTCCGGCATTCAACCACGTCAGGACACCGAACATTCCGGGGCGCGTGCTGACCGTATCGGCCGACCGCCTGGTCGACGAGGCCAGCAAGCAGCCCTACTACCTGGCCCAGATCGTGGTCACGCAAGAGGGCATGAAACAACTGGGGACCAATCACATTCGCGCCGGGATGCCGGCCACCGTCACCATCAAGACCGGTGAGCGTACCCTGATGAGCTATCTGCTGAAGCCGATGTTTGACCGAATCGACGCGGCCTTCAAGGGGCAATAACGTGCTTGCCCGCAGCCGGCTTGCCGGCTTGATCATGATGCTAGCTCTGCCGGTGGCAGCAATGGATCTCAAAGAGGCTTGGGGGCTTCTGAAGCGCCAAGGTCCAAGCTATCTCGCGGCAGAGCACGAGCGCGAGGCGGGTCAGGAAAATCGTGCGCTCGGCCTGGCCGGGCTGCTCCCCCAGATCACGGCCAGTGTCTACAAGAACCGCATCGATGGTACCAGCGAGCATCCCGACATCTTCGGCCGTGAACAGACAACGCCGCTCAACTACGACTCGCAAGGTGGTTCGGTCCAGTTGCGCCAGTCTCTTCTGAACTGGCCGAAAATGGCCGAGTACCGGCAGGGGGAGCAAAAGACACGCTATAGCGAAGCCGTGTTCGACGCCAAAAGCCAGGATGCCGCCGTGGATCTGGCCGGCCGTTATCTGGATGTCCTGCTGGCATACGAAACGATTGCCATGGCCGAAGCGAAAGTGAAGGCCTTCGAGGAACAGCGTGCGGCCTCCCAGCGACGATTCGATCTGGGTGACGGCACCGTCACCGATATCGACGAGGCGACGGCTCGGCGCGATCTGGCTCAGGCCGAACGGCTTGAAGCGCAGAGCAATCTGCAGACTTCGCTAAGGTTGCTGCAAGAATTGCTCGGCGACATGCCTACCCGCATCGCGGGGCTGCAGCCCGCTTCCTTTGCGACTCCGGCGCTGGCGCCGGCGGTACTGGCTGACTGGCTTGCCGAGGCCGAAACCCATAATCCTGCCCTGCACGCGCGCCAACGCGCTTACGACGTAGCCCAGGAGGAGTACAACCGGGTCCATGGCCAGCACCTGCCATCGGTCGATTTCGTCCTGGGCTATACCGTCGGAGACAGT
>JACPUY010000102.1 GCA_016192025.1 Pseudogulbenkiania sp. | reverse complement strand
TTGCGCCTGCAGACTTGAAGAAGGACGAAATTACCGTGAAAACGACTGGAAAATGGCCAGAATTGGCCTTCTGGCCAGCAAAAACACCCTTCTTTGCCATATTCCACCTCCGGGCGCACTCAAGTCCGACGGGCTGCTAGGGGCTGCGGCGATGACCGCAGGGAATCCCTGTGGGGCGATTTCTTGCACAAGCTTCACGGCGCAATCGATAGGATGGGGGCGTAGTGCGACCCATCCCGCGCTCTGGCACAGCTTCTGAGACACTGCGCATTTACTGATCAAGGAAACGACATGGGAATGGAAATCGAGCGGCGCTTTCGCGTCGCCAACGACGGTTGGCGCGGGCTGGCCGAGGGCGTGCGTTACCGCCAGGGCTATTTGTCGGTCGAGAAGGAACGCACGGTGCGTGTACGCGTGGTGGGCGAGCAGGCTTGGCTGACGCTGAAGGGTCACGTCACCGACGTGTCGCGCCACGAGTTCGAATACGCCATCCCGCTGGCCGACGCGCAGACCATCATGGACGCGATGTGCCCGATGGTGGTCGACAAGCTGCGCCACCGCATCGACTACGCCGGCCACCTCTGGGAAGTGGACGAGTTCTTCGGCGACAACGCCGGGCTGGTGATGGCCGAGATCGAGCTGCCTTCCGAAGACACGGCTTTTGACAAGCCGGAGTGGCTCGGCGAGGAAGTCACCCACGACGCGCGCTACACCAACGCGCATCTGTCGAAAAACCCGTACACCCGTTGGCCGAAGGAGTGAGCGTCTGTTCCCGCGTGCAGCTTGGGTTCGTCCGTTTGCTGCACTAGACTCTGATGCTTCGGCCAGCCCCTGAATACCGTACTCACAGGAAACCATCATGTCCCGCAATCTCGAACTGTTTGAACGTGGCAAGCAAGTGATCCCCGGCGGCGTCAACTCGCCGGTGCGTGCCTTTGGCCAGGTCGGCGGCACGCCGCGCTTCGTCAAGCGTGCCGTAGGCGCCTATTTCTGGGATGCCGACGACAAGCAGTACCTCGACTACGTCGGCTCCTGGGGCCCGGCCATCCTCGGCCACGCCCATCCGGAAGTGGTGAAGGCGGTGCAGGACGCCGCCGTCGGCGGCCTGTCGTTCGGCGCGCCGACCGAAGGCGAAGTGGAGATTGCCGAGGAAATCTGCAAGCTGTTGCCGTCCATCGAGCAGCTGCGCCTGGTATCGTCCGGCACCGAGGCCACCATGTCGGCCATCCGCCTGGCGCGCGGCTTTACCGGCCGTGACCTGATCGTCAAGTTCGAGGGTTGCTACCACGGCCACTCCGACAGCTTGCTGGTGAAGGCCGGTTCCGGCCTGCTGACCTTCGGCAACCCGTCCTCCGGCGGCGTGCCGGCCGACTGCACCAAGCACACCCTGGTGCTGCAGTACAACGACGTGGCGCAGCTGGCCGAGACGTTCAAGGAAGTGGGCGACCAGATCGCCTGCGTCATCCTGGAGCCGATCGCCGGCAACATGAACCTGATCAAGCCGTCCGAGGAGTTCGTCAAGGCGCTGCGCCAGCTCACCGAGCAGTACGGTGCGGTGCTGATCTACGACGAGGTGATGACCGGCTTCCGCGTGGCGCTGAACTGCGCGCAGGGCCTGCACGGTATCACCCCGGACCTGACCACGCTGGGCAAGGTGGTGGGCGGCGGCATGCCGCTGGCGGCGTTCGGCGGCCGTGCCGACATCATGGCCAAGATCGCGCCGCTAGGGAATGTGTACCAGGCCGGCACGCTGTCCGGCAACCCGCTGGCGGTGGCGGCCGGGCTGACCACGCTGAAGCTGATCCAAGAGCCGGGCTTCCACGACACGCTGGGTGCGCGCAGCGCCAGGTTGGCGGCCGGGCTGGCCGAGGCCGCGCGCGACGCCGGCGTGGCGATGAGCACCGACAGCGTCGGTGGCATGTTCGGCTTCTACTTCAGCGAGCAGGTGCCGACCTCCTACGCTGAAGCCACCCGCTGCGACATCGCCCGCTTCAAGGCCTTCTTCCACGCCATGCTGGACGAGGGCGTGTACCTGGCGCCGTCCGCCTACGAGGCCGGCTTCATCTCCATCGCCCACACCGACGCGCTTATCGACGACACCATCGCCGCCGCGCGCCGCGCGCTGGCGCGGGTGTAACCCTCCTCCGTCACCAGGTTGGCCGAAGGCCCGGCGCTCCGCGCTGGCTCATCGGCCAACCTTGTTGGCTTGCCTTCCTTCCCATACACATCATGACCGACCTGTTTTCTGACGATATGCCGCAAGTGTCCACTCCCGCCCATCAGGCAGTGCTGTACGTGCTGGCGCTGCTGCCCGGCGGCGAAACCAAAACCAACCTGCTGACGTTACTGCGCCGCGCCGCGGCGAGCGATGGTCAAGGCAAGGCGCTGGACAACACCAGGCTGGGTACGGTACTGGCCGATCTCGAGAACCAGCAGTGGATCGTGCGCACCCCCGGCCTGCCCTACCGCCTGGCGCCGGCGGCGCGCAACGCTGCGTTGCTGCAATTGCTGCAAGACCCGCACGAGCTGACGCTGTGGAGCAAGTTGCTGTCGGAACACTTCGGCAGCAAACCGACCGGCTGGGCCGGGCCGGACCTGGCGCTGTGCCAGCTGCAGCTGTGGCTCGCCGTGCTGGGCGGCCAGGCCAAGGTGGTGCAGCATTGGCTGCCGCTGCTGCACGAGGCGCAGTATCGTGCCGGACAGACGCCGCCCTTGCCGGCCAAGCGGCTGTTCGCCGACGCCGCCGGGCGTCAGCTGTTCGACCAGCTGGCCGACGACGTGCAACTGGCGCTGCTGCTGGACTACCTGCCGGTGGCCTGCTGGAGCTTCGACAGCTTCCAGCACGGCTATCAGTACGCACTGTCGCGCTGGGACAATGGCTATCGAGAATGGGACGAGCTGGCCGAATGGCTGTTGCTGCAGGCGCTGTGGCGCGGTGACGATGAACGGGTCGCGCTGTTCGGTAGCGGCGGCGTGACCATCGGCGGCGTGCTCAGCGCGCTGCTGCTACAGGGAAGCTACACTACGGCGCTGGACCAGCTCGACGGCTGGCGCAATCAGATCAAGGCGCAAACCAAGCAGCGCAAGCTCGATCTGCCGGGCGATCTGCATGCGCTGTACTGTCTGGCGCTGTTGGGCTCGGCCGAGCCGGCGCGCCAGGCCGAGCTGAAGCAGGCGATCAATCACGGCATCAAGCACAATCTCGGCCAGAGCTACGGTTTGCTGCAGCATCTGGTGGCGCTGCAGGACGGCGTGGCGGTGCCGGCTTATCTGGGCCTGCCCGAGCAGATCCATCTGGCCGGGCTGGACGGCCTGATGCTGGCTCTGGCGCTCTACTGGCTCGACGCCAAGCAGGCCCGCAGCCCGGCCTGGCAAGCCACGCTGCACGCCTTCCGCGAGCGCATGCAGCAGGATGGCTACCGGCGTGTGGCCGAGGAGCTGGAGGCGCTGCTGGAGCGGCAATTCGGCGAGCCCCGCAGCACGCCGGACTGGCACCAGCAACACCAGGCACGGCCGCTGCTCGAGGTCTATCAGCGCCGCGAGGCCTGGCAGCACGCGCTTACCGCGCTGACCTCGCTTGGCCCGGGCAAGGCAGCCGAAGCCCGGCCGGCGGCGGAGAAACCGACGCGGCTGGCCTGGCTGGTCAGCGCGGGCCGCCACGGCGTGCTGCTCGAACCGCGCGAACAGAAACTCGGCGCCAAGGGCCAGTGGAGCAAGGGCCGTGCGGTGGCGCTCAAGCGTTTGCAGGACGAAACCGACAGCTTCGACTACCTGCTGGAACAGGATCGCAACGTCATCCGCCACATCCAGCGTAGTTACGACGGCTACTACGGCGGCTCCAGCTACGAACTGGACGGCGAAAAAGCGCTGCCGGCGCTGGTCGGCCATCCGGCGCTGTTCTGGGCCGACGCCCCCGACGTGCGCATCGACATCGCCGCCGGCCAGGTGGCGCTGCAGCTCAAGGAAAGCGGCGCGCACATCCAGCTCAAGCTGACGCCGTCCAAGGTCGGCGCCGACAGCGAGGTGGTGTGGGAAAAGGACACCCCGACGCGGCTGGTGGTCTACCCGGTCAGCAAGGAAATCCGCCAGATCGCCGCCATCGTCGGCAAGGAGCTGACCGTGCCGCTGGCGGCCAAGGCGCAGCTGATCGAAGCCATCTCCAGCATCGCACCGCTGGTGCCGATCCACTCCGACCTCCCCGAGCTGGCTGCGCACATCGACACGGTGCCGGCCGACGCCAGGCTGTACGCCCACCTGCTGCCGCTGGAGCAAGGTCTGCGCCTGCAATTGCTGGTGCGTCCCCTGCCCGGCGGCGCCTGGTGCAAGCCCGGCTTGGGGCTGGAAAATCTGGTCGGCGAGGCGGACGGCAAGGCGGTGCAGACGCGCCGCGACCTGAAGGCGGAAAAGAAGACCCTGAAGGCGGTGCTGGCCGCCTGCCCGGCACTGGCTGAGGCCGACGGCGACGGCCAGGAATGGCAGCTGGCCGAGCCGCAGGCGGCGCTGGAAGTGCTGGCCGAATTGCAGGCGGTCGACCCGGTGCGGCTGGAATGCGTCTGGCCGGAAGGCGAACGGATGCGCATCAAGGCGCGCCGCGGCCTGGCGCAGATGAAGTTCGGCCTCAAGCAGCAGGGCGACTGGTTCGTGCTCTCCGGCGAAGTCGAGCTCGACGACGGCCGCGTGCTGCAGCTGCGCCAGCTGCTGGAACTGCTGCAGGCCGGCCCTGGGCGCTTTTTGAAGCTGGGCGAGCAGGACTGGCTGGCGCTGACCGACGTCATGCGCAAGCGGCTCGACGAGCTGGCGCTCTTGGCCGACCACGTCGGCAAGGATGGCATCCGGCTGTCGGCGCTGACCGCGCCGCTGCTGGCTGAACTGGAACAGGAAGCCGGCCAGTTCGAGGCCGATGCCGCCTGGCAGGCCCAGCTGCAGCAGCTGGCCTCGCTGCGCGACTACCAGCCGCAGCCGCCCACCACGCTGCAGGCTGAACTGCGCGACTACCAGCAGGAAGGCTACGGCTGGCTCGCGCGGCTGGCACGTTGGGGCGTCGGCGCCTGCCTGGCCGACGACATGGGGCTCGGCAAGACGGTGCAGACGCTGGCGCTGCTGCTGGAACGCGCGCCGGCCGGGCCGCAGCTGGTGGTGGCGCCGACCTCGGTGGCGCTCAACTGGCTGGCCGAAGCCGCGCGCTTCGCGCCGACGCTGAAGGTCCGCCCCTACCAGCAGCAGCGCGCGCTCGGCGATCTGGCCCCCTTCGACCTGGTGGTGACCAGCTACGGCCTGTTGCAGCAGGACGCCGACGCCTTCGCCGCGGTGCCGTGGACCAGCGTGGTGCTGGACGAGGCGCAGGCGATCAAGAACGCCGGCACCAAGCGCGCCCAGGCGGCGCTCGGCTTGCAGGCCGGCTTCAAGCTGGCCGCCAGCGGCACGCCGGTGGAAAACCACCTGGGCGAACTGTGGAGCCTGTTCCGCTTCATCAACCCCGGCCTGTTGGGCAGCCAGGAACGCTTCAACCAGCGTTTCGCTGGCCCGATCGAGCGCGGCGACAAGAACGCCAAGAAGGCGCTGAAAACGCTGATCCAGCCCTTCATCCTGCGCCGCACCAAGAGCCAGGTGCTGGACGAGTTGCCGCCGCGCACCGAGATCACCCTCAAGGTGCCGCTGTCCGGCGAGGAGATGCACCTGTACGAAGCGCTACGCCAGCAGGCGGTGGACAAGCTCGACGCGCTGGGCCAGGACGACAACAAGCCGCTCAAGGTGCTGGCCGAGATCACCCGGCTGCGCCGCTTCTGCTGCCACCCCAGCCTGGTGCTGAAAGACAACCCGCTCGCCGGCAGCAAGCTCGCGGCCTTCGCCGAGATCGTCGAGGAGCTCTTGGACAACCGCCACAAGGCGCTGGTGTTCAGCCAGTTCGTCGACCATCTGGCGCTGGTGCGCTGCTGGCTGGACGAGCGCGGCATCGCCTACCAGTACCTCGACGGCGCCACGCCGCCGAAAGAGCGCAAGGCGCGCGTCGACGCCTTCCAGGCCGGCCAGGGCGAGCTGTTCCTGATCAGCCTCAAGGCCGGCGGCACCGGGCTCAACCTCACCGCCGCCGACTACGTCATCCACCTCGACCCGTGGTGGAACCCGGCGGTGGAAGACCAGGCCTCGGACCGCGCGCACCGCATGGGCCAGCAGCGTCCGGTCACCGTCTACCGGCTGGTGGCCGAGCACACCATCGAGGAACAGATCGTCGCGCTGCACGCCGCCAAGCGCGACCTGGCCGACAGCCTGCTCGAAGGCGGCGAGATCAGCGCCAAGCTCGGCGCCGACGCCTTGCTGCAGCTGCTCAGGGGGCAATAGCCGGGGGTGGCGGCTGGTGTGCCCTATCTCCATTACCGCCACCGGCTTGTCCTCCGCCTGTCCGGCATGCCGCCGCGCCGGTTTGCCGGCTGGCGGCATTCTTATTATTCTTTAAACATTAGTTATGATATATAAAATGTCATATAAATAAATTGTACTCTCCGGCTTGCCCCATACACTCTGGTAAAAAGACCGTGAACGATGTCCACCCGCTGGCGGGCACCCCCGATCAACCGCTGGAAAACCGCCATGCCCCGTTTTGACCTGCGCCGCCTGATCCTGCTGCTGGCGATGAGCGCGGTGCTGCTGACCGTGTGTAACGGCTTCTATTCCGGTTACCAGGTGCAGCGCGAGATACTGATCCGCAACACGCTGGAAGCGCACCGGGTGTACGCCGCCAAGGTGGCGTACAACGCCGAGACCTTCCTGCGCGCCACGCAGCAGAACCTGCGCGTCAACGCGGTGCGCTTTGCCGACCATATCGGCGACCAGGCGGCGCTGCAGCGTGAGCTCGACTTGCTGGCCCGTTCCTCCGACACCTTCAATGGGGCAGCGGTCGTCAATGCGCAAGGGGTAGTGCTGGCGGCACACTCCCTGCCCGGCTTGATCGGCAAACGGCTGGAGAGCGCGGGGGCCCGGCGGGCGCTGGCCGAAAAGCGGCCGCTGATTTCCGAACCTTACCTGGGGGCGGCCACGCAACTGATCGTCGCGATTTCCCAGCCCTTGTTCGGCAAGGACGGCCGTTACCTGGGCTATGTCGCCGGCTCCATCCGGCTGCGCGAGAAAAACATCCTCTACAGCCTGCTCGGCGAGCACCACTACCGCGACGGCTCCTACCTGTACGTGGTCGACGGCAAGGGGCGGCTGATCTTTCATCACGATCCCTCCCGCATCATGCAGGACGTGTCGCCCAATCCGGTGGTCAGCGCGGCCATCCACGGGCAGAGCGGCGCCCGGCCGGTGACCAATACCCAAGGCCAGCCGATGCTGGCCGGCTACGCCTTCGTGCCCTCTGCCCGTTGGGGAGTGGTGTCGCAGCGGCCGAAAGCCCGGGTACTGGCCGAACTCGACCAACTGATGCTGACCATGGCCCAGTACGCCGCACCCTTGCTGCTGTTGATCGTGCTGGTGGTATGGTGGCTGTCGCTGCAGATTGCCCGGCCGCTGCGCCAGTTGGCGCGCGAGGCCGCCACCATGGACAGCCACGGGGCGACGCCACGCATCGAGGCGGTACGCTCGTGGTATTTCGAGGCGCAGCAGTTGAAGCAGGCGCTGCTGGTCGGCATGCGCGCCATGCAGCAGCAGCTGAGCCGCTTCCGCCAGGAATCGAATACCGACCCGCTGACCGGGCTGGGCAACCGGCGCGAGCTCGACAGCGTGCTGGAGGATTGGAAATTCAGCCGGCAGTCGTTTGCCGTGCTGATGATCGATATCGACTTTTTCAAGGCGGTCAACGACAGCTACGGTCATGGCACCGGCGACCGGGTGCTGGTGACGCTGGCGCGGCTGATGCGCCACACCGCGCGCGATGCGGATGTGCTGTGCCGCATGGGCGGCGAGGAATTCGTCATGCTACTGCCGGGCGCCGATGCCAGGGGGGCGCAACGGCTGGCCGAGCGCTTGCGTGCGCAAGTGGAAGCGTACCGGGACGCCGGCTTGCCCACGGTGACGGTATCGATCGGCGTGGTGGCCGGCATCGCCGACGCGGCGCCGCAGACGCTGCTGCATCAGGCCGATGGCGCGCTCTACCGGGCCAAGCAGCAGGGCCGTAACCGGGTGGTGGTGGCCGCCTGAGCCGGCCCGGCCCCTCGGCCGAGAAAACGTCAACAGGCTGGCCGACGCCCAGGGTCGCGGGCTTCGGCCAGCCTGTTGCATTCAACGCCGGGAGCGCGCCGCCGCTCCGGCGCCAACATCCGCCCCGCCCTTGGCTATCATCCAGTCAGGGAAGGCCCGACAAGTGCGCCGCCCTGCCCTTTGGCCGTCCTGGCCGATCACGGGAGAACGCCGATGATGATCCACAACCTGCTGCACGAGCTGCCTACCCCCGGCGACGAAGAGGTGTTCCACACCTTGCTGCGCCGCCCCGGCCTGAAAATCGAGCGTATCGTGTCGTTCGGTCAGGCCAGCCCGCCCGGCTACTGGTTCGACCAGCCCCGGGGCGAGTGGGTGCTGCTGCTGGCCGGCGAGGCCAAGCTGCTGTTCGAGGACGAAGGCGCGCCGCGCGACCTGCGCCCCGGCGATTGGCTCGACATCGCCCCGCACCGCCGCCACCGCGTCGACTGGACCGATCCCGAGCAAGCCACGGTATGGCTGGCGGTGCATTACGACCAGGACGGCTAGTGCTGCGCCGCCAGCGCGTCCAGCACCGCGGCGTCGAGCGCCTGCGGGTGGGCGGTGACGCGCAGCAGCTGCTTCACCGCCGGGTGCGGCGGGCGGTGCACGGCGACGCCCTCGGCCAGCAATGCGCGCTGGATGTGCTCCGCCACGGCGGCGTCCGGGTAGGCGATGGCGACGAAGTTGGTGTGGCTGGGCAGCACCGTCAGCCCGCGATCACTCAGCGTTTCGGCCAGCCGGGCACGCAGCGCCAGCGTGTCGGCGATCAGCCGGCGCGCGTAGTCCGGTTCGTCCAGCAGCGCCTGCGCCGCCGCCTGGGCGACGGCCGACAGCGCGTACTGCGGGCGGATCTGGTCGGCCTTGGCGACGATCTCGGCGGCGGCGATGGCGTAGCCGATACGCAGCCCGGCCAGCGCGTAGGCCTTGGACAGCGTCCTCAGCCGCACGGTGTTGGCCAGCACGCCGGCCGGCGGGGCGTCGGCCGGGTCCACGCAGAAGTCGACGTAGGCCTCGTCCAACAGCAGCACGGTGTCCGCCGGCAGCGCGGCGCGTAAGCGTGCGATGGCGGCGGCGTCATGGTAGTGGCCGCTCGGGTTGTCCGGGTTGGCCAGGTAGAGCAGCGCCGCACCGTGCCGGTGGGCGGCCTCGGCCAGCGCCGCCAGATCCGGCGCCAGCAGGCCGTCGTGCCGGGCGTAGTCGACCTCGACCACGTGCGCGCCAACCCCCTCGGCGAAGTAGCGCAGCGTCGGATACGTCCCCGCCGTGCTGACCACCGTGTCGCCGACGTTGCAGACGAGACGCAGCGTTAGCAGGATCAGGCTGTCGGCGCCGGTGTCGAACACCACCTCGGCCGCCGTCACGCCGTTCAGCGCCGCGGCGCGCTCACGCAGCGCGTGGGCGTAGGGGTCGGGGTAGAGCCGTGCCAGTTCGGTGCCGGCGGCACCGAGCAACTGCAACAGCGGCGATGCTGGCTGCGGCATGCTCTCGTTGGAACCGATGCGTGCCCAGATGGGATGGCCGAGCGCCGCTTCCAGCTTCACGATGCCGGGAAACGGGTTGACGATGGGGTGATGCTCGAGGTGGCGGGCGAAACGGGTCATGGCTCACTCCACAAACGCGATGCCGATCATTCTAGGCCATGCCTTGGGCATGGTTCGGAACGGGCCGTGCTAATCATATGAAAAATGCCCCGCAGGCGGGGCACTGGCGGCGGCATGGCCGGGGGTGACGGCGCCGAGGCGTCCTGGTGCTGCTGGGCGGGCGCGTCCTTGGGCAGGTAGAGCGGCCCCTTGTAGCCGCAGGCCGTGGCCAACAGGCACAGGGCCAGGAGGGAAATCATGGTTCGCATGGGGGCGGGTCCGATGTGGCAAAATCACGATACTAGCAAAGCGCGCCGCACCGATACATAGCCGGCCGCCTGCCGACCCAACTGGACAAGACGACATGACCGACAGCGAATTCCTCATCCTCACCGACGGCATCTTCGCCCGCATCGAAAACGCCATCGACGACGCCGGCCTCGACGCCGACTTCCTCACCACCGGCAACGTGCTGGAAATCGAGTTCGACAACGGCGCCAAGATCGTGGTCAACCGCCACAGCAGCAACCACGAGTTGTGGATCGCCGCCAAGAGCGGCGGCTACCACTTCGCCTGGAACGACGGCCAGTGGCTCGCCGCGCGCGACGGCGCGGAATTCTTCACCACGCTGTCGCAGGCGGTGCGCGAGGCCTCCGGCCAAGACTTCGACCTGGCCGGCTGATGGACGCGGCCGCGCTGGCGCTGGCCGGGCTGGCCGCCTCGGCCTTCCTGTCGGCCACGGTGCTGCCGGGCAACTCCGAGCTGGCGCTCACCGCCTTCCTCTACAAATGGCCGGACTGGCTGTGGCCGGCGCTGCTGGCGGCCACGCTGGCCAACGCCGCCGGCAGCGCCAGCAGCCTGTGGCTGGGGCGGCTGGCCCCGAGGAAGGAACTGTCGCCGAGGCTGTCGCGCTGGTTCGGCCGCTTCGGCCCGGCCACGCTGCTCCTGGCCTGGGTACCGCTGGTCGGCGACGCGCTGCCGCTGGCGGCCGGCTGGCTGCGTCTGCCGCTGTGGCCGAGCATGCTGTGGCTGACGCTCGGCAAGGGGCTGCGTTACGGCGCGATCGCGCTGACCATGCAGGCGCTGCTGCACTGAAGATGCCGGCGTACGGGTTTCCGGATGATCGGCCGTTATGTCGTTCGGTTTTCCGAACGAAAGTCGGCGGAAATGGCCCCTCACGGCGGCGAAGCGGCGTGTCCAAGGCCGGCAACCGGCTCAAAACCAGCGGTGCCGTAAAAAATTTTTCTATCGAAACTGGAATGCCGATTGTTAATTTTCTGTTTTCGTCCAGCCCAGAGACAAAAAAACCACACCGGCCAACCGTTTCCGGCTCGCTCGGGATGACCCGAACGGCCGCAATATGATGAAGACCCATGACTAAACACATACCCCGCAAACGCTTCGGCCAGAACTTCCTGCAGGACGCCAGCGTGATCGAAAGCATCGTGCACGCGGTCAACCCGCAGTCCGACGACATCGTGGTCGAAATCGGCCCGGGTCTGGGCGCGCTGACCCGCCCGCTGCTGGCGCGGCTGCCGCACCTGCACGTGGTCGAGATCGACCGCGATATCATCAGCCGGCTCAAGAGCGAGTTCCCGCCCGAGCGGCTGACCATCCACGAGGGTGACGCGCTGGCGTTCGACTTCGCCACGATCGGCGCGCGTTTCAAGCTGATCGGCAACCTGCCGTACAACATCTCCACGCCGCTGTTGTTCCACCTCGCAAGCTATGGCGCGCAGGTGGTCGACATGCACTTCATGTTGCAGAAGGAAGTGATCGAGCGCATGGTGGCCGAACCGTCCACGCCGGATTACGGCCGTCTGACGGTGATGCTGCAATACCGCTTTGAAATGGAACAGATCCTGCACGTGCCGCCGGGCGCGTTCTGGCCGCCGCCCAAGGTGGAGTCGGCGGTAGTGCGGATGATCCCGGCGCCGGGCCGCTGCGGCGTGGCCAAGGACGAGGCGCAGCTGGAAGAACTGGTCACCCAGGCCTTCTCGCAACGGCGCAAGACGCTGCGCAACAACCTGAAGGGCCTCCTGGACGAGGCCGATCTCGCCACGCTGGGCATCGACCCGGGCCTGCGCCCGGAGAACCTGGCGGTGGAGCAGTATGTGGCCATGGCCAACCTGCTGAGCGGCCGGCGCTAGCACCGGGCCGAGCTTGCGCCGGCGGTGGGCTACCTCGAGAGTCGTGGCGGGGAAGACCGGCCATTGGGCCGTAAAGTGATGTCAACTCGTTGAAATGTAACAGAAAATCAGGAAAGAGAAAGAGCGGCAAGATGATTCGATTCATGAACGTGCACAAGTGGTTCAAGGACCTGCATGTCCTCAACGACGTCAGCCTGACCGTCGCCGCCGGCGAGGTGGTGGTGGTGTGCGGCCCGTCCGGCTCGGGCAAGTCCACGCTGATCCGCACCGTCAACCAGCTCGAATCGATCAACTCCGGCGAGATCTGGGTGGACGGCAAGAACGTGGCCGATCCCAAGACCGATCTCAACGCCCTGCGCGCCAAGGTGGGCTTCGTGTTCCAGCATTTCAACCTGTACCCGCATCTGTCGGTACTTGACAACATCACGTTGTCGCCACTAATGGTTAAGAAGATGGAGCGCGCGGCGGCCGACAAGCTGGCACTGCAATTGCTAGAGCGGGTGGGACTGGCCCACAAGAAAGACGCCTTCCCGGCGCAACTTTCCGGTGGGCAGCAGCAGCGTGTGGCGATTGCCCGCGGCCTGGCCATGCAACCTCAGGTGATGCTGTTCGACGAGCCCACGTCGGCGCTGGATCCGGAAATGATCGGTGAAGTGCTGCACGTGATGAAAGACCTGGCCGAGTCGGGCATGACCATGATGGTGGTAACCCATGAAATGGGTTTCGCCCGCGAAGTGGCCGACCGGGTGGTGTTTGTCGATCACGGCCAGATCATAGAAGAAGCCCAGCCGGAAGAATTCTTCATGAATCCCCAGCACGATCGGGCCAAGCAGTTCCTGCGCCAGTTGCTGACACCGATGCAGTGAGTGAGCAACGGGACGGGACACGCTGCCAACACGGTGACCCTCGCATGAAGGGCATCGAGATCAATAAAACAGGAGAAACTTGCATGCGCTTTACCTCTCGACTCATCTGTACCGCCACCGTTGGCGCCCTGCTCGCCGCCCCGGCCATGTCCGCCGAGCTGACCGGCACCCTGAAAAAGATCAAGGACTCCGGCACCATCGTCGTCGGTCACCGCGATGCTTCGATCCCCTTCTCCTATCTCGACAACAACCAGCAGCCGATCGGCTACTCGATGGACCTCGCCAACAAGGTGGTGGCCGCCGTCAAGAAAGAGCTGAAGATGCCGGGCCTGAAGGTCCAGTACAACCTGGTGACCTCGCAGACGCGCATCCCGCTGGTCCAGAACGGCACCGTCGATTTCGAGTGCGGTTCCACCACCAACAACCTGGAGCGCCAGAAGCAGGTCGACTTCTCGGTCGGCATCTTCGAGATCGGCACCCGCCTGTTGACCAAGAAGACCTCCGGCATCAAGGACTTCACTGACCTGAAGGGCAAGAACGTGGTGACCACTGCCGGTACCACTTCCGAGCGCCTGATCAAGGCCATGAACGCCGAGAAGCAGATGGGCATGAACATCATCTCGGCCAAGGACCACGGCGAGTCGTTCCTGATGGCCGAATCCGGCCGCGCCGTCGCCTTCATGATGGACGACGCCCTGCTCTATGGCGAGATGGCCAAGGCCAAGGCCCCGGCCGAGTGGGTAGTGACCGGCAAGCCGCAATCGTTCGAGATCTACGGCTGCATGATGCGCAAGGAAGACCCCGCCTTCAAGAAAGTGGTCGACGACACCATCAAGGCCACCTACAAGTCCGGCGAGATCAACAAGATCTACACCAAGTGGTTCATGAACCCGGTTCCGCCGAAAGGCCTCAACCTGAATTTCCCGATGTCGGATGAGCTGAAGGGTCTGATCAAGAGCCCGACCGACAAGTCTGCCGAGCAGATGTAATCCTGACAGGCGACTCGAACAGGGGGAGGTCGCCTCCCCCTTTTTGTTTGGAGATTCGGTATGAATTACAACTGGGACTGGAACGTCTTCTTCAAGTCCACCGGGATCGGTAACGAGATCTACCTCGACTGGTTCGTCTCCGGTCTGGGCTGGACCATCGCCGTGGCGCTGGCCGGCTGGATCATCGCGCTGGCGCTGGGATCGCTGCTCGGCGTGATGCGCACGCTGCCCAACAAGACCGCCTCGGCCATTGCCACCGGCTACGTCGAGCTGTTCCGCAACGTGCCGCTGTTGGTGCAGCTGTTCATCTGGTACTTCCTGGTGCCCGACCTGCTGCCGGAAAAGGCGCAGATCTGGTTCAAGCAGGATCTGAGTCCGGCGACCTCGGCCTACCTGTCGGTGGTGGTCTGCCTCGGCCTGTTCACCGCGGCGCGGGTGTGCGAACAGGTGCGCACCGGCATCCAGGCGCTGCCCAAGGGGCAGAACTACGCGGCCATGGCGATGGGTTTCCAGCAAGCCCAGGTCTACCGCTACGTGCTGCTGCCGCAGGCCTTCCGCGTCATCATTCCGCCGCTCACCAGCGAGTTCCTGAACATCTTCAAGAACTCCTCGGTGGCGTCGCTGATCGGCCTGATGGAACTGTTGGCGCAGACCAAGCAGACCGCCGAGTTTTCGGCCAACCTGTTTGAAGCGTTCACGCTCGCCACGGTGCTCTACTTCGTGCTCAACATGAGCCTGATGAAGCTCATGGGCTGGGTGGAAACCCGCCTGCGGGTGCCGGGCATGATGGGAGGTGCCAAATGATGGGCTTCGATTTCAGCCAGATCGGACCGGCGCTGCCGGGGCTGTGGGACGGCATGGCGCTGACGCTCAAGCTGCTGCTGATGGCGGTGGGCGGCGGCGTGGCACTGGGCACGGTGCTGGCGCTGTTGCGGCTGTCCAGCAACCCGCTGCTGTCGGGTATCGCCAAGTTCTACGTCAACTACTTCCGCTCGATTCCGCTGCTGCTGGTGATCACCTGGTTCTACTTCGTGGTACCGCTGGTGCTGCGCTGGATCACCGGCGAGTTTGTCGCGGTTGGCGCGTTCACCTCCTGCCTGGTGGCGTTCATGATGTTCGAGGCGGCGTACTACGCCGAGATCGTGCGTGCCGGCATCCAGTCCATCTCCAAGGGCCAGCTCAACGCCGCCTACGCGCTGGGCATGACCTACGGCCAGGCGATGCGACTGATCATCCTGCCGCAGGCCTTCCGCAAGATGATGCCGCTGCTGTTGCAGCAGTCCATCATCCTGTTCCAGGACACCTCGCTGGTGTACGCCGTCGGCCTGATGGACTTCCTCAACACCGCCCGCTCCAAGGGAGACATCGTCGGCCAGCCGCACGAATTCCTGATCCTGGCCGGGGTGGTGTACTTCGTAATCAGTTTCGGTGCTTCCTTCTCGGTGAAGCGCCTGCAGAAAAGGTTGGCAGTATGAGCGCGATGATTACTCTCAAGAACGTCAGCAAATGGTACGGTGACTTTCAGGTGCTCACCGATTGCTCGACCGCCGTGGAAAAGGGCGAAGTGGTGGTGGTGTGCGGACCGTCCGGCTCCGGCAAATCCACGCTGATCAAGACCGTCAACGCGCTGGAACCGTTCCAGAAGGGCGAGATCATCGTCGACGGCATGTCGGTGGGCGACCCGAAGACCGACCTGCCCAAGCTGCGCGCCCGGATCGGCATGGTGTTCCAGAACTTCGAACTGTTCCCGCACCTATCGATCACCGAGAACCTGACCATTGCCCAGGAAAAGGTGCTCGGCCGCAGCAAGGACGAAGCGCGCCAGAAGGGCCTGCACTACCTCGAGCGCGTCGGCCTCAAGGCGCACGCCGCCAAGTTCCCCGGCCAGCTGTCGGGCGGCCAGCAGCAGCGCGTGGCAATCGCCCGGGCGCTGTCGATGGACCCGATCGCGATGCTGTTCGACGAGCCGACCTCGGCGCTCGACCCGGAAATGGTGAACGAAGTGCTGGACGTGATGGTGGAGCTGGCGCAAGAAGGCATGACCATGATGTGCGTGACGCACGAGATGGGTTTCGCGCGCAAGGTGGCCAACCGCGTCATCTTCATGGACCAGGGTGCCATCGTCGAGGACTGCGCCAAGGAAGAGTTCTTCGGCGACATCCGTGCCCGCTCCGAGCGTGCCCAGCACTTCCTGTCGAAGATCCTGCAGCACTAAGCAAGGGATAACGGCGGGACGAACGATCTTCGACCTGCCTTGACAGCGCAACGCCACCGTAACCCGGTGGCGTTTTTCGTCCCCGCCGGCGGGGACAGCGGTCCGCCAGTAGCGCGGATCGGACGAGGAGAGGTGATATGCGCCTTCGGCACGTCGAGGTTTTCCAGGCCATCATGCAGACCGGTTCGCTCAGCGCGGCGGCTGAACTGCTCTGCATCTCCCAGCCCGCGGTCAGCAAGACGCTGATGCACGCCGAGCAGCAACTGGGCTTTGCCCTGTTTGAGCGGGTCAAGGGCAAGCTCTACCCCACCCCCGAAGCGCTGTTGCTGCAAAAGGAAGTCGGCGTGCTGTTCGACAGCCTGCAAGCGGTCAAGCGGCTGGCCAACAGTCTGCGTCACCGGCGCGATCGACCGCTGCGGCTGGAGGCGACCCCCGCCGTGGCCCAGGCCGTGCTGCCCGGCGCGCTGAGCCGCTGGCGCCAAGCGTTTCCTGCCCACCCCTGCTCGTTGGGCACCCACCATACCGCGGAGATGGTGCAACGTCTCTGTCTGCACGAGGCCGATGTCGGATTCACCCTGCGCCAGCCGGATCACCCGAGCGTGGTCGTCACGCCGCTGGCACATGGCCAGCTGACCGCCATCGCCCCGCCGGGGAACTGGCCGGACGCCGAACTGCGGCACGATCTGCGCATCGAGGAGCTGGATGGCGTGCCGTTCATCGGACTGATGGACGACGACCCGCTCTGGGCCGGGCTGGCTGCGATGCTGGAGGACCGGGGCATTGCTCCGCAAGTGCTGACCACCGTGCAGACCTACCAGCTGGCCTACGACCTGGTGGCGCTGGGACAGGGCATCGCGGTGGTGGACCCGTTCACGGCGCATGGCCGCAGACCGGGGGAGGTCCAGCTGCGCGCGCTGACCCCGCCGCTCCAGGTCCAGCTCTATGCCGTGCATGCCGTCGATGCGCCGCTGTCGCTGCCGGCGCGCCAGCTGATTGCGCTGATCAAGTCCAGCGCGCATGAGATGGGGCTGGCCAGCGCCGCCGGCTGAAACATCCGCGGTATTCAAGGCCTTCGGCCAACATGGACATGACACGGCCGCCCTTACCGAGCGGCCGTTTTGCCGTCCGGCGGATCACCGGACCCCCCAGACCCTACCGAAGGTTATACCCCTTCGTCATTTTTTCATTGGCCATGACGCCATGCCGGCTTTTACAGTGAAGGCGTTGATTCCACCCTTTCAGTGAAGCGAGTACGGCATGGCAAAGCATGTGTGTGTGATCGGCGGCGGTGTGATCGGCTTGTCCACCGCCTACGCCCTGGTTCGGGATGGCTGCACGGTGACCTTGCTGGAAGCGGGCCATGCCACGGCGCACGGCACCAGCTTCGCCAACGGCGGGCAGTTGAGCTACCGCTACGTCTCGCCGCTGGCCGACACCGGCGTACCGCTCAAGGGCATCCAGTGGATGCTGTCCGGCGATGCGCCGTTGCGGCTGCGCTTTCGGCTCGACCCGCGCCAATGGCGCTGGCTGTGGCAGTTCCTCGCCGCCTGCCGCCGCTCGGTCAACCAGGCCAACAGCGCACACCTGCTGCGCCTCTCGCTGCTGAGCCAGCAGACGCTGGCCCAGTGGCAGAGCCAGGACGGCCTGGCCGATTTCAGCTGGCGTGAAAACGGCAAGCTGGTGGTCTACCGTTCGGCTGCCGGTTTCGCCGGCGCCGCCCGCCAGTTGCTGGACCCGCAGCAACAAGCACTGACGGCCGCCGACTGCCGGCAACTGGAGCCGGCGCTGGTACACGTGGCCGACCAGCTGGACGGCGGCATCTTCACCCCCGGCGACGCCGTGGCCGACTGCTACCAGTTCTGCCTGCGGCTGCAGGAAAAACTGCAGCAGTCGGGCCGCTGCACGCTGCTTACCGGGCAGCCGGTCACGCACTTCCGGCGCCGCGGCGCCACCCTGCTCGCTGCCTGCAGCGATCGTGCCGAGCATCCCGCCGACGCCTTCGTGCTGGCGACCAGCTGGGCCAGCCAGCCGCTGCTCGCCCCGTTCGGCATCGACCCGCTGATCTATCCGCTGAAAGGCTACAGCCTGACCCTGCCGGTGAGCGGCACGCACACCGCGCCGGACATCAGCGTGACCGATTTCGAGCGCAAGACGGTCTACGCCCGGCTCGGCGAGCGGCTGCGCATCGCCGCCATGGTCGACATCGTCGGCTACGACCAGACCCTGCCGACGGCGCGGCTCGCCAGCTTGCGGCGCATCGCCAGCGAAACCTTCCCCCACGCCGGCGACTTTGCCCACGCCGAGCCCTGGGCCGGCCTGCGCCCGGCCACGCCGACCGGGCTGCCGGTGCTGGGCGCGTGTTCGCTGTCCAATCTGTGGCTCAACCTCGGCCACGGTGCGCTGGGTTTCACGCTGGCGGCCGGTAGCGCGCGCCTGTTGAGCGACCTCATCGCCGGCCGGCAGGGCAGCATCGACATGCACGCGTTCGCACTGTCGCCCGCACGCTGACCCTGACTCTTCCCCCGACCGGAGCTTTGCCATGACGATTTCCCGTATCAACAGCAACCCCCGCCTGTCCGACGCCGTGGTGTTCGGCCCGCTGGTGTACCTGTCCGGACAGGTGCCGAACGACCGCACGCAGGACGCCCGCGGCCAGACGCGCGAGGTGCTGGCCAAGATCGACCGGCTGCTCGCCACCGCCGGCAGCGACCGCGAGCACATCCTGTCCGCCACCCTCTGGCTGAAGGACATCGCCGGCGATTTCGCCGCCATGAACGAAGAATGGAGCGTCTGGTTGCCGCCAGGCGCCAGCCCGGCCAGGGCTACCACCGAGGCCAATCTGGCCTCCCCCGACGTGCTGGTGGAAATCATGCTGACCGCCGCCGTCATTCCCCAGCAAGACCGATAACAAGACGTTGTCCACAAAGGAGAATCACCATGTCCCAGCGCTTTACCCGCACCCTGCTCGCCGGCAGCCTCGCTGCCGGTGTCTTGACCGTCCCGGCCCTCGCCGCCGAACCGGCCGGAACCCTGCAGAAGATCAAGGACTCCGGCGTGATCGTGCTGGCCTACCGCGACGCGTCGATCCCGTTCTCCTACCTCGACAACAGCCAGCAGCCGGTCGGCTACTCGATGGACCTGGCCAGCAAGGTGGTCGAGGCGGTCAGGAAAGAGCTGAAGATGCCGGGCCTCAAGGTCCAGTACAACCTGGTGACCTCGCAGACGCGCATTCCGCTGGTGCAGAACGGCACCGTCGACCTGGAGTGTGGCTCCACCACCAACAACCTGGAGCGCCAGAAGCAGGTCGACTTCTCACTCGGCTTCTTCCTGGTGAAAGGCCAGTTGCTGGCCAGGAAAACCTCTGGCATCAAGGACTTTGCCGACCTGAAGGGCAAGAACGTGGTCACCACCGCCGGCACCACCAACGAGCGCCTGCTCAAGGCCATGAACGCCGACCGGCAGATGGGCATGAACGTCATCTCGGCCAAGGATCATGGCGAAGCCTTCATGATCGTGGAGTCGGGCCGCGCCGTGGCGTTCTACATGGACAACCCGCTGCTGTACGGCGAAATGGCCAAGGCCAGGAACCCGGGCGAGTGGACGGTGACCGGCAAGCCGCAATCGTTCGAAACCTACGGCTGCATGCTGCGCAAGGACGATCCGGCGTTCAAGAAAGTGGTCGACGACGCGCTGCGGGCCACCTACAAGTCCGGCGAGATCAACAAGATCTATGCCAAGTGGTTCATGAGCCCGGTGCCGCCGAAAGGGCTGAACCTGAATTTCCCGATGTCGGACGAACTGAAAGCCTTCCTGAAGAACCCGAACGACAAGCCGGCCGAACAGCTGTAAGCCGGTCTGAGTGATAAAGACGCCGCCTGTCCGTTCGGGGACAGGCGGGGTCTTTGCATGGGCAAAGCGTGGCCGACGGCCGGGACACCAGCAGGTCAGGGCCTGTGACTGAGGGGGCGGGCGTTTACGCCGCAAGCCATCGAATGATCTACGGCCAGTGCTGCAGTTCGAGGTATTGCGGCCCCTGCGGGGTCAGCATCGAGGCCATCAACGACACGCGCCTCAGCGCAAACGGAACCGGCGCGATCTCGCGCGGCGGCAGCCGGCGGTGCGCCCGGCGCAGCAGTGTCACGTGTGGCACGAACGGGCGTGCCTCGGTCGGGAAACCAGCCCCGGCCAGCGCCTGCTGCAAGGCCAGCGCCAACTCGTCCAGCGCGGAGCAGGGCTGTGAGCTGCCGGCCCAGACGATGCCGTTGGACCAGCCGCCGACGCGGTCGATCGTCCAGACGGACCCGGCGAGGCTTGGCAAGCTCTGTCCGATCGCCAACAGCCCGCCCAGCTGCTCGGGCGGCACCTCGCCCAGAAAGGCCAGCGTCAGGTGCAGCCGCTCGGCGCTGACGGCCTGCCCCCGCGTGAATTTGGCCAAACTGTTGCCATTGGCATACAATGACACGATCGTCGGCTTATCCGGTAAGATGGCAAAAAAGAGTCTCAAGATATGCTCCCCTTACCCTAAACTGACCAATCCACGCTTTTCAGTGACGGCGCAGGTTTCTTCATGTATTCAACGCACTTTCTGGGGCGGCAGCCGATTGTCGATGCCAAGGAAAACCTGGTCGGGTACGAATTGTTGTTCCGTTCCAGCCCGGTCAACGCGGCGCATGTCGTCGACGATTTCGCCGCCACCGCCACGGTGATCCGTCATGCCTTCGTCGATCTCGGCGTGGCCGAAGTGCTCGGCGACCGGCAGGGCTACATCAACGTCGACGAACAGCTGCTGATGAGCGACCTCATCAATGTGCTGCCCCACCACACGGTGGTGCTGGAAATCCTGGAAACGGTCCGCGCCAGCCCTGCCCTGCTGGCCCGGTTGGCCGAGCTGCGCCAGCGCGGTTTCCGCCTGGCGCTGGACGACTTGGTGACCCTGAGCAGCGACAAGCAGGCTCTGCTCGATTATGTCGACATCGTCAAGATCGACCTCAGCCTGGTCGAGCTGGCCAAGCTGCCGGCGCTGCTGCAAGCCCTCGACGGCTTCAACGGAGCCCTGCTGGCCGAAAAGGTGGATAGTCCCGACCAGTTCGAGACCTGTCGCCAGCTCGGCTTCACGCTGTTCCAGGGCTATTTCTTCGCCCATCCCACGGTGATCCATTCCCGCCAGGTGCGGCCCAAGGTCTCGGTACTGCTGCGGCTGTTGGGGCTGATCCTCAGCGATGCCGAAACCGACGCCCTGGAAGAGGCGTTCAAGAGCGCGCCGGACATCGCGCTGATGCTGCTCAGGTTGACCTCGACCGCGGCCATGGCCGGCAAGTCCGCGGTCACCTCAATCCGCCAGGCCATCCTGCTCTTGGGGCGTGACAAGATCAAGCGCTGGACCCTGCTGCTGATGTTCGCTTCCTCGCTGCCGCACAAGGGGGCGACGGTGCAGCATAATCCCCTGCTCGAACTGGCGGCCACGCGCGGGCGCATCATGGAGCTCCTGGCCCAGAGCCTGCGGCCGGAGGCGCGCCAGCTGGCCGAGCAGGCGTTCATGGTCGGCATCCTGTCGCTGATCGACGCCCTGATGTTGCGCCCGAAGGCCGAACTGATCCCGCAACTGCCGGTGGACCCGATCATCCAGGAGGCCGTACTCGACGGCCGGCACATCCTCGGCGAGTGGCTCAGGGTCACCGTGTCGCTGGAAGACGAAAGCACGGTGCAGCCGGCGGGCTACGACGCCGAACTCTTGACGCGCATCGAGACCGAGTCGCTGGACTGGGTCAAGCGCATGTGGTCGTGAGCCGGCCGGATCAGATGATGTCGAGGTGGTCGATGCCCTCGAGCAGGTCGCGATCCTTGGCCCCCTCGCCGTACAGCTTGATCTTCAGGCGCAGGTCGTTGACCGAGTCGGCGTTGCGCAGCGCATCCTCGTAGCTGATCAGCCCGGCCTCGTACAGGTCGAACAGCGCCTGGTCGAAGGTCTGCATGCCGCTCTCGCGCGACTTGCCGATCACCTCCTTCAGCGAGGCGATTTCCCCCTTGAAGATCAGGTCGGCCATCAGCGGGCTGTTGAGCATGATCTCCACCGCGGCCACCCGGCCGCGCCCGGTGGCCAGCGGAATCAGCCGCTGCGAAATGATGGCGCGCATGTTCAGCGACAGGTCCATCAGCACCTGCTGGTGACGTTCTTCCGGGAAGAAGTTCAGGATGCGGTCGAGCGCCTGGTTGGCGTTGTTGGCGTGCAGCGTGGCCAGGCACAGGTGACCGGTCTCGGCGAAGGCGATGGCGTAGTCCATGGTCTCGCGGGTACGAACCTCGCCGATCAGGATCACGTCCGGCGCCTGACGCAGGGTGTTCTTGAGCGCGACCTCGAAGGAGTCCGTGTCGATGGCGACCTCGCGCTGGGTGATGATGCAGCCGGCGTGCTGGTGGATGAACTCGATCGG
>JACPUY010000101.1 GCA_016192025.1 Pseudogulbenkiania sp. | reverse complement strand
TCGCGCACCAGCAGGGCGTGTGCTTCCAGCGCGCCATAGAGCGCCGCGTGGTGCGGATCGAGGGTGGCCAGGCGGACGTTGATCCACAGGCGGTCACCGTGCAGGGGGGTGCGGTTCATGGCGAAAGACTCCGATAGTTGTATATACATTCAACCACAGCGGTGCCCCCTGTCAAGCGCCATCAGGTACTGGCCGGCATATCCATCACGTGCGGCGTGTGGCCGGTCAAGGACAGGAAGCGCGCCACCGTCTCGTGCGGCACCGCCAGCGTCTGCGTGTTCACCAGCGGGTGAGCAAGCAGGGCGTCGGCCTCCCAAAGTGCCGTGTCGATCACCAGTTCCACCGCGTGCGCCGTATCGTTGATCAGCGCCAGCAGCAACACCGACCCCGGCGTGATCCCCAGATACTTCATCAGCCGTTCGGCCGACGCGAACGTCAGGCCCTTGGCATCCAGCACCGCCGACAGCGCCTTGAGATCGGCCGATTTGTACTCGGGCAGCACCACCAGGATATGGCGCTTACCCTTGGCGTCGCGCAGGAACAGGTTCTTGGCGTCCGTCCCCGGCAAATCCGGCGTCAGGCGTCGGGCATCCTCGCAAGTGAACAGCGGCGGATGGTCGAAGCGGAGGTAGCAAAGCGCGTGCTGGTCGAGAAAGTGATAGATGGCCGTATTCATGCCTCAAGCCTACCATGAGGCCCTTTCGCAAGGGTAACTTGTATAGTCAAAATATTGAGCTCATGTTCTGTGTCTTAATCAACAAAACGTAACAACATGATAATAAACGACATTTTTGAATTACTGATTTTGTGAAACAAATTTGTTGACACAAAGTTGTATAGGCATTCATAGTTATTTCGTGCCGTCGATCCCTTGCGCTGCGACAGCACCTGGCTGGCAGGAAGCCAGAGTGGTCAAAACAATAACAGGCTGATCAATCAACTACTCCATGCGCGTTTTTTGTTGTTCGGACCGATCCTGGGATGAGTCGAGCGACAAGCGTGCAACCGTCTACAGGAAAAGACAAGATGAGAGCACTCGCTGTAACCGCAAAGGTCCTTACGCTTAGCGCGGCCATCGTCGCTTCGACCTTCTCGCTGCATGCCGAAGCGAAAGACTGGCAGAACGTCACGATCGCGCTGGAAGGTGGCTACGAACCGTGGAACCTGACCAGGCCCGATGGCTCCCTCGGCGGTTTCGAGCCGGAACTGGCACAAGACCTCTGTACGCGCATGAAGGTCAAGTGCAAGCTGATTGCGCAGGATTGGGACGGCATGATGGCCGGCCTGAAAGTGGGCAAGTTCGACGTGATCATGGATGCGCTGTCGGTGACCGAAGAGCGCAAGAAAGAAATCGCCTTCTCCCTGCCCTACGCCAGCACCCCGGCGGTATTCGCCGCCGTGAAAAACGGCCGCCTGGCCAACCTGCCCGGCACCGGCAAGGAAGTACGCCTGACCGGCAACCCCGCCACCGACAAGCCCACCGTGGACGCGCTGCGCACCTCCCTGAAAGGCAAATCCATCGGCATCCAGGCCGGCACCGTGTACGCGCCGTTCATCTACAAGAGCTTCAAAGACATCGCCACCATCCGCGAATACAAGACCGCCGCCGAGCACGACCTGGACTTGACCGCCGGCCGCATCGACGTCGTGTTCGACGACGCCACCTACTTCATGTCCGCATTCGCCAAGCCGGACAACAAGAACCTGGCCTTCACCGGCCCGAAAATCGTCGGCCCGATCTGGGGCGAGGGCGAGGCGCTCGGCCTGCGCAAGACCGACGCCGATCTGAAAGCCAAGTTCGACGTGGCGATCAAGGCCGCGCTGGCCGACGGCACCGTGAAGAAGCTGAGCGAGAAATGGTTCAAGCTTAACGTAGCACCGAAGTAAGCGGCTGCCGCGACGCCCGCGGCCCGTTCCCAGGGCGGCGGGCAGGATGGCTTGGCGCTGCCGCCACCCGCTCCACCGGCCCCGCTCCCGCAACAGGGAAGCGGGATGCCCGGCTGGAAGGTGTCTATCAGTAAAGGCGTTTTTGTATGAACCTATTTCAATTACTGGGTTTCGGAGCCGACGGCTGGGGAGAAATCCTGCTGATGTCGGCGCTGATGACCTTGATCGTGACCCTGACCTCGCTGGCGATCGGCTCGGTGTTCGGCTCGCTGGTAGCCTGGGCCAAACTCTCCAAGAACCTGCCGGCGCGCGTGCTGGGCGATGCCTACACCACGGTATTTCGCGGCGTGCCCGAGCTGCTGGTGATCTATCTGATCTACTTCGGCGGCTCGACCGTGGTCACGCTGGTGGGCCAGTATTTTGGTGGCGAGGGCTTCTTCGGCCTGCCGCCGTTCATCGCCGGCGCGTTCGCGGTGGGGGTGATTTCCGGCGCCTATCAGGCCGAGGTGTATCGCGGCGCTTACCTCGCGGTGTCGCGCGGCGAAATCGAAGCGGCGCGCGCCATGGGCATGCCGCGCAACAAGCTGTTCTTCCGCATCATCGTGCCGCAGGTGATGCGCTTCGCCCTGCCCGGTCTGGGCAACGTGTGGCAGCTCAGCCTGAAAGACTCGGCGCTGATCTCGGTGACCGGCCTGGCGGAGCTGATGCGCACCAGCCAGGTGGCGGCCGGCTCCACCCACCAGTACTTCCTGTTCTACGTGGTAGGCGGTGTGCTGTACCTCGTCATGACCAGTTTCTCCAACAGAGTTTTTGAT
>JACPUY010000118.1 GCA_016192025.1 Pseudogulbenkiania sp. | reverse complement strand
TCGGCCTCGTCGCCGTACGTGCAGGGGGTGGATACCGGTTTCGACTCGGCCCGCATCAATTCGGTGTTTGCCTTTCCGATGTCCGGCCGGGCCCCGTTTTTGCTGAACTGGGACGAGTTCACCGGCTATTTCGAGCGCATGACGCAAACCGGCGTGGTTGAGAGCATGAAGGACTTTTACTGGGATATCCGCCCCAAGCCGGAGTACGGCACCATCGAGGTACGGGTCATGGATACGCCGTTGAGCGTGGAAAAAGCCGCGCGGCTGGCGGCCTACATCCAGGCCATTGCCCGTCGCCAGCTGGTGGAAAAGCCCGGCCGCCCGCAGGAGGACGATTACCTGGTCTACACCTTCAACCGTTTTCAGGCTTGCCGTTTCGGTTTCGACGGGGTACTGGTCGATCCGCGCACGCTGGAGCACCGCACCATCCGCGACGACATCCTGCAGACCCTCGACATGGTGGAGCCGCATGCCGTCGAACTGGGGGGCGACGAGGCCTGCCGCGAGTTGCGGCTCGATGCGCTGGGGCGCGGCAACGACGCCAGCTGGATACGCACGCTGCAGCAGAAGGAAAACCTGCTGCCCGAGGTGGTCAGGCAGCAGTGCGTGCGCTGGAGTCAGTGAAGCAGAGCGCTTATGGAAAAGAGACCGCTGAAGATCGGACTATCCGCACGGCTGATGCATACCCCGCCCAAGGAACTGGGATTCCGCAATAAGACGCTCCAGTACATCGAGCAATCCATCGCCCACTGGGTGATGGCTCACGGCGCGCTGGCCTTCATGGTTCCCACTCTGGAGACGGGCGGGGAGGTCCAGCGTTCCAGCCTGTCGGTCAAGAGCGTGGTGCGCGAGCTCGATGCCCTGTTGCTGCAGGGCGGGGCCGACGTCTGTCCGCTCAGTTATGGCGAAGAGCCGCTGCGGCCGGAGTGGTCGGGCGACCGGGTGCGCGATCTGTACGAGATCGAGCTGTTCTGGGAGTTCGTGTTCCAGCGCAAGCCGGTGCTGGGGATCTGCCGCGGCGCCCAGTTGATCAACGTCGCGATGGGTGGGACGCTGTACCAGGACATCCTGACCCAGCGGCCGGATGCCCGGCCGCACGTCGACGCCGAACTCTACGACAAGTATTTCCACCGCATCGAGATCCTACCGGAATCGCGCCTGGCGCAACTGTACCCGGAGCTGGACGCCGGCTGCGTCAACAGCATCCACCACCAGGCGGTGAAGGATCTGGGCAACGACCTGGCGATCGAGGCGCTGTCGGAGCAGGACGGCATCGTCGAAGCGATCCGCTGGAAGGGGGACGGCTTCGTTGCCGGCTTCCAGTGGCACCCGGAATTTCACGGCAGCAACCGCGACCTGCTCGACAGTGCGCCGGCGCTGCTGGACTTCCTGTTTGCGGCCGAGCAACAGCGGGATAGTCGGTGATGCTTAATAAGTTTTATTCTGTTAATTGAGTTTCAAGTAAAATTGTAAGAGTTTCTACGAATATCGCTTAAGCAGTCCCCTCGCTATAGTGGATACCTGTCAAGCAACGAACGTGAGCCAGCGGGCATGCTCCTGGCTGGGATGCCGAGTCCCGGCATTGAATGGTTTTTGGGTAGTTTCTGCCGCTTCGACGTAGAGCGATCCTCTGCGTCAGTTTGCTTCGATATTGGTAAATGGTCCCTTGTCCGGGTCCGCCAGCGGCGGGCCCGGTTTTTTTTCGTCGTCGCCACAGGATAGTGGCGGCGTGCCCGGCGCATGCCGTCATGGCCTCCTGCCGCCTTATCTCCTACAATACGGGCCAGATCAACCGGGCGGCCATGCAGCCGCCTTTTTCTTTCAGGATGTGCCATGGAACCCGTACGCCTTTCAAAACGCCTCGCCGAACTCGGTATCTGTTCGCGCCGCGAGGCCGACAGCTACATCGAGCAGGGCTGGGTGAAAGTGGACGGCCAAGTGGCGGTGCTCGGCCTCAAGGTGCTGCCGAACCAGGAGATCGAACTCGACCCGCGGGCCAAGAAGGCGCAGTCGGCGCGCGTCACGATCTTGCTCAACAAGCCGGTGGGCTACGTCTCCGGCCAGGCGGAAAAGGGCTACAAGCCGGCCGCCATGCTGGCGGTGCCGGCCAACCACTGGGAGGGCGACAAGAGCGGCATCCGTTTCAGCCCCAACCATCTCAAGGGCCTGGCGCCGGCCGGACGACTGGACATCGACTCGGTCGGCCTCTTGGTGCTGACCCAGGACGGGGTGGTGGCCAAGCGGCTGATCGGCGAGAACTCCAGCGTCGAGAAAGAGTACCTGGTGCGCGTCACCGGGCAGCTGAGCGCCGAAGGACTGAAACTGCTCAACCACGGTCTGTCGCTGGACGGCCAGGCGCTGCGCCCGGCCAAGGTCAGCTGGCAGAACGAAGACCAGCTGCGCTTCATCCTGCGCGAAGGCAAGAAGCGGCAGATCCGCCGCATGTGCGAACTGGTCGGCCTGTCCGTGGTGGGGCTCAAGCGGGTGCGCATCGGCAACGTCATGCTGGGCGACCTGCCGACCGGGCAATGGCGCTACCTGCGCGAAGACGAGCAGTTCTGAACCACCGCCGTGACGGGCGAGCGACACGACGGAACCCCCTATGCTCAAGCTACTGGCTGACCTGTTTCTGAATAAGCGCAGGGCCTTGCCCAAGAACCGCAAGGCGCTGCTGGCCGAGCTGGACCGGGTGATCGAGGCGGTCGAGCCGCGCTTGCGTCTGCTGCCGGCTTATCCGCGCGGGCTGTTGCGCGGCATGGCGCGGACGCTGGATTTTGCCGACCAGCTGACGCAGAACCTGCCCGAGCCGGTGGAGCTATCCTGGCGCAGCTTCACCACCGACCGCCGGCTGGGCATGTTCTTTTCTTCCCCCGCCAGCCTGCTCGACCTGTTGCGCACCAGTGCCGAGCTGGACGATTTTTTTGCCCATCCCGGCAATGGCGACAGCGCATTCTGTCTGCTCATCATGCATCGCAGCGACAACCACCGTCTCGGCATGGTCAGCCAGAACGGTGAAGTGCGCACCGACGTGCCGCAGGTGGTGGTCAGTTTCGATCATCACCGCCTGACGCTGCCCAGCATCTCGCTGGAGCAGTTCATCCCGCGCTTGGCCAGCCGCGGGGTGGAGCGGCTGACGGCGGTGATCGCGCGCCGGCTGCGCGACAAGGAGGCGAAGCGGGTGGTGCTGGAGAGTGAACTGCTGCGCGTCGAACTGCGGCTGAAGACCCTGGGAGCTCCCGGCCAGCTCGTGGTGGACGCCATGGCGGACCAGGGGCCGGCCTTGCCCAATTCACCGCAAGCGCTGCAACACCATTTCGACGCGGTGCGTGCCGAACTGGCCGCGCTCAAGCCGCAGCTGACCCTGGACGGCATGCTGCGCGATGTGCGGCAAATCCTGGAGCACCCTGCCGACTACTTCAGCAGCTGCCGGGTCACACTCAATCTCGACCGCATGGGGGTGTTGCAGCCCGACGACGAGGAGGGCAATGGCAACCCGATCTGTTTCGAGGAGGTGGTGCTGAGTGAAATCCCGCCGGTGCGCCGCGTGGTGGTGCCGGCCAAGGTCACCCGGCAGGCGATCCGCGAACTGGAAGAGAATTTCGGCGAGGCTTGAAGCCACTGGGCTGGCGCTTCAGTCCTTGTTGCCGGGCTCTGCTCGCGTACCGGTGATCTCTTCCGCTTCGTCCCGGATCGCTGGCCACAGCCGTTCGGCTTCGGCGGCGTCGTAATCGTGGTGCTTGCGCTTGACCACGCCGAATTCCGACAGCACCACGTGCCGGTCGGCCCTGACCCCGGCGTTGGCCAGGCACGCCTTGACGCAGGCCAGCGGACAGCCGTCCAGCGCCAGCACCGGCCGCCCGGAGCGGGCGAGCCTCACCAGTGCCGGCACGCCGCCGCCGACGCCGGAGATACAGGACATTTCAGCCAGCCCCTCGCGAGTCAGCTTCAGCGCAAAGTCGTTGGCCATCTGGGCGGCGCTGGAACAGCCGGAGCAGGCGTAGACGAGGGGAAGGGGAGACTTCGCTTTCATAAGCCCACCTTACGCCTGCCGCCATCGCGCTACCATCCGCCTGTGGTTGAGGTGCGGCTAGTCCATCTTGCCTATGACGGGTGATGAGCCTGTCCATAAGCCGCGCAGACGCGGCCATGGATTGGCCCTTGTCCCCGTGCATTGTGGACGAAGCTTCATTGCACCGCCAGCTTGAAGCGGTGTTGCCGAGTAACTGCAGGGCCGTTACCGGTAAGTTGACCTTTTGCTCCCTCCGTTTGCTGCTTGGACTTCCTCCATGCCAGCACATTGCCTTGTCTAACCAGATTATCCGCGATTCGCGTGTTTTAAGTACCGCTTTGTCATCAAAAATTCCGATTGCATCGGAATTTATTTTGCTCTATCTTCTTAACAGATCCTTACTTGAAAGAAGATGGTTTAAAGTGCGTATTTGGCAACTGTGTATTGCTATCCTGGGCACAGCGGCCTTGCCTGTGCAGGGTGGTAGTGTCGATTTTTTCAGCACGTTGCGCGAGGCCTCATACGCCTATCCGCTGACGCAGTCCGCTGCGCGTGAAGTCGACGCAGCCGCCAGCGAGCAACAAGCTGCTCGTTGGCAGCGCTTTCCCACACCCAGTTTTCAAAGCCAGACGCCGCAAGACCGTAGCAAATCCAGCACAATCAACCGTCTGGCAGTCGAGCAGCCCCTCTTTGCCGGGGGGCGCATCGATGCCGGCATCGACGCTGCTGATTCCCGCTATGCGTCTGGCCAGTCGCGCTACCGGCAAGTCGCACAGGACACGGCCATCCGACTGGTCAATACCTGGTACGACTGGCAGCGCAATCAAGCGCGTCAGGTGGTGTTGCAAGACAGCGTCGACGCACACAACCGGCTCAAAGAACAGATTGAGCGTCGTGCCGCCGAAGGCGTCAGTCCGGTAGCCGACCGGACCTTGGCTGTTGCCCGGTTGAGCCAGACCCAGAGCGAGCTTGCACAAGCGCAGTCGGCTACCCGTACCTCCTACGCCCAACTCACCCAATTGGCTGGCCCTCACCTGACAACTTTCACTTCGACGGCGCTCACCAGCAAGGCCAGCGAGGGTACTTCGACACCTCCACCGGCCGAATGGCGCGAGATGGCATTGGCTCGCGATCCACAGCTGGCCAAACTCACTTCCGATCTTGAAGCGGCTGCTGCCGATATCCGGGTCAAACGCGGCCAACTGTTCCCTGCCTTCAGCCTGCGCTATGAAAACGACCTGTCCGGTCCGCAAAGCGGATCGCGGGTCTTCCTGCAGGTTAACGCCCAGCCTGGCGCCGGCCTGTCGTCGGTGGCCGGGATTGACGCAGCCATCGCCCGACGTGAAGCCGCATTTGACGCCCGTCGGACCGCCGCGCTCGAACTTGAGCAGGCCCTTGACATCGACTTTACCGACCACGCCTCGGCTGTTGATCGGCTTGAAGTCGCCAAGTTGCTGCGCCAATCCACCCAAGATGTGGCCGAGTCCTATTCCCGCCAGTTCGTCACCGGCCGCAAAAGCTGGCTTGATGTCCTCAATGCCGTGCGCGAAGCGGTTTCGGCCCGCCTCTCCATCATCGATGCTCAGTTCCAGCTTGGCCAGACCTGGTGGCGCCTGCGCCTGCGCGCGCTCGGGCTCGACTCGTCTACCGGAGTCCTGTCATGAATCCGTTTGCCCCCGCATTTTTGCATTTTTGCCGCCTGACCCGACAGGGCATCAGCCACCATAGCGTGGCTTTTGCGCTGGAAGACATTGGCGAGCGCTCTGATGCTGCTCAGCACCTCACCGAGTTGTGGCAACATCTGGGGCGACCGGGCGTACCGCAAGCACTCACCCGCCTCAGCCCTGATCAATTGCCGACACTGGTGTTTCATCCGCAACAGGGTTGGGGCGTCGCCGAAGTCGTCGACGCGCGTGGTGGACTGGTTATTACCAACGGTCAAGGCGAACAAACGGTATGGAATGACGCCAGCCGCAACGATATGACCGCCTTCCTGCTGCCAGCCGTCGAAAAAAACGTCGCCAACTCGGCATGGGCGCTGATTCGGGGGGCGCTCGGCAGACATCGCCGCACGCTGATCCATGCCGGTATTGCCACGGCACTGGTGAATGTCATCTCGCTGGTGGTCTCGATCTACAGCATGCAGGTGTACGACCGGGTGATCCCCACCGGCGGCACGGCCACCCTGATTGTGCTCACCGGCGGCGCCATCCTGGCGAGCTTGTTTGAGTTCGGTCTCAAATGGCTGCGCGGACACGCCATCGACCAGGTTAGTGCGCTGGTCGATACCGATGTCTCACGGCAACTGGTCACGCGCCTGTTGGCGACCCGGCTCGACACCCGTCCATCCCAGGTCGGCACCCTGGCCGCTCAAATCAAGGGCTTCGACAATGTGCGCAGCCTGATGACCTCCGGCACCCTGTTTTTTGCCGTCGACCTGCCATTTTCCCTGCTATTTCTGGCGGTTATCGCGCTATTGGGTGGACTGACCGTCATTCCGCCGATCATCGTGGCAGTGCTCAGCATTCTGCTGGGTCTCTATGCCTCCCGTCGGGTCCAGGCACTGAGCGAAAAAAGCCTGCTCGACAGCAACCGCAAAACTGGCGCCCTGGTTGAGGCTATCGAAACCGGCGAAACCCTCAAGGCCAGCCGCGGAGAATGGCGACTGTTGCGACGCTGGAACCATTTGGTCGAACAAGTCGCCATTACCGACCTCAACCTGCGTCACCACAACGCTACCACCATTTATCTCGTTACCCTGCTGCAGGGTATCGGCTATGTTGCCCTGATTGCGAGTGGTGCGCTGCTCGCAATGGAAGGAAAGCTCACCACCGGTGCGCTGCTCGCCTGCTCCATCCTTAACAGTCGCGCCGTCAGCCCGCTGCTGCAGCTGCCCTCGCTCTTGATGCAATGGGCCCAAGCCAAGGCCTCGATCAAGACGCTCGATCAAGTACTGACCCTGCCTGCCGACACCTCACTTGATAGTGAACAACTGACGCCTGATCATACCCGCGGCGAGCTGCATGCCGACAACCTGCGGTTTGGTTACGCCGAATCGCCCGCTCCCAGCGTGACACTGCAACACCCGCTCATTATCCGTCCGGGGGAACGTGTCGGCATCGTGGGTGAAATCGGTTCGGGCAAATCCACCCTGCTCAAACTGCTGGCCGGGCTCTATCTATCACAAGGCGGCTACGTCCGGCTCGACGGCATCGACCTGACCCACCTCAACCCGGATTATCTGCGTCATGCCTTGGGCTACCTGGCCCAAGACTACCGTTTGGTCGGTGGTACCCTGCGCGACAATCTCACGCTGGGTCTGGCCGACCCGGGAGATGCGGCACTGCTCGATGCCTGCCAGGCCACCGGGCTCATTCACCTGATCAACCGCCACCCCAAAGGGCTGGCCCTACCCATCAGCGAAGGCGGGCGCGGCGTCTCGGGCGGCCAACGGCAGTTGATCGGTCTCACCCGTCTCCTGCTGGCCAACGCCCCAGTCTGGCTGCTCGACGAACCCACCGCCTCGCTCGACGGTACTACCGAAGCCCGTGTGCTGGCCTCCCTGCGCGAGCGTAGCTCCGGCCGCACCCTGATCGTGGTCACTCACAAGCAAAGCCTGCTATCGCTGTTTGACCGTCTGATCGTCGTCGCCAATGGCCGTGTCGCACTCGACGGGCCGCGTGACGCCGTTCTGGCTCGCCTGCAAGCACCGCAGCCCGCCCCACAAGCCGCCAACGAGATTGCAGCATGAACACTAGCGTAACAACCCCACCCACTACTTGCCTGTTAACCCCTCAGGCCCACACGGGTCGGTTGGTACTTGCCACCGGCGCTGCCGTAGTAAGTTTTATTGTTTGGGCCGCCTTTGCCCCGCTCGATCAGATCACCCGCGGTAGTGGCCAGATTATTGCCAGCAGTCATACCCAAGTCGTGCAGGGTGCCGATGGCGGCATCATCCAGGCCCTCAATGTGCATGAAGGCGACAAGGTCAAACGCGGCCAGTTGCTTGCCGCCCTTGACAGTGTCAAGGCCGAAGCCAGCGTCAAGGAAAGTGCCGCCCGCGCCGCCGCCCTGCGTGCCAACCTAGCCCGACTCAAGGCCGAGGTCTTCGGTGGTGTCCCTGTTTTCGACCCTGCTTTGGCCGGCTACCCCGAGTTCATCAGCAACCAGCGCACCCTGTTTGCCAAGCGCCAAGCCGCGATTAACGAGGAAGTTGCCGCCCTCAGTGCGGCTTTGGCTCTGGTCAAGAGCGAACTCGACATGAACCTTCCCTTGCTCAAAACCGGCGACGTCAGTCGTGCCGACGTGTTGCGTCTGCAGCGCCAAGTAGCCGATTTGGCTGGCCAGATCACCAACCGCAAAAACAAATACCTGCAAGACAGTCAGGCCGAGCTGTCCAAAGCTGAAGAAGACCTTGCCGGTGTCCAGCAAGTTTTGGCCCAGCGGCAAGAACAGCTCGACAACACCCATTTGTATGCGCCGGTGGATGGCGTCATCAAGAATGTGCGCCTGACCACCCTCGGTGCCGTGCTCAAACCGGGCGAAGAATTGTTGTCGATTGTGCCGGCCGGCGATGAGTTGATTGTGGAGACCAAGATCAAGCCCGCCGACATTGCGTACCTGAAACCCGGTCTGCCCGCCACGGTAAAGTTTGACGCGTGGGACTACTCCATTCATGGCAGTTTCAAGGGGCATGTCAGCTACATCAGCGCCGACACCCTGACCGAAGACACTCGTCAGGGTGAACAAACCTACTACCGCGTCAAGGTCATTCTGCCTAGCCAGGCGTTGGTCAGCCACAAAGGCAACACCATCGACCTGCAACCGGGCATGACCGCGCAAGTAGACATCAAGACCGGCACCCAGACCGTCCTGCAGTACCTGACCAAGCCCATCACCAAGACCGTGTCCGAGTCGATGGGCGAACGATAAATCGCACCCTGCTTACCTGTAACCGACCGCCGTCTCGCATTCAGGAGTTATGCTAAATGTCTATAAAAAAGAATTTTTCAAAGCTGTTGGCAACCTCGAATAAGTTCATTGCGGCGAAAAAACCGCAGGACAAGCTCGACAAACTGAGCAAGGCTGTCATCCACGATGACGAACAGCCTGATCATGTGACGTCCGAGGCCGCTGCGGCTGGTGACAACGGCTCCGTGGTGCATCTGGCGGAGGCTGCCACCGCCACCAGCGACGCTCCATCTGCTGCTGCCCACAGCGTGGCTGCCCAAAGCACCGAAGCGGCTGCCAGCACCGCCGCGACAACTGCCGCCAGTGGGGCCGCGGCAGTGGGGATCGGCAGCAGCGGCTGGCTGATCGGTGCCGCGCTGGTTGGTGTGACCGCAGCAGCGAGTAGCGGTGGCGGCGGTGGAAGTGGGACCTCCAGCGGAAGTGGCACCTCCGGTGGCAGTTCTACGCCCAGTACGACCGGCACGGCGATCGACGGCTATCTGGTCGGCGCCAAGGTCTATCTGATCGACGGCAGCGACAACAAAATTGACACCGGCGTCACCACTGGTGCCGACGGCAAGTTCACCATCCAGAATCCCAACGGTTACGTAATCCAGATCGAAGGTGGCACCAACAGCGATACGGGTCTCGCAAACACCATGGTACTAAAAGCGCCGGGCTCAGCCTCCGGTGACATCGTGGTTACCCCGCTGACCACACTCATCCAGAGCATGGTGGCAGCTTACCCTAAACTGAGCGCCGCCGATGCCGAAGAAAAGGTGCAACAGGCACTGGGCATCGATGGCAGCGTCGATCTTCTCCGTCTCGACCCTATCTCAGCCAGTAATGTAGAGGTTCAGAAAGCGGCGGTGCAGATCGCCACCTTGTTGACCGTTGCGAATGTCGCGGCGGACGATCAAGCCATCATCCTGGAGAATCTCGCCACCCAGGTCGCTGCCAGTGACAATGGGGAAATTAACCTGATTGAGGCTCTGACCAGCAGCATCACCTCCTACGCGCCAAACTTCGATCTCGATCTGGATGTACTTCTGAAGGAAATCAACGAAGCGTCGGACATCACCGCTATTGGCACAGCGCAATCGTCTGCGATCACTGCATTACAGGAAGACAGCATTGCACCGGAGGCGCCGAGCATTGCGCTGAAGGCTGATACGACGACCGGCGAGATCGTAGTGACGGTGACGGCAGATGCGGATGCCACTAGTGCCAAGCTGTTTGCTGACGGTAACAACATCACCGCCAAGTTCACGTCCACCATCAGTGAGGATGGTCTGACCGTTACCTTCACCCCGAAGGCAGGCTTGGTGGAATACAGCGCTGCCAACCTCACTGCCAAAGTAGCGGATACGGTCGGTAACCAGTCGGAAGCTTCGGCGACTCCACTGATCTATAGCTTCGAGAACGTGGCTCCGGCCGCGCCGAGCGTGACGCTGACCAGCGATAGCGGCAGCAGTGCGACGGACGGCATTACCAGTAACGGCGCCTACAGCGTGCCCGCCGAAACCGGCGCCACCGTCGAGTACAGCACCAACGGTATCGACTGGAGCACCGCCCCGCCGAGCGCCGTCGAAGGCAGCAACAGCATCCAGGTGCGCGCCATCGACGCCGCCGGCAACGTGTCTGATGTGACTACCCTGGCGTTCACGCTGGATACCTCGGCCGACAAGGCCGCCACCGCCACGCTGATGGTAGCCGACACCCTGATCGGCAACGCCGAAAAGACCGCCGTCAGCTTCAGCGTGGTGGGGCTGGACAGCGACGCCAGCGGTGTGGCGACCTTCAGCGACGGCACCAACCAGGTGACCGCCACGGTGGCCGCCGACGGCAGCGCC
>JACPUY010000117.1 GCA_016192025.1 Pseudogulbenkiania sp. | reverse complement strand
GTGACTTCACTCCGACCGAGCAACGCATCATCCGGCGCTTGCTGGAGGTGGTGTTCACCGAGTACCAGAAGGCCTGGGAGCCGGTCTATCCGATCGAGTTCGTCTACCTGCGTTCAGAGATGAACACGCAGTTCGCCAACATTGCCACGCCGACCGAAGTGGTGGTAGCGATGACCTTTCACATCGAGATGGGCGCCGGCGGCGGCGAGTTCCACGTGTGTCTGCCGTACTCGATGGTCGAGCCGATCCGTGACGTGCTGTCGAGCACCATGCAGGCCGACCGCACCGAGGTGGATAACCGCTGGGTCAACCTGATGTCGCGCCAGGTGCAGGCGGCCGAGGTCGACCTGGTGGCCACCTTGGCCGCAACCAGCGTGACCTTGGGGCAGGTGCTCAACCTCAAGCAGGGCGATGTCGTGACGCTGGAGATACCGGAAAAGATCATCGCCGACGTGTCGGGGATTCCGGTGTTCGAATGCACCTACGGCACGGTGCAGGGGCATTATGCCCTGAAGGTAGAAACCATTCTGGCCGGGGCGCACGAGTTGGCCGAGCCCAGGGCCGGGGAGAGCAACTAAATGAGTGACGAGCAACAACATAACCCGATGGACGAAGAAGTGTCGATGGACGACTGGGCGGCGGCGATGGCCGAGCAGGAGTTGGCCTCGGCACCCGCTGAGGCCGCGGTACAGCCGGCCAGCGCGCTGTTCCAGGAGATCGGCGCGGGCGCTGCCGCCGCCAGCGTGCCGCAGAATCTCGACATGATTCTGGACATCCCGGTGCAGCTCACCGTGGAGCTGGGCCGGACCCGCATCGCCATCCGCAACCTGCTGCAACTGGCGCAGGGTTCGGTGGTCGAGCTCGATGGCCTGGCCGGCGAGCCGATGGACGTGCTGGTGAATGGTTGCCTGATCGCCCAGGGTGAGGTGGTGGTGGTGAACGACAAGTTCGGCATCCGCCTGACCGACATCATTACCCCGGCCGAACGCATCCGGCGTCTGCAGAAATAAGATGCGGGGCTTGCTGCTGTTATTGCTGGCCTTGCCGGCCGCTGCCGCCACCTCGGCGTCTGCATCGGCTCCTCCCGGCCCGCTGATGAGCCTGCTGCAGGTCGTCGTCGGGCTGGCCATCGTAGTGCTGGCCATCGTCGGCGTGGCCTGGCTGTTTCGCCGCCTGAGCGGCGGCATGCTGCCCGGCTCGCACCGTCTGCGCGTGGTCAGCGGTTTGATGGTGGGCCAGCGTGAACGGGTCGTCATCGTCGAGCTGGAAGGCGAGTGGCTGGTGCTGGGGGTGACCCCGCAGGCAGTCAACCTGCTGACGCGCCTGCCGCGCCCGGACGATGCCGACGACGTCACGGCCATGCCGGGCGATCCGTTTGCCCGCTGGCTCAAGAAAGCGCTGAACGCTTCCCGCCCTTCCTCCGGTTCTTCCGCTTCATGAAACGTGTTCTCGTCTTCTCGGGCCTGCTGCTTGCCGGCCTGTTTCCGCTGCTGGCCGACGCCGCCGGCTTGCCGCTGATGAACAGCACGCCGGCCGCCGGCGGCGGGCAGAGCTATTCGCTCAGCCTGCAGATGCTGCTGTTCATGACGGCGCTGTCGTTCATCCCGGCGCTGCTGCTGATGATGACCTCGTTCACCCGCATCATCATCGTGCTGTCGCTGCTGCGCCAGGCCATGGGCACCATGCAGGCGCCGCCCAACCAGGTGCTGGTCGGTCTGGCGCTGTTCCTGACGCTGTTCGTCATGGGGCCGACCTTCGATCAGGTCTACAGCAAGGCCTGGGTGCCGTTTTCCGAAGACAAGCTGAACCTGGCCCAGACGCTGGAGGAAGGCGGCAAGCCGATGCGCGAGTTCATGCTGAAGCAGACCCGCGAAAAGGACCTGGCGTTTTTCATCGAGGTGTCACAGTCGCCGCCACCGCCCAGCCCGGCCGAGGTATCGATGAAGACGCTGATCCCGGCCTTCGTGATCAGCGAGCTGAAAACGGCGTTCCAGATCGGCTTCATGGTGTTCATTCCCTTCCTGATCATCGATCTGGTGGTGGCCAGCATCCTGATGGCGATGGGGATGATGATGGTGTCGCCGGTGATCATCTCCCTGCCGTTCAAGCTGATGCTGTTCGTGCTGGTCGACGGCTGGACCTTGCTGATGGGCTCGCTGGTGCAGAGCTTCTACTCGGGTTGAGACGCGGACAGCCCGGCACCGTCCCGCCCGGGCGCCCGATCGGCGGCGGGCGGTTCCCGTCCGGCGGGCAGCGGGTGGCAAGAGGCTGCGAAGCCGAATCATGATCAACAGGTTGGCCGAAAGCGAGGCGTAAACAATGGGCCCGGAGTTAGTCATCAACATCGTGCAGAACGCCTTGTACGTTCTGATCATCGTCGCGGCGCCGGTGCTCCTGGTATCGCTGCTGGTTGGCCTGTTGGTCAGCGTGTTGCAGGCGGCGACCCAGATCAATGAAATGACCCTGACCTTCATCCCCAAGTTGTTGGCGCTGTTCGTCACGCTGGTGCTGGCCGGGCCGTGGATGCTGAACACGCTGATCGACTACACCGTGCGGCTGTACCAGAGCATTCCCAACGCGATCGGCTGATGTTCCCGATCAGCGACATCCAGATCAACGCGCTGGTCAGTCTGTTCGTCTGGCCCTTTGCCCGCATCGTGGGGCTGCTGCTGGCCGATCCGCTGCTCTCGTCCCGCTCCGTGCCAGCCCGTTTCAAGGCCGGCTTCGCGCTGCTGTTGACGCTGCTGCTGGTGCCCTTGCTGCCGCCGCAGCCGGCCATTGCACTGGTATCGGCCGAGGGCGTGGCGGTGCTGGTGCAGCAGCTCTTGATCGGCCTGGCGCTGGGGCTGGCGATGCGGGTGGTGATCACCGCGGTCGAAATGGCCGGCTTCGTCATGGGCATGCAGATGGGGCTCGGCTTCGCTTCGTACTACGACCCGATCAACGCAGCACAGGTGCCGACCGTCTCGCGTATCCTGACGTTGTTCACCTTCTTGCTGTTCCTGTTGATGGGGGGGCATCAGGTGGTGATCTCGACGCTGCTGGACAGTTTCCGCACCCTGCCCATCGGCATGACGTTGCCGTCCGACGTGCTCAAGGCGCTGGCCGTGTGGGGCGGGCACATCTTTGCCTGGGGACTGTGGCTGGCCTTGCCGGTGGTGTCCGCACTGTTGGTGACCAACCTCGCCATCGGCGTGATGACCCGCGCTTCGCCGCAGTTCAACATCTTCACCTTCGGTTTTCCGCTGACACTGATGGTTGGTTTTGCCGCGCTGTACCTGGCGGTGCCGTTGATGGTGCCGGCCATCGAAACGTTCTATCGCGAGGCCTTCGCCTTCATGCTCGGCATGCTGAAGCCGGGGTAGCTTTCTGGTAACATGTCGCCGATTTCATCGGACTCAACCCGGCCGCGCTGCGGCCTTTATCACTGACTGAGGCGACTATGGCTGGCCACAGCAAATGGGCGAACATCAAGCACAAGAAAGAACGCGCTGACGCCAAGCGCGGCAAGATCTTTACCCGACTGATCAAGGAGATTACCGTTGCCGCCCGTCTCGGCGGCGGCGATATCGATACCAACCCGCGTTTGCGTCTGGCGGTGGACAAGGCCTGGGATGCCAACATGCCGAAAGACAACGTGCAGCGTGCCATCGATCGTGGCGCCGGCACGCTGGAAGGCGTGGACTACGTGGAAATCCGCTACGAAGGCTACGGCATCGGCGGGGCGGCGGTAATGGTCGACTGCATGACCGACAACAAGACCCGCACCGTGGCCGACGTGCGCCACGCCTTCAGTAAGTACGGTGGCAACATGGGCACCGACGGCTGTGTGGCGTTCCAGTTCAAGCACTGCGGCTACCTGGTGTTCGCCCCGGGCGTCGATGAGGACGCGCTGATGGAAGCGGCGCTGGAAGCCGGCGCCGAAGACGTGGTGACCAACGACGACGGTTCGATCGAGGTGATCACCGCCCCGTACGAGTTCACCGAGGTCAAGGCGGCGCTGGAAACGGCCGGTTTCAAGGCGGAGATGGGCGAAGTGACCATGCGGCCGCAGAATGAAACCGAACTGACCGGCGAAGACGCCGAGCGCATGCAGAAGCTGCTCGATGCGCTGGAAGACCTGGACGACGTGCAGGAAGTGTATACCTCGGCGGTGATGGGCGATTGAGTCTCCCCGCCGTCCTGCCAAAGGCCTGCCATGACGGCGGGCCTTTTTGCTTGATGGAGAAGCCTGATGCCTTACCGTGACTTGCTGCCGGCCCTGCTGTGGTGGGGTCTGTCGCTGTGGCTGCTGCTGAAACCGGCCGGCACCCCGTCGGCCATTCCATATGCTGACAAGCTTGGCCATTTCGCGCTGTTCGGCGTGCTGGCCGGCCTGCTGGCCTGGGGGCTGCGCCGGCACGGCCGGCCGCGGCCACTGCTGACGGCTCTGATCTGCTGCGCTCTCTGGGCCGGCTTGTCGGAGTTGCTGCAGGCCTGGCTGACCGTCGACCGCGCAGCGGAGTGGCTGGACGCGCTGGCCGATATGGCCGGGGCCGGCACGGTACTGCTGGTCTGCGGCCGCTGCATCGCGCGGGCTGGCAAGGCGGTGTAAACTAGCCGTCATTTTGCCGGTCCTACCCGCAGCTATCCGACGTCCCACGGCCATCCCGGGGAGAAAGATGACATCATGAGCCAGACCCATGCCGCCCGCCGCCAGCGCCTGATGAGCCAGATCGGTGAGGGGGTGGCGATCCTGCCCACCGCGCCCGAAGCCATCCGCAACGCGGATACCCATTACCCGTACCGGCCCGACAGCCATTTCCTCTATCTCACCGGCTTTGCCGAGCCGTGCGCCGTGCTGGTGCTCGATGCCGGCGCCGGCAAATCGATCCTGTTCTGCCGCGAAAAGAACCTGGAGCGGGAAATCTGGGATGGCTTCCGCCATGGGCCGGAGGGTGCCAAAGAGCAGTTCGGTTTCGACGAGGCCTACCCGCTCTCCGAACTCGACCAGCGCCTGTCCGACCTGCTCTCCGGCCAGCCGCAGCTGTGGTGGAACGTCGGTCGCAACCCGGCCTTCGACCAGCAGGTATCGGGCTGGCTCAACGCCGTGCGTGCCCGCTACCGTACCGGCGAGCAGGCGCCGCCGCGTTTCGGCGATCTGCTGGTGCCGCTCGACGAGATGCGCATGGTCAAGGACGCCGGTGAGATCGCCACGCTGCGCCGTGCCGGGCAGATCTCGGCCGAGGCGCACGTGCGTGCGATGCAGGTGACCCGTCCCGGCCGCTACGAGTACCAGGTCGAGGCCGAGCTACTGCATGCCTTCGTCAGCCATGGCGCGCGTTTTCCGGCCTACGAGAGCATCGTCGCCGGCGGCGCCAACGCCTGCACGCTGCATTACGTCGGCAACAACAGCCGCCTCAACGACGGCGAACTCTTGCTGATCGACGCCGGCTGCGAGCTGAACGGCTACGCCGCCGACATCACCCGTACCTTCACGGTCAATGGCCGCTTCAGCGGCCCGCAGCGCGACCTGTACGAAGTGGTGCTGGCGGCCGAGCTGGCCGGCATCGACGCGGTCAAGCCGGGTGCGCTGTGGACCGCGCCGGGCGACGCTGCATTGCAGGTGCTGGTGCGCGGCATGCTCGACCTGAAATTGCTGGAGGGGACGGGGGACGGCGTGATCGAATCCGGCGCCTACCGCCAGTTCTACATGCACAGCATCGGCCATATGATCGGGCTGGACGTGCACGACGTCGGTCAGCGCAAGCTGGGCGGCGAGTGGCGGACCTACCAGCCCGGCATGTGCACGACGATCGAACCGGGGCTTTACATCCGTCCGGCCGACAAGGTGCCGGCGGCGTTCCACAACATCGGCATCCGCATCGAAGACGACGTGCTGGTGACCGAGAACGGCCGCGAGGTCTACACCGCGGCGGTGCCGAAGGGCGTGCAGGAAATCGAGGACCTGATGCGTGCGCAATGAGCGGCGCCATCGGGGGAAGACTTAGGGTGGATGAACGAGGCTTATGACTGTAAACCCTGAACACGCCGATATCGTGGTGGTCGGCGGCGGCCCGGTGGGGGCGCTGGCGGCCTTGCGTTTTGCCCGCGCCGGGCGCCGCGTGCTGCTAGTCGAGGCGCGAGCCAAGGAGGCACCGATCCGCGACGCGCGGGCGCTGGCGCTGTCCTGGGCCAGCCGCCAGATGCTGATCGAAGCCGGCGGCTGGCCGGATGATCTGGCGGCCACGCCGATCGACACCGTGCACGTGTCGCAGCAGGGCAGCTGCGGGCGCACCGTGCTCGACCGCGCCGACCTGGCGCTGCCGCACCTGGGTGTGGTGGTCGACTATCCGGTGCTGACTGCGTCGCTCAATGCCGCTCTGGAGAGTGCCGGCGTCACCGTGCTGTGGCAGAGCCGGGTGGAGTCGGTGAAGTCCTTGCCGCATTACGCCCGGCTGACACTGACGACGCCGGATGGCCCGGGGATGCTGACCAGCCGGCTGGTGGTGCTGGCCGAAGGCGGCGAGCTGGCCGACACCTTGCCCGGGGTCAGGCGGCTGAGCTACGACTATTGCCAGTGTGCCGTGCTGACCCATCTCACCACCGAGCTGCCGCCGCAGGGCGTGGCCTACGAGCGCTTCTCGCAGCAGGGGCCGTTGGCGCTGCTGCCGCACGGCGAGGGCTTCATGCTGGTATGGACGCGCAGTGCCGAGGACGCCGCCCGCCTGCGCGACAGCGACGACAGCGTGCTGATCGCCGAACTGCAGCAGGCGTTTGGCGAGCGCCAGGGGCGCATCCGCACGGCCGGGCCGCGCGCGGTGTTCCCGCTGGCGCTCAGGCAGGCCAGCCGGCTGGTCAGCGGGCGCGTGGCGCTGATCGGCAACGCCGCGCAGACCATGCACCCGGTGGCGGCGCAAGGGCTCAACCTCGGCCTGCGCGACGCGACCGGCCTGGCCGACGCGCTCGACGGCGTGGCCGATCCCGGCGATGCCCGCGCGCTGGCCGCCTTCGCCGCTGGGCGCAAGCTCGACAGCCACGCCGTGGTCGGTTTCACCCACGGCCTGATTCGGCTGTTCGACGGCCACTCGCCGTTGGTCAACGCACTGCGCGGTGCCGGCATGATGGCGCTGGACGTACTGCCGCCGCTGCGCCGCCGCTTTGCGGGACATCTGGTATTCGGCGTGTGAGAGCGTGTGAATAAATCGGCTGCGCGCCCCCATCCCGGCCCTGTGATGCCCGCCGCACCCCTTGTACGGCTGTGCTTCTCGAACCGGCCTGGGGGCGCTCGCGACGATGTCTTTCACCCGCTTCGAGAGCGCCAAGGATTCGCTGAGTAATGAATACGAGACAAAACGATTTCGACGTCATCATCGTCGGCGGCGGACTGGTCGGGGCCAGCCTGGCGCTGGCGCTGACCGACGCCGGCCGGCGCGTCGCCCTGCTGGAAGGGCAGCCCGCCCGCTTCGATGGACTGGAGCAAGGCTGGGATGCGCGCGTCTACGCCGTCAGTCCGGCCAACCGGCGCTTTCTGGAGAGCCTGGGCGCCTGGCCCGGCATGGAGCGCATCGGCACCATCGCCAGCATGGACGTGCGCGGCGATCGTGGTGGACGCATCGAGTTCGCCGCCAGCGACGCCGGTGCCGAGGCGCTGGCCTGGATCGCCGAGAACCGCTGGATGCTGGCGGCGCTGTGGCGGCAGCTGGAACAGCGCGACATCACACTGCTGGCCGGCGTGCGTCCCGTCGCCCTGGCGACGTCGGCACGACAGGCCCGGCTGACGCTGGATGATGGTCGCGAGTTCACCGCGGCGCTGCTGGTCGGCGCCGACGGCGCCAATTCCTGGGTCAGGAACCAGATCGGCCTGGACGCCAGCGTCAAGCCCTATGGCCAGTCCGGCGTGGTGGCCAACTTCGACTGCGAGCGGCCGCACGGCAATATCGCGCGGCAGTGGTTCCTCGGCGACGGCATCCTGGCCTGGCTGCCGATGGCCGGGCAGCGCATGTCGATGGTGTGGTCCACGGCCGAGCCGCAGGCGCTGCTGGAACTGGACGCCGAAACCCTGGCCGAAACCGTGGCGGCCACCGGCGACTACGCCCTCGGCGCCTTGCAGGTGATCACCCCTGCCGTCGCCTTTCCCTTGCGTCTGATCCGTCCGGAAAGTACCGTGAAAGAACGGGTGGTGCTGGTCGGCGATGCGGCGCATACCGTCCACCCCTTGGCCGGGCAGGGGGTCAACCTGGGTTTCCAGGACGCCGCCACGCTGGCTGCGCTGTTGCGGGATCGCCGCGATCCGGGCGACTGGCTGTTGTTGCGGCGTTTTGCGCGCGAGCGCAAGGAGGCGGTGGCCACCATGCAGACCACGTGCGATGCGCTGTTCGCCCTGTTCCATCAGCACGAATTGCCCGGCCTGCCGTGGCTGCGCAATGCCGGTCTGAGCCTGACCAACCGGCTGACCCCGCTCAAGCGCCAATTCGCGCGCCACGCCATCGGCTTCTGAAAAAAAGGAAAAAGCATGAATGCAACCCTGAAAAAACTGGCCCTGGCCGTGCTGCTGCTGTCGGCGGTGGCCTGCTCCGCCAAGGCCTCCGGTCCGGATGTGGCCGAGGTGAAGAAAGCCTTCGCCACCCGTTTCCCTGACCGCAAGGTGGAGAGCGTCAGCCCTACGCCGGTGAACGGGATTTACGAGGTGGTGCTGCCCGGCCGGCAGATCGTCTACGTCGACGGCACCGTCCAGCACCTGTTCGTCGGTGACCTGATCGACGCCGAAAAGCGCGAGAGCCTGACCGAGAAACGCGTGGCGGAACTGTCCAAGGTGGCGTGGAAAGACCTGCCGCTGACGGCGGCGCTG
>JACPUY010000083.1 GCA_016192025.1 Pseudogulbenkiania sp. | reverse complement strand
CTCTTCACAGAGCCTGTAAAGCAACTCCAACGATTGTGCTTTGCGTTGAGTTGCTCCTTTGCACAACTCCTCCAGTATTTTCTTTGGTTCTGCTTTCATGCCTCATCCCTACTGAGTTCCAACATACTCACTTCTCCGCATTCGCTTTGCGGGAATAGGGCAACCATCCGTACGGGTTGGCCGATTTGCTTGGTCAACATCGAATCAACTTCCTCACCAATACCAGCTGCCTGCAACATGCGCTTCCCTTCGATCACCTGATGCGCCTCACTCTGCCCCAGCCGCGCATACAGTAGATTTACCAGTTCATTGCCAGCCACCAGCGCCTCTTCGTCGGTCAGTGTGGCGAAGATCGGCTGTCGATGATTGCGTGTCAGCATGGCATCCAGTAATCGTCCACGCCGCAATGTTGCAGCTGGTACCGTGGGCGCCGGATACACTGTTGCGTGTTGGCAGATCGAGTTGTAGACCTCGAAGGAGCTGCACTCTGCCAAGGCGGAGGCAATTTCAGCCAAGTCTGAATTGGCCATCAACCGGACAGCACGACCAGGTTGCTGATCAACGGGCTGCGGAGACTGTGCAACCAAGGCCTTGGCCCGTTCGATCACCGCGAATGTTGCATGCCAATTGTTGGCGATCTCATCCAGTTCCTGCATGGCGGTTTCCCGCCTGGCGTAGAGGGCATCCAGCCGTCGAAACTCGGCCGGACTGGCACAGGCGCTGTCAGCAAATAGCGAGTCCTCAACCTTGCCAATATCCTCCTGCATCTTTCGCAGTTGCTCACTAGCCTCCATGACTTCCAAACCCACTGAGTTGAAGTGAGCAACCAGACCAGCGAGGAACGCCGGGCCAGAAAGAAAGTAGCGACAACGAACGCAGTTACGTGGTCCTCCAGGAGTCGGCTGAAAGTCGTTTCGCCCATTTTCGCCCGTCAGTTTCGGACCGCCTATATGGCACAACGATCCACCTACCGGGCAAATACCAAGGTCACCGACAATCCAGCCCGAAGCATTTCGCTCCCGTATAGCGCTGAGTCCAGCTTGATCATTGAAAGCAACAATCGAAGGGGCGTCCGCAAGTTCGCAGCTCTGCAGAAAACGTAGATAGTTCTCCTGTTCCCGCTCAAGCATTCGGCTCTGGGCTGCCGCTAATTGCTCGGTGATATAGGCTGGACCTGGTTTCAAGTAGTAGAGCGTCATCAGCACGCTCGCGTGACCGGCCACACATTTGCTCAAAATCGACAGAGGGAGTCCACCTTCAACGGAAAGCGCTGTGAGGATGGAGACCCTAAGCGCATGCAGGTCAAACGCGGGAACCATTGGCGTTCCAGCTGCGTTGCGCTTCTTGATAAACCGGATAGGCTGGCCATTTGGCAGAGTCTCGCCACGGGAAGCAACCCGTTGTTCGAGCGCATCGAGCAGCTTGCACCAAAAGTTCTTCAGACGGCCGACGTAGATAGGGTGGTCTTTGAGCGATCGAGTAGGATCACGAAACAGAAAGCAACTAGAGCCACGAGCAGCCAACTGGGCCGGCGTATGGCTCCGGACCAGATAGGGGGTGGTCAAATCGGCCCACTTAGTCGGACGATCAAGGGGGTTGAACTGACTCTGCCAATCCTGCAGTGCAGTGACCAAGCTGATTACGTCGTCGTGCTGCCAAGGGATTTCATACCCCTTATCCTGCAAATCCTTGTAACGGTCTGCGGTCTTGTTTGTATTGACATAGAACCCTGTGAACTCAGTGGCGGTGCCTGGGTTGCGGAAACATCTGAGAAAGCCTTTGGGAAACTGGCCAGATTGGTTAGCCAAAGGTCCATCGTTGGCAATCCAGCGTCCACCCCGATAAACCATGGCATCCGCCTCCCCACTATCGAGCATGGCTACTTGGTAGGTTCGGAGCGGCAAATATAGTTTGAGCAACATCGCGAATGCGCGTACTGGACTCCAGATGCGCTCCCACTGCTCGGTGACAGGGTTGAACTGCTTGATATAGTCCTCTTTGTGCAACCTCGACCAAGCAAAATCATCAGTCTTGATGATGCGGATCAACTCTCTAAGATAACGGATCGGTAACGCCTCGCGCGCTGTCTCGGCGGATTTTCTACCTTCCTTCCGGCGCGAAACAGGGTTGTAGAGGGCCGGGTTACGAACTGGCCGTCCGAGATCGTCTTCCAAGGCCAAGTGGACGTCGACGTACCAGTCGAAGAACCCCGCCGTTTGCCCGATACGTTTAGTGGCGGTGCCGGGGTCGTAAGGCTGCTGATCAATCCACTCTTCGAAGCTGACCGGTGCTTGGTATGAACGCGAGACGAATTCCACCGGCAGCCTGGTAACGTGAGGACAGAGCTGCAAGAAACGGAAGAACACAAGTACCGCATCCCGCTTCCCGGCCGCGCCGCCAGTGACGGCGGAATACATCCAAATTGAGAAGAGATCGTACCAGTCTCGCAGACTGGGATCGGCCGCCATGACACTGGAGAAATCGCCAAACTGTTTGGGTTTTCCTCGGCCAACACCCCAGTCGTGCTCAGTAATTTGCAGTTTGGGACCGTAGACTCGCTGCTGGACACCAAGCAGCGGACGCACAGCAGCTATGGCCAACCCTCGAGCCGGGCCGATTGCATCTAACCTGACGGAGGTAGGAGTGAGGTCGCCCACCTCTCTTACACCTATCGTCGTCATGGCGTACCGCCAAACGCTGCAAGCCGCACGTCGGCGCATCGCCATCGACTTAGCATTGCTGGCTTCCGCAATTTCACGGAACCACGGATGCTCCTTGCTCGATTCGAGCATCCCAAAGTCGATCTGAGTGCGCTGATCGAACGGCGTCTCCGTCGGTGCTGCGATCTGGTGAGCTTGCCACAGCTCAAACGTGAGTTCGGCGAAGCGCCGCCGCAGCCCTAACTTAAGCATCAGCCCAGGCTCCTCTCGCCCCCCAGTAAGGAGAGTAGAGATTAGCCGGTTGAAACCATCAATAAAGGCTTGCTTTCCGGTAAGCGATACAAGGGCCAGACATGCGGCTTCGTATCTGGTACCGACCACTCTCGACCAGATTTCAGCTTGCGTCCAACGCATGATCTCACGGTTACAAACTTTCCTTGCTTTAGCCAATGAGAAGTCCGGGCTCAGCAGGTATTGCGTCTTGCTATCGTTGCGATATAGCTCGCGGTCAGTGATAGAAGACACCACCCGTGTAAATTCCGACATCTGCACGTAGTTTTCTGTCACAGTGGGTATTCCGGCTACGGGCACTTTGTCATGGCAATGTCTTTGCATGTCAAACGGTTAGGGGCTATAAATCCTAGCATAAATATCAATTGTTATACGGACATTACTGTCCGTATAACTACTGTTTGGCATCAAGGGCATCGCATGATCATTTTTAAGTGGATTGGTTTATTCATTATGGGCATTGCCCCATTTGCAGCCATCGCTTCGCTTGTCGGTACTTTTTTTGGCCTAGGCGGCTGGGGTTGGCTGCTTTTCCTTTGGTTCGGCTTCACAGGCATGTTCTCACTAACAGCGGCCCAACAATTTGAGAGTGCGCGCGGCTTTTCGGCAGTTATGGTTACCATACTGCTGACTGCCTTCGTTGCCGGTGCAGTATTCGCTTTGTCAGACCTGCCGAGAAAAATATCAGTATTCTATGCGCTGTTGGCGCCGCTACTACTCATTCCGCTATTTGCACTTCGAAAAAGAGAGCGGCAAAAGTGAATCTGTCTTTATAGTTTGCGACCCAACAACGGGTTCCAGGCGACGTCGGCGCTAATGTGCCGCCGGCGCCCGAACCCAAGCGTTTGGCCGCAAAGGAGACCACTATGGCCACTAGCAAGAAGCAGGTGATCCCGTACGGTGAGCTCTTGGAAAAGGTGCAGGGCGTGATCGCCTCGTATCCGAAGGGGTGCCGGAACATCCATGTGGATTCCCTTCAAGTGCACGCGGAGTCTATTGACGGCGCGAACTGGCACGTAGCGACGTACCGGCGATCTGGCGATGACAACGATCTCACTGAATGTCGTGCCCGTATTGCATCGGATCTACGCCTGCTCCGTCTGGCCTATGACGTTCAGGTCAATGATTAAGCGGCCTAACTCCAACATTGAGAGCTGCTTTTCGAGTAACAGCCGTCGTTCTTCTTCCAGGTCGTTGAAGCTAGGGTGTGTGGCCGGTCGCCAAGGGTAGCAACCTGGCGGCCCGACAACAGCGTGACCGCCACGACGCTGCCGGCAACAACGCCAGTGCCCACGACCGACCACGGCTACACACCCCCATAAGGGCACGGCGAGGCGCGGAACCAGTTCAATCGCAAATTCGACTCCGGCCTCATTATCGAACACTGAAAGGGGGCGTAAAAAGCGTGTCTAAGTCGATCAGGCGAATTGCCGGAACAACCCGCCGTTCACTACTAGGGGCGATGATTGTACAGGCACCAGTTGCCCCACCCCTTGTCTCTCCCGGCAACAGGGACGACAAAAGTGGCTGAAAAGGAGTTACCGTTGAGTCACCAAAGTAAAGTGTTCTCCCAGGCCTTGCCAGAACAGCAAGTGGTAGCAGGGTCGCACCTTGCTCATCGACGTAGGGGGTTCCTGTACAGTCAGCCGTTGTAAAGTAAACATTAAGCCCCCTTCCCCCTGAATCGGCACTCAGTCCATATGAGTAAGCCCACAGCACGATATTTTGTTGTTGAAAGTCGACCGTTATCGCAGCAGGGCCATCTGCTGTATACACGGATATCACATCACCTACGCGCTTTCCATTGCTGTCGAACACCCGCAAGGGTGTAGCCCAAACTAACCCTGTTATTAAGCTTACAGCCAATATTAGTGAAATTTTTCTCATTCCAATCAGTTTCATCACGTTCTCCTTTCGCCTACTGAATGTCACTAATCGGCAGCAGCGGAGGCACCTTGGTGTGCGCCATCAGCAATACCACGAAAGTAATATAGACATGTCGCTGCGTAGGCGCTCCGTAAGGCCGAGGACCGGCCGCTAGTTCGAATGTGTTGACAGACTGCTTGGGCTCGACAGCAGCCAATAATCATCTCCAGCATACGGGGTCAGGTCATACCGGCATCGGTCAACTATTACCAGCACCGGCACACAGTCCGAATTCCTTTTCAAAGAGCATAGGTTGTCCCAAATCGATTACCCTACTGGCCTCGCGCAGAGCAGAATTCACTTTGTCAGCAGTGGGTTCCTTATACACCTGCTGGGAATCCTGTGACTTGTGATGCAGTGCCGCCTGGATCACCTCAGTGCTGACGCCAACGTCGGTTAGCATCTGGGCGTAGGCATGGCGGTGGCCATGCGGGGTGGTGCCGTAGGCCTTCCCTGGCACCAGCCCAATGCGCCTCACCGCCTTAGCATGCGCCTGCCGGTAAGAATCAACGGTGTATGGCTCGCCGGCAACGGTGTCTTTGTGGCTCACGAACAGGTACGGATGTGCGCAGTGTCGACTACGCAGCTTGGTGATGTAAACCTTAAACAGGGACAGGAAAATCTCACCCCAGTACGAGGGAAACCAATGCACCAGGGCGTAGTTCTTCCGTCCATTCGTCAACTTCAAGTCCTTCCAGCCGGCGTGGAAGCGGCCAACATCCAGATTGCGCGGTTGTAGTCCCCATTTCACGCGCAAGTATTCTTCCCGATCCGCGTTTATCATTTTGCCGGATAGGGGGTCGATATAGTCGTCCGGTGCTCGACCACGCTCCGGGTGGTAGATCCGTACCTGAGCGCTCTTCGGGTTGCGCGGATCAATGGACACGTCGCTGACATAAAGGTGGAAGGGCTCGGATTCGCGCAGGCCGCCGCCGTGCAACAGAATGGTAATCAGCATGTCACGGATGTTCAGTCGCTCATGTAACTGGCGTGCCTTGGCCTTGCCGCGTACAGCAAAGCCCTCGGTGAGCAGCTGCCAGATGCGGTCCTGAGGGAAGAACTTGGCCGGCGCAACATCGTGGGTCAGCGCCTTGCGCCGAACGGCTACCGTGCGTGCCAGCGTGGAGCGCTCTACCACCCCCTCTCGGCCGTAGGTGTGCGAGAGCAAGGCATGGGTCCGCCGCTTGTCGAAACGTCGCCAGTAGGCGATTTGCTCGGCCACGGAGGCGGTTTTCCAAGGGTTCAGCGGGACGGTATCATAGCGGTTGACCAGCCAATCGGAAAACACCGTCAAGGTGTTCAGCAACAAAGTGGCACGTGACAGAGACTTCGGCTCCCAATAGAGTCCGGATCGGTCGTTGCCATCGAGATCAATGGTGCCGCCCACCAACGCTTCGGCAAACTCGGCCAGCACCTGCGGTCGATCCTGATGCTGACGGAAAGCCTCCTGATTTGCCTGGAGGAAATCCACGAACAACCCTACGGCTCGGGCCAGCTCACGCTGCCAGGCGGTCGATCTCGATCTTCCTTGGGCTAGGACGTACTCTACCAGCGGCAAGAAAGCCTGCGGTCGGCATTCCTCCCCGCCTAGCACATAAAGCACATAGGCCCGCCTATCTGGCAAGCCTGGCTTACGAATCAGCGTGTGGGCTATGGTGTGGTAGCGCGCTGTCTCTTTGCGAAGGCTCATGTCATTTCACCTTGGACACTATCCAGCCTGAGTGGTTAGTGATCCCCCTCATGACCTTCCGCTTCAAGTTCACCTTTGTCTTTAGCCTTAGAGGCGACCTTTTGACTTTTTGCCGCTGCGATCGTCTCGCGGGCGATCTCAGTAAACCGCCCGCCGAGTTCCGGCGTTATCCGGAGCGCTTCCTTGACCACATCAGAGGAAAGCAGTTCGTGCCACGGGCTGCCATGCGTTTCATGCTCAACGAACCGGAGAGGTTGCTCATCCAGCCGAGCAAGAGCCGAAGCAAATAGCTTGGTCTGGAAATCCTCATCAAGCTGCATGGCCTCACGCCGATACCCCTCATATGCCCTGGAAATCGATGCCTTGTAGGCGTAGTCTTCAGCCAACCGGAAGCGTTGACCTATCTGCTTGGTTGCCAGCCAAGCAAACCAGACTGGCGCACCCACAGAAAGCAGTGAGAGAAACAGGCGCGTCCAGACAATCATTGTTGGCGTCGTGGATTGAATGGCTTCCGACAACCCGTGTAGCTGCTGACCGCCAAAGTACATTCCAGCGCCCAAGGCCCCAATCAGGCCAACAACCCAGTACACCATAGACCTGGTGAGCTGCTTGGCTTGGTCGTGAAAGGCTCCAGCCAATCCGAGGCTTGTAGAAGCACGCATTGCGTCTTCGCAACGAGCAATGGTTCCCTCTGCGGCCTCGGCACTGGCTTGCAACTTGGCATCCCACTCCTGCATTTGCTCAAACAGTTTACGCGCGCCATCATGATCTTTTGCTGCCAAGCCACGTAATGATTGGATCTCCTCCCGGGCCTCACGTAGGGTCGCCAGATCCGTTGGAAGTTGATCTGCTGCCGCATGTGCCTGCACGATCTGATTGGCCATTTCTTGAAGGGCGTCAACTTTCGGTTCCAGCTCTTCAACGCGGCTGCCCAACCCGCGTAACTTCGACCGGAGGTCCTTCGCTGTCTTCACGTCCGCGGCGACCTTCACCGGATCAACGGTTAGTGCCGGCGCCATGGCACGTTCAAGGCTTTCCAGAGTAATCACGTAGGCTGAAACAGCCTGACTGGCATTACCGTTCAAAAGGTTCGGAACTGTGTTATCCCGAAGGTACTGAAGCCGCTGCGGATACTGAGACAGCAACGCTTCATTAACTGTCAGCTCGTCACCGCCTTCAGAAGCGATCCTGTCCGCCAGCCTAATGGCAAGCTCCCCCAGTTCGTGACGATCAACACCTGCGAAGCTCCAATTGTTGTGCACAATGTTTATTGCACGATCATCGCCAGATGCGCTTTGCGCAGCAGCAGCAAGCTGACGCAGTTCTGTTTCCAATGCAGTGAGGACGGGATGCATTCCAAAACCTTTCTTCTTTCTGTTATCACCTCAACAACACTATCATTTTTATTACATCATGCACTAGCATAGTTATAATAATTAAGGCATAAAAAATAGGGCTAAAGCCCCTCTCACTACTGCAAACATCACAAGATATTACATCTTATGCACTAGCATAAAGCAGAGGAAATGCTAATGCCGTGATTGAGACGCAACCCCGCGGGCAAAGTTCCTGCGCGACGCCGGTTGGCCGAAGCCGGCGCGCTGTGCGACACTGCCGCTGTGTATCCGGAGGTTCCCCATGTTTTACCGAGTGTTCATGCTGGCCGTGACGGCCGCCTTGCTGACTGCCTGCGCCAGCACCCCGTCCGCCCCCTCGCGCAAACCGGCCCAGTTGCGTCCGCAGCCGACGCCGGGCGCACCGTCGCCGGCCAACGCCGACTGGCACAACCTCGGCGTGTCGCCCAACGGCAACATCCTGAACGAGATCGACAAGCTGTCGCTGCGCCGTCAGGGTTCCGTGGTAACCTTCCGCGACAAGAAGACCATCTTCAACATGAAGAAGGAAAACTTCCTGTCGACGCCGCGCCACAAGTATTCCATCAATACCTGGCAGATCGACTGCGCGAGCCGGACCTTCCGCCTGGCCAGCGTCACGCTGTTCGACGAAAACAGCCGCCTCGTCGCCAGCTACCTCTATAATGACAGCCAGATAAAACCGATGCCGGTGGTGCAGAATTCGGCAAGCTATCAGCAAATGCTGTTCGTTTGCGGTGGTGCTCAGGCCATCTGAGCGGCCGACGGCGCACCCGCCCGGCTCCCAACAAGGATTAGCCATGGGCGCCATACGCCGTGTCGTATTCAACCAGAAAGGCGGGGTGGGCAAATCCACCATCGCCGTCAACCTCGCCGCCGTCGCCGCCCGCGCGGGACAGCGCGTGCTGGTGATCGACCTCGATCCGCAGGGCAACGCCAGCCACTACCTGCTGGGCAGCGCGTCGGCCGACGGCCAGCCGACGCTGGCCGACTTCTTCCAGCAGATGCTCAACATCAGCCTGTTCGGCAAGACACCGCAGGAATTCGTCGTGCCGACACCGTTCGACGGCTTGTCGCTGATGCCCTCGCACCCGGAACTGGCCGAGCTGATGGGCAAGCTGGAATCGCGCTACAAGATGTTCAAGCTGAAGGAGGCGCTCGACCTGCTGGCCGCCGACTACGACGAGATCTGGATCGATACCCCGCCCGCGCTGAATTTCTACACCCGCTCGGCGCTGATCGCGGCCGACCGCTGCCTGATCCCGTTCGACTGCGACGCCTTCTCGCGCCAGGCGCTGTACAACCTGATGGGCAACACCGACGAGATTCGCTCCGACCACAATCCCGATCTGCATATCGAGGGCATCGTGGTCAACCAGTTCCAGCCGCGCGCCAGCTTACCGGTGCGGCTGGTCGCCGAACTGAAGGAGGAGGGCCTGCCGGTGCTGGACGCCCCGCTGTCGGCCTCGGTGAAGATTCGCGAGTCGCACCAGGCGGCCCGGCCGATGGTGTTCTTCGACGCCCGTCACAAGGTGTCGCAGGAATTCGAGCGGCTGTACCAGCATCTGAACTCTCGCTAACCACGGGCGACGGACATGCGCCGGATCACCCCGCCCCGCCTTGTCCTCCTCACCGGGCTGCTGCTGACGCTATTGTTGAGCGGTGAAGCATGGCTGCTGGCCGACAACCGGCGTCAGCAGCAGCTCGACCACGATCAGGCCGCCAGCCGGATACTGTTGCAGGCGCTGGCCTGGCAGTTGCAGACCCGGCTTGATCACACCCGACTGCTCGCGGCGCAGGTCGACCGCCCGCCCCCCTCTGCCGGACTCGGCCAGTGGCTGGACACGCTACGGCAGCAGGATGCCGGCTATACCGAGGCCGCGCTGGTGGAACGCATCACCGGCGCAGAGCGGCCGGCGCTGGAGGCGCGGCTCGGCCTGCCGATACGCGACCGCGTCGCCGGCCGGTTCGAGCCCGCCCCGCCCCGCCCGTTCTACTATGTGCGGCTGCTGCAGGCCGGCATGCCAGACAGCCGGCAACGGATCGGGGTGGATCTGGGGGCCCGATCCGACTGGATGCCGACCTTCGAGAGCGCGCTCAATACCCGCCGCCCGCTACTGCACGTCACTGGCGATCCGCCATCGCCGCGCCCGCGCCTGGACATCGTCAGCCCGCTGCCGCAGCAGGCGCGCGTCCTGCTGTTGCGGCTCAGCCCGGAAGCCTTGTTGACGTCGGTGCTGGCGGGCAGCGAGCCGGCCGCCGATACGATGCGCCTGATTGCCTGGCAAGCGCAGCAGCCTACCCTCCCTTTTCTCGACAGCCACCCCGGGCGCTCCTTGCCGACCGCCCCGCCGCTGCGGGCCCGCACCCTCGTGCTGGGCGGCCTGACGATACAGTGCGCGGTATTCACGCTGACGCCGCCGGCGCCGCCGTTACAGGACCATGACCTGCTGATTCTCACCCTGTCGGCAGCCGGTGCGCTGTGCTTGCTGGCCTATCTGTACCGGCTCGGCCGCAGCAATCAGCAGTTCCGCCGCGCCCTGCTGGAGCAGCACGGCCAGTTGGAGGAGAGCAACCACGCGCTGCGCCGCCAGCTGATCGAGCACAGTCGTGCCGAGCAGGCGCTGGCCGACAGCGAGGCGCGCCAGCGTGCCATCCTGGAAGCCAGCTCCGACGCCATCCTGCTGCTGGAGCACGACGGCACCGTGCGCGCCGCCAATGCGGCGGCGGCACGCTTGATCGGCCGGCGTAGCGACCGCCTGCCGCACCAGCCGCTGGCCACGCTGTTTCCGGATTGGTACGACCCGGAACGGCGCCGGCCGTTCGGCCAGATCGCCGCCGAGCACGAGGGTGCTCCATTCGAAGCGCTACTGCTGTGCGAGGACCAGAGTCGCCTGCCGGTCGAACTGACGCTCAGCCGGGTCGATCTGCCGGACGACACCTGCTTTCTGCTGGTCTGCCGCAACATCCGCCTGCGCAAGGAGCAGGAGGCCGCCCTGCTCGAACTGAAGAACACCCTAGTCGGCCAGGTCGAGCAGCAGCGCCAGCAGCTCGCCGCACTGCTCGATGCCAGCCCGCTGGCCATGGCCTACGTCGCCGACCACCACTTCAAGCAGGTCAACCGCGCCTTCCAGGAACTGTTCCGGCTGCCTGCCGCGGCAGTCGAGGAACAATCGACCTCCCTCATCTTCGAATCGGCCGAGCAGTGGCAACGGGTGGTCCGGCTGCTGCATAACGTGCTGCAGGAGGGGTTGATCTGCCAGCAGGAAATCCGCTTCCGCAACGGCCGGGGAGAAACCCTGTGGTGCCAGGTCTACGGCAAGGCGCTCGACCCGGCCCTGCCCGGGCTGGGCTCGGTGTGGGTCTACCAGGACATCTCGGCACAACGCGCCGCCGAGGCGGCCTTGCGCGAGGCCAAGACCCTGGCTGAAGACACCAGCCGCGCCAAGACCGAGTTCCTGGCCAACATGTCGCACGAGTTGCGCACCCCGCTGCACGCCATCCTCGGGTTTGCCGAGATGGGCGAGCGCCGCAGCGCCGGCGACAACACGCCGAAACAGCAGCACTATTTCGAGCGCATCCACAGCAGCGGCCAGCGCCTGCTCGCGCTGCTGAACGACCTACTGGACCTGGCCAAGATGGAAGTGAAGCGCATGGAATTCCAGATGGTGCGGCAGGATTTGTTGCGCTGCATCCACGAGGCGCGCGAGGAAATGCTGCCGATGGCGGCAAAAAATGGCATCGACATTATACTGAAAGCGGACAGCCCGACGCTGCCGGCCGAGTTCGACCCGCTGCGCATCGGCCAGGTGATGCGCAACCTGCTCGCCAACGCCATCAAGGTCAGCCCGCCGGACGGCGTCATCACCATCCGGGTCGCCGCCCACACCGATGGCGCCGGAGCCGGGCAACTCGAGGTGGCCGTCGCCGACCAGGGGCCTGGGATCGCCGAGGATGAACTGGAGCCGATCTTCGACAGCTTCGTCCAGGGCAGCGCCACCAAGACTGGCGCCGGCGGTACCGGATTGGGCCTGTCCATTTGTCGCGAAATCGTGCTCGCCCATGACGGCGATATCAGCGCCGAGAACGCGGACGACGGCGGTGCCGTTTTCCGCTTCACCCTGCCATGCAGACCACGGTCCGCCCTACCCGGAACGGAGCATGATGGAACACACGCTACTGTTGGTTGACGACGAGCCTTTCAGCCTCGAGCTGATGAGCGAACTGCTGGAAAGCGACGGCTACAAGACGGTGCAGGCCGAAAGCGGCGAGGAAGCCTGGGCCCGGCTCGAAACCGAGCACGAGCGCTTCTGCGCGGTGCTGCTCGACAAGATGATGCCCGGCCTGAGCGGTATGGAGCTGCTGGCCCGCATCAAGGAAAGCCCGGACATGGAGAGCCTGCCGGTGATCATCCAGTCCGCCTTCGGCTCGCCCGGCAGCATCCAGCAGGGCATGAGCGCCGGCGCCTTCTTCTTTCTCAGCAAGCCGTTCTCGCGCGACCTGCTGCTGGCCGTGGTCAAGGCCGCGGTCAGCCACTGGGATCGTCAACTGTACTTCCGCGAAATGGGCCTGCACCAGGAGGGCACCATGATGCTGCTGCAGGATGCCGAGTTCACCCTGCGCACGCTGCAGGAGGCGCATGCTGTGACCGCGCTGTTGTCGCGCGCCTGCCCGGTGCCGGAACGCGTCGCCAGCGGCCTGTACGAGCTGATCGCCAACGCCGTCGAGCATGGCAACCTGGAATTCAACTTCAGGGACAAGCAGCGCCTGCTGGCCGAGGAGAACTGGGACAGCGCGCTGCAGGCCCGGCTGTCCGACCCGACCTACGCCCAGCGCCAAGTCAGCGTGCGCTTTCAGCGCGCCGCCGAGGGCATCACCTTCACCATCACCGACCAGGGACGCGGCTTCGACTGGCAGGCGGTGCTCAACGCCGGCCCGGCGGCGCTGCTGCGCCCGCACGGCCGCGGCATCCTGCTGGCCAAGCTGAGTTCGTTCGACCAGCTTGAGTACCCGGGCGACGGCAGCCGGGTCATTGCCCAGCTGCTGCTGTGACGTCCTCCTCCGCTACGCCCGGGCGCGGCCGCCAGTAGCGGGGGGCCTGCACCCGGTACGCGCTGATGTCGAGCGTCCGGCCCAGTTCGAACCGCAGCGCCCCGTCCAGGTCGGTGCGCAGGACGCCCGCCTCCTGCTCACAGTAGCGCGCCAGCGTCTGCGGGTGCGGATGACGGTAACGGTTGCGATAGCCGGCGCTGAACACGCCCCAGCGCGGCGCCACCGCCTGTAGCAGGTCCACGCCGGAGGCGCCGCGGCTGCCGTGGTGCGGAGCCAGCAGCACGTTGCTGGCCAGCTGCCGGCCGTAGCGCGCCACCAGTTTGCCCTCCTCGCGTAGCCCGATATCGCCGGGCAGCAGTATGGCCTGTATCAGGGTTGCCACACGCAGCACGCAGCTGTGGGCGTTGTCCTCGCCCGCGAGCCCCTCGGGCGGCCACAGCACGTCGAAACGCACCCCGTCCCAGGCCCAGCTCTGCCCCGCCCGGCAGGGTGCGGCATCGTCGCGCAACCCCGCCAGCGAATCCGGCTGGCCGGCCCACACCCGTGCCACCGGCAGGGCAGCCAACAGGCCGGGCGCGGCGGCGTCGTGGTCGCTGTCGTGGTGCGACAGCATCAGCGCATCGAGCCGCCTTACCCCCAGCCCGGCCAGCTGCGGCAGTAGCACGCGCTCGGCCTGCCCCGGCCCGGTGTCGTACAACAGGTCGTGGCGCGCCGTCTGCAGCAGCACCGACAGACCCTGGCCGACGTCGAACACCTGCACCCGCAGCATGCCCGGCGCCGGACGCGGGGGGCTGTACAGCAGGGCCGGCGCCAATAGCAGCGCGCCGAACGCCCGCAACGGCATGCCGCGCGGCGCGATCAGCCACAAGGAACCGGCCGCGCCGAGCGCCAGCAGCGGCCACGGCAGGCCGGGAATCGACCACGGCGGCAGCACGGCGAGGCGGTCCACGCACCAGAAGAAGCCTGCGGTCAGCTTGGCGGCCAGATGTAACAGGGCGTCGACCGGCAACGCCACCGCCAGCAGGGCCAGCGGGGTGAGTAGGGCCGAGATGAAGGGAATCGCCACGGCGTTGGCGAGCGGCGACACCAGCGGCAGGCTGCCAAAGAACAGTACCAGCGGCAGCAGTGACATCACCAGCGCGGCCCACTGCCCGGCCAGCGCCGCCCGCAGCTTGCCGGGCGGGCGGCGGCGCGCCAGCGTGGCGGCCATCAGCGCCGCCACCAGCCCGAACGACAGCCACAGCCCCGGCGCCAGCACCGCGAACGGGTCGATCAGCAGCACCACGCCGAGCGCCAGCCACCACACCTGGAACGGCGTGTAGGCGCGGCGCGAGGCCAGCAGCAACGCCGCGCTGGCGAGCATGAACAGGGTGCGCTGGGTTGGCACCGAGAAGCCGGCCAGCAGCGCATAACCCAGCGCCGCCAGCACGGTGACGGCGGCGATCACCAGCCGCGGCGGCACCCGCAAGGGTGGCCGAAGGCGGAGCAGCCCCGTCGCCAGCAGCGCGGCCAGACCGGCAACCATGGTGATGTGCAGGCCGGAAATCGACACCAGGTGGGTCAGCCCGGTGCGGGAAAAGCGCTGCCAGTCCTCGCGCGCGATGGCCTGCTGCGCGCCGACGGTCAACGCGCCGATCAGCGCCGCCTCGCGCGTGTCGCCCAGCACCCCTTGGATGCGTGCCAGCGCGGCAGCGCGCAGGCGGTCGATGCGCGCCAGCGCATCACCGGCATCCTCCAGCCGTTGTGCGCCCTTGCCGATCGAGCCGCTGGCCTGCAGCCCTTCCGACCACATCCACGCCTCGCCGTCGAAGCCGAACGGGTTGGCACTGGCGTGGCGCGCCTTTAAGCGCGACGTGAGCCGCCAGCGGCTGCCGGCCGGCCAGTTGCCGCGGGGAGCATTGAGCTGTACCCGCGCCGGCAGACTCGCCCCCGGCGTCAGCACCCGTTCCACATCGGCGTTCAGCCGCACGCCGTAGTCGCCGGGGTCGGGCAGACCACGCACCACGGCGACGAACTCGAGCGGCTTGCCCTCCCACTGCGGTGTCAGCGCGTCGGCCAGCCGGAGCTCGGCGCGCCAGCCGGCATAACCGAGCCCGGCCAGGCACAACACCAGCAGCAGCGCGATCCGGCGCGCCCATCCAGCCAGCCACCACGCCAGCAGGGCGAGCAACAGCAGCGCCGGCCACAGCCAGCGGCCGTCGGGCAGGTCGGGAAGGAAGGCGCACAACACGATGCCGGCGCAGAAGGCTGTGATCAGGCTCATCTCGCCATTTTATGCTTTTGGCATCAAAATGGTAAGAGCCTAGTTCAGTAGTCGAGCAAGCCAAGGCAGGTTGGGTGCCGCCAGCGCACAGGAACCGGAATGTACACGGAGTATATGAGGATTCCGTATCGCTGAGCGAATCTCTGCGTGCCAATCTTCGATTGGCTCAGCGATAGATTCGCACGCAGTACTGCCGGCGCTCAAGAGGCGAAAGCATAGCCGACTAATGAAATGGACTCTAAGCCCGCGCGGTTGCCGCCGCCCGACGCTTGCCGTATCTTCGCCGCGTCGTTCACCGGAACCCATTCATGAGCCCCACCCCGCTGTATTGCGCCGAACCGGCGCGCCGCGACACCGCCCGCCGCCTCGCCGAGCACTTTGCACTGCCGCTGGTCACCCGCTGCCCCGAATCCGGCTATTGGCTGGAGCTGGGTTCCGAGCGGCTGGAACTGGTCACCACCGGCCGCCACGGCGCGGTGTACGCCGAGTTCGTCGAGGGCGCCGCCAAGCACCGGCGCGAACAGGGCGGCGGGCGCGGCCAGCCGGTGGCCAAGGCGATCGGGCTGAAGGGCGCCAAGGAGCTGCCGCGCGTGGTCGACGCCACCGCCGGTCTCGGCGGCGACAGCTTCGTGCTGGCCAGCCTCGGCTGCGAAGTGACGCTGCTCGAGCGCTCGCCGGTGGCGGCGGCGCTACTGTTCGACGCGCTGGATCGTGCCAGTACCCACCCCGATACCATCCACATCGCGCAGCGCATGACGCTGGTACATGCCGATGCCATTCAATGGCTGGCCGCACAGGCGGAACGGCCCGAAGCGGAACGGCCGCAAGTGGTATTCGTCGACCCGATGTTCCCCGACACCGACAAGAAAAGCTCCGCCGCCAAGAAAGGCATGCAGGCGTTTCAGCAGGTGATCGGCGACGACCTCGACAGCGCCGCGCTGCTGCAGGCCGCCATCGCCGCCGCCACGGTGCGAGTGGTGGTGAAGCGGCCGCAGCGCGGCCCGGCCATCAAAGGCGTGAAGCCGTCGGCGGTGCTGGACGGCAAGTCCACCCGCTTCGACCTGTACGTGATCAAGGCGCTGCGTCCGCAGGGCTAAGCCGCGACTAACGTTAGCCACATGGTTTACTACCCTGCCATGGCCCGGACAGCGCCGCCCTACAAGTGTACCCCCCTGGCGCACACCCCGCGAGGCAGAGCCTGCTCCCTGGCAGCGGCCACATGCGGTACACTCCCCGCCCCGTAGCCCACGCCGGCAGCCGATCCCGAAGAAGCCGGCACCAGTGTGCCGGGCACCCTGTTAACCCCTGATCTGG
>JACPUY010000082.1 GCA_016192025.1 Pseudogulbenkiania sp. | reverse complement strand
TCCGCCGGTATGATCACCGAGCCGTGCCCGGTCCGGGCGGATAAGCAGGAAAACGATGACAGCGCAGACCCGCCGCGAACACGGCGGGCCTGGCGAGGCGGACTTAGTTGTAGATGTCCACCGAGAAGTACTTCTTCGACAACCGCTGGTAGGTGCCGTCCTTGTGCATGTCGGCGATCGCCTTGTTCACCAGCTGACGCAGGTCGGCGTCGTCCTTGCGCAGGCCGACGGCGGTGCCGACGCCGAGGATCTTGGCATCGTCGAGGTTGCCGCCGGCAAAGCCGAAGGCACGGCCCTGCGCGGTTTTCAGGAAGGCGCTGTCGGCCAGCACCACTTCCTGCACGCTGCCGTCGAGACGGCCGGACGCCAGATCGGCCAGCACCAGGTCATTGTTCTGGTACGGCACCACCGTCACGCCCTTCGCCTCCCAGTGCACCTTGGCGTAGCTCTCCATCACCGTGCCCTGCTGCACGCCGATGCGCTTGCCGGCGAGCGACGCGGCGGTCGGCTGCAGCGGGCTGCCCTTCTTGGCCACCAGGCGGACCGGGGTATTGAACAGCTTGTCGGAGAAGGCGATCTGTTCCGCGCGCTTCTCAGTCACTGACAGCGACGACAGGATGCCGTCGAATTTCTTCGCCTTGAGCGCCGGGATCATGCCGTCGAAGTCGTTCTCGACCCACACGCACTTGGCCTTGATCTTCTCGCAGATGGCGTTGCCCAGGTCGATGTCGAAACCGACCAGCTTGCCATCGGCGGCCTTCGATTCGAACGGGGCGTAATTGGCGTCGACGCCAAAGCGAACGACTTTCCAGTCTTTTGCGGAAGCGCCGACGGACGCCAGCGACAGCATCAGGCAAACAGCCAGTTTCTTCATGTTTTCTCCTCGGCCAATCTTGGCTCTTGTTTCACGGCAGCAGCCGGCTGCAGGCCGGGCGATGACCACCGTAACTTGGTGTGGTGATGGGAACGCGGCGGCGGAGGGAGTGGAACGGTCTTGCCTCTCGACCCATTGCCCTCAGCCGCGCGACGATCATTTCAGCAAATCGCCGCGCCTTCAATCGCCCCCACGACGGTGCCATTCGCTACGATGCGGCGCACAAATCAAAGAAAATGCATTGGAAAATTGATGAATATCAATGGCTTGTGCAGGTTTGGACGGACTGCGGTTTCGTACCGCCCAAGGCGCGGCACTTCCCCCATCTGTACGCCGCTGTCGCGATTGAGCAATTCCCCGTGACGCAAACTTGCCCCAGCACAACGGCTCACTTTCCGCTATACTCGCGCGCCCTCCAGAGCAAACCGAAGTGAGTGAAGCATGATGACCAACGCCTGCGGCGTGGATTTCGGCACGTCCAATTCGACCGTCGGGTGGTATCGCCCCGGCCAACCCAGCCTGCTGGCGCTGGAAGACGGCAAGGCGACGCTGCCGTCGGTGATCTTCTTCAACGCCGATGAAGAATCGGTGGCGCTCGGCCGTGCCGCGCTGGCGGAATACCTGGAGGGCTACGAAGGACGCCTGATGCGCTCGCTCAAGAGCGTGCTCGGCACCGGCCTGATGAGCGGCCAGACCGAGGTGCAGGGACGGGTGCTGCGCTTTCTGGACTTGCTGGCGATGTTCATCGACGGCCTCAAGACCCGCGCCGAGCGGCAGGCCGGGCGCCGCTTCCGCCAGGCGGTGTTCGGCCGTCCGGTGTTCTTCGTCGACGACGACCCCAAGGCCGACCAGCTGGCCCAAGACACCTTGGGCGAGATCGCCCGCCGCGCCGGCTTCACCGATATCGAATTCCAGTTCGAACCGATCGCCGCCGCCTTCGACTATGAGAGCCGCATCGAACGCGAAGAACTGGTACTGGTGGTCGACATCGGCGGCGGCACCTCGGACTTCACGCTGATCCGCCTGTCGCCCGAACGCGCCGGCAAGCTCGACCGTCGCGACGACATCCTCGCCAACTGCGGCGTGCACATCGGCGGCACCGATTTCGACAAGCAGCTGAGCCTGCATGCGGTGATGCCGCTGCTGGGTCTCAAGAGCCGCCTCAAAAGCGGCGCCGAAATGCCGTCCAGCTACTACTTCAACCTCGCCACCTGGCACACCATCAACTTCGCCTACACCCGCCAGGCGCTGGCGAGCCTGAAAGACGTGTACAACGAGGCGCTGGAGAGCGAAAAGCTCGACCGCCTGTTCTCGCTGGTCAACAAGCGCGCCGGCCACTGGCTGGCGTTCCAGGTGGAAGCAGCCAAGATCGAATTGTCGTCGGCCGAGCAGGTCACCCTGCCGCTTGACGAGATCGAAACCGGCCTGCTGCACGACATTACGCGTTCGCAGTTCGACCAGGCCATCGCCCAGCAGATCGACACCATCGAAACGACCGTGAGCCGTCTGCTCGCCGACGCCGGAGTCAAGGCCGGCGAGGTCGACACCGTGTTCTTCACCGGCGGCGCCAGCGGCGTGCCGCTCTTGCGCCAGCGCATCGCCGCCGTGCTGCCGACGGCGCGCGCGGTGGAAGGTGACTTGTACGGCAGCATCGGCTGCGGGCTGGCCCTGGACGCGTCACGGCGCTTTGCCTGAGAGCCTACCCGTGATCTTGCTGCGCGCCTCTGGTGGGGGCAGGATCAACTCAGCGTTGACGCCGAGCCTTGGCCCACATCCAGGTGCCGGTGATCGACAGCATCACCAACACGGCGCCCAGCACATCGATCCAGATCCACTCCCCGGCTTTGCCAAACAGCGCCTTGCCGGTGTGCAGATCCATCACCAGCTTGTTCAGCGTATAAGGCTCGGCCTCCCGCGGCAGTTGGGCTAGGGCTTTGCTCACGTCTTCTTGCGTATTCAAGGCTCCGCTCTGGCTGTCCACTTGTTGCACGCCGTTCTCTTTGGATACCAGCCAGAGTCTCTGTTTGTCATCCTGGTTGAGTTGCCAGGCCTCGACCGGGCTGACCTGGCGATAACTGCCGTTCTCGCCGCGCCAGAGACCTTCTTTGCCGGCGACCCAGATCACGCCGTTCACCATCAGAATGTCGCGCACCTCCACCCCCGGGAGCACTTGGCGGCTTTGCTGGCCATCGCTCAGCCACAATCCGCTCTTGGTGCCCAACAGGGTACCCGCTGAAGTCATAGCCACCGCTTTGACTTCGATGCTGTGCCCTTTTTCACCACCTTCAGAGACCACCACCTTGCGGGCCCCCAAAGCTTTGTCATGGGCGATGAAGATGGCCGTCAGGCCAACGATCAACATCGGCAGGGCCAGGATCAAACCGATTTGGTTGTGCCAATGGCGGGCTGTTTTCCACTTATTCATGGCTTACCATTTCCCTTCCAGGCTAACCCAGTAGCTGGGGCGGCCGTCTTCGACTTCTGTCGTCAATTTCGTCGTGGATGTCTTGTATTTCACTTTCTGCGTGTCCAGCAGGTTGGCTCCCGTCACCTTCACCGTCAGGTGCTTGTTCAAGGCCTTGCTGATATACACATCCAGCAGCTTCTGTTCCGACTCGGTCGATACCTCGTCGTCCTCGCCCCCCTGATTGATCTTGCCTTGGTAGGTGTAGGTCATGCCGGTGGACCAGCCGTTTCTCAGCCGCAGGGCGGAATCGACCTTCCAGGTGTATTTCGGCTGGCCCTTCATCTGGCGCATAGCCCCGGTAGAACTGTCCTTGACGCTGGAGTCCAGGTGGCTGTAGGCCAGCCCCAGTTCCAGATCACCGAGCGAGGACAACAGGAAGCGGTAATTGCCCTCCAGCGAAATCGCCTCGGCAGTGGCATCGCCCACGTTGAAGGCGCGCTTCACATAGCGGCTGCCTTCAAGCTTGGTTTGTTCCTCGATCAGATCCGAGATGTCGCGCCGCGACCAGTTCAGGCCGACACGCCCCTGATCCCCGAGGCGATGCTCCAGTGCTAGCTCAGTATTCCAAGAGGTTTCCGGGCGAAGGTCCGGGTTGCCGGCCTTGTCCGGGTCGCTGCTGGTGCCGCTCTTCGTCTCGGTGAAGTTGGCAATTTGTTCCAGCTTGGGCATGCGCAGGGCTTCGGCCCCGGCCAGACGCAGCTTGGTGTCGTCTGTCAGCTGCCAGGCATACTGCAGCGAAGGACGGCTAAAACTGTAACGGGCCTTCTTGTCGCCGTTGTCCTGCATGAACTCTTCATGACGGACACCAAGAGTCAATAGGTGGTCGTCGGCAATCCTCCAGCTGTCCTGCAGCCAGACGGCGGCCTTCTCTTCGCTGACGGCAGTATTTTCCTTGGGGGCTGCGCTGGCAACGCCGCTTGCGGCGACCTTGATCTTGGTCACTTCCCATTCGGACTGATTCAGCGACATACCCGCCGAGGGAGTGTGATCGCCAAAAGCGCGCTCTAGTCCCGCCGACAGGCCAAAGTCCTGGTCATCGACCGTGCTTGTCTCCGACGTCGTGGTTGCGACATTGGTCGCGCTCACCGCCGTCGTCACCTTGTCCTTGTCCTCGGTGGTCTCCTGCGCCGTCCCGCGAAGATACCAACTACCTTCCCCGGCCAAGGTCCCCTTGAGGCCTGCAGTCAGCCTGGCAATATCACGGACTTTGTCTTCACGTTCGAATTGAGTGCCGTTGGCACTGACGACGCCAGCCGCGCTCGCCTTTTTCTTGACGACGAACTTGTTCTTGGTCTCGTCGCTACGGTTGAAGAAGGGATCGACCGTCAGTTCCAAGTCGGGCCGAAGCTGCCAGCTCAGACGCGGTGCGAAAGTGTAATCGCTAACCTTCCTGACTTCCGTTTCTTGCTCCAGGGCATGCGTCTTGTTGCTGATGGTCAGTTCGTCCTTGGACTTCTCCTTCAGCTCGTTGCGCTCGGTTAGCGCCCCCATCAGCGACAAGGTGACATTGTCGCCAACGAAGGTCTGGCCGATGGCGCCGCGCAGGGGGGAATGAGAACCAGCCTTGCCCACACCGACGTTGAACCAGCCGCCCTCTTTCTTGTCTTTGCGCAGCACGATATTGATCGTGCCACCAACACCCGCCCCTTCCATGTCGGCGGTTGGCACCTGAATCAACTCGATGCGCTCGATCATCTCGGCCGGCAAGCGGCTGACTTGGAGTTGACGCTCCTTGGTTCCGCCCGGCACGCGCTGGCCATCGATCAGGATTTCGGTGTAGCCCTTGTCCAACCCCATCACGCGAATATCTTCCACCTGCCCCGGCGGACCGGAGAACGAGACATTGGGAAGCTTGCGCAACAAAGCGCCGACCGTGGTTTCGTTGTAGCGTTCGATCTCCTGGCGAGTCAGCACGAACGCCGCGTTGGGCTTCTTCTTCATGATGGCGGCTTGCTCCGCCGATACCGTCACCGTGTCCAGAACGGTCTCTTCGGCAGCCGCCTGCTGCAGCGCCGTGGGAACCAGCAAAGCGAGTAGCGTTAACGCGTGGCCAGACGTAGTTCTCATGCACATTTCCCCCACAAGATTGCGAATAGTTTTCATTGTCAATAGAGCGCGGTATGCTATGGAGAATTCAAAGACCTGTAAAAAGAATCATTACCAAATGCTATTGATACTGTTGCTTTTCGCATGCGCGCTATTGCTCATGACACTTGTCAGTATCTTGTTATGGGGAGGGCTGACCCCCGTCCGTTCAACAGGAACCCTCTCCCTTGTCGTCAGAAAGCGCCGGGATCAAGCCGATACAATGATCATCACGCTGTCTCTGCCCTGGTACAAAAGGCTGCCGCCGGCAAAGCCCGGACAGTATCTGGCGATCGAAGCGCCTGTCAGCAACGGCAGCGCACCGCTGATGCGCTGCTATTCTCTCGCGCGGTGGCAGGCCTCCCCCCGCCAGTACCAGCTCGCCATCAAGCGTGAACCCAACGGCAAAGTCTCCAACTGGCTGCTCGATCATGTGCACCAAGGCAGAGTGATACGTAGCCGAGTGCCCGCGGGACACTTTGTCTTGAGCGAGCAACACGATCAGATCGTATTGGTAGCAGGTGGCGTTGGTATCACTCCCGTGCTGGCTATGCTGGACCAGTTACGCTCGCGAAGAACACCACCGAAATCCGTCGTGTTCTTTCATGCGGCGAGGACCGTAGAACAGCTGCTGTGGTTTGATGAATTGCAGAATTGGGCGAGGGCAATCGATTGGCTGGATTACCGCCCCTGCCTGTCGCGCCCCCATGCTGAATGGCCGGGTTTACGCGGGCATCTGGATAGAGACAAACTGGCGACCGCCTTAAGCGGCTGGTCATCTGCGGCCCTCTACCAATGTGCCAGTCCGCCCCTGATGCAGACCGTCGAGCAGGCGGCACGGTCTCTGGCGCTGCCCGGTGGCATCGACGTCATGCAGGAAGCATTTGGCGTCGCTGGAGAGGGAAGTGGGCAGTGGTTCACCGTGAATGCCTATGGGAAACAGGTCGTGGTTCAAGGGGGGCTCTCCTTGCTTGGCGAACTGGAAGGGCAGGTCGAATTTCCCGATGCCAGTTGTCGCGCAGGAGAATGCGGTGGATGCCGAATCCGGATCGAACACGGTGAGACGATGCAGCTCAAGCGGCCCCAGTGCGCAATTGACCCTCATTACGTCTTGGCCTGCTGCACCACTGCCAACAGTGACTTGGCGATCAGCCTGAATTAGGGCGTTCTGTCCGCTGAGCCAGCTACCCCCTTATTGGTTATGACTGGTGCGGGAGACTGACTTCGTCGCAGTTCAAGGTAGACAATATTTCAATAGTTCTTGTAATATTGATTTATGGAAAAGCAAACCGCCACCAAGCTCTTCGAATCCCTGTCCTCCGGGGTTCGGCTCGACATCTACCGCCTGCTGGTCAAGTGCGGTCGGGGCGGCATGGTCGCCGGCCAGATCGCGGCCACGCTCGATCTGCCGCCCAACAACGTGTCTTTCCATCTGAAAGGCATGACTCATGCCGGACTGGTCACGGTGGAGCAAGAGGGCCGCTTCCAGCGTTACCGGGCCAACCTGCCCCAGATGCTCGAATTGATTGCCTACCTGACGGAAGAATGCTGCGCCGGCCACCCTGAGCAATGCCTCACCCTGCCGGCCGAGTCATGCTGCCCGGAGGCGGCGCTTCCTCCGATTTCCACCACGCCGTCCGAAAGTTGAACCGATGAATGTCCTATTCCTGTGTACCGGTAATTCCTGCCGCTCCATCCTGGGCGAGGCCACCTTCAATCACCTGGCGCCGGAAGGCTGGCACGCGATGAGCGCAGGCAGCCAGCCGACCGGTCAGGTCCATCCCCGTTCGCTCGCCCTGCTGGCCCGCGAGGGCATCTCGACCGAGGGCTACTACAGCAAGTCCTGGGATACGCTGCCGGCCACCCCGGACATCGTGATCACCGTCTGCGCCAGCGCCGCCGGCGAAGCCTGCCCGGCCTACCTGGGTTCGGTGCTGCGTACCCACTGGGGCGTGGAAGACCCAGCCCATGCCACCGGTACGGATGAGGAAATCGATGCCGCCTTCATGACCGCCTACCGCATCCTGCGTGCCCGTATCGAGGCGTTCCTGGCGCTGCCGCTCAAGTCGCTGCAGCAGGATAAGGCCGCGCTGAAGGCCGAGATGGACAAGATAGCTACCCTGACCGTGTAAAGGAGTCTCACCCATGGCAACGATTCAGGTATTCGACCCCGCGCTGTGCTGCAGTTCCGGCGTCTGTGGCGTGGAAGTCGACCAGGCGCTGGTGGCTTTTGCCGCCGACGTCGACTGGTTGAAGCAGAACGGCGGTCAGATCGACCGTTTCAACCTGGCGCAGCAACCGCTCGCCTTCGCCGAGAACGCCGCCGTCAAAGCGTTCCTGGAACGCTCGGGTCAGGAAGGCCTGCCGCTGATCCTGGTGGACGGCGAACTGGCGCTGGCCGGCCGCTATCCGCGTCGCGCCGAACTGGCGCGCTGGGCCGGCATCAGCCAACTCCCGGTAGAAGCGAAACCGGTCTCCAGCTGTTGCTCCGGCAGCAGTTGCTGCTGAACTGCCCAGAAAGGACTACATGCTGTTTCTCGATCATCTCCCCCCGTTCCTGTTCTTTACCGGCAAGGGTGGCGTCGGCAAGACCTCGCTGGCGTGCGCCACCACCATCCGGCTGGTCGACCAAGGCAAGCGGGTGCTGCTGGTCAGCACCGATCCGGCCTCCAACGTCGGCCAGGTATTCGGCGTCACCATCGGCAATGCGGTAACGCCGATCGACGCGGTGCCGGGATTGAATGCGCTGGAAATCGATCCGCAGGCCGCTGCCCAAGCCTACCGCGACCGCATCGTCGATCCAGTGCGAGGCATCTTGCCGGAGACGGTGGTCAAGGGGATCGAGGAACAGCTGTCCGGTGCCTGCACCACCGAAATCGCCGCCTTCGACGAATTCACCGCGCTGCTGACCGATGCCACACTCCTGGCCGACTATGACCACATCGTGTTCGACACCGCACCGACCGGGCATACCATCCGCCTGCTGCAATTGCCGGGCGCCTGGAGCGGCTTTCTGGAGGAAGGCAAAGGCGATGCATCCTGCCTCGGCCCGCTGGCCGGGCTGGAGAAGCAGCGCAGCCAGTACAAGGCAGCCGTGGAGGCCTTGTCGGACGCCCATCGCACCCGTCTGATCCTGGTCGCCCGCGCACAGCGCTCGACCTTGCGCGAGGTGGCGCGCACCCATGAAGAACTGGCGGCCATCGGGCTGACCCAACAATACCTGGTGATCAACGGCATCCTGCCGAGCTCGGAAACGTCGGGCGACACGTTGGCGGCCGCCGTCCGGCAGCGCGAACAAGCCGCCCTGGCCGAGCTGCCGCAGGTGCTGCGTGATCTCCCCACCGACTCAGTGCCGTTGATGCCGTTCAACCTGGTCGGGCTGTCGGCGCTTCGCCAGATGCTGTCGACGCCGGTGGTCTCCGCTGACGACGCCGGCGAGGCGGT
>JACPUY010000106.1 GCA_016192025.1 Pseudogulbenkiania sp. | reverse complement strand
TGGCGGCGCCGATGGCCGAGGTGATGTGGTCGTAGCCCGGCGCGATGTCGGTGACCAGCGGCCCCAGGGTGTAGAACGGCGCCTCGCCGCACAGGGCGAGCTGCTTTTCGACGTTCTTCTTGATCTTGTGCATGGGCACGTGGCCAGGGCCTTCGACGATGACCTGGCAATCATGCGTCCAGGCGATCCTGGTCAGCTCGCCCAGGGTCTCCAACTCGGCGAACTGGGCGCGGTCGTTGGCGTCGGCGATGGAGCCGGGACGCAGGCCGTCGCCCAGGCTGAAGGCCACGTCATAGGCCTTGAGGATCGCGCAGATGTCCTCGAAATGGGTATAGAGGAAGTTTTCCTTGTGATGGGCCAGGCACCATTTGGCCATGATCGAGCCGCCACGGCTGACGATGCCGGTGACTCGCTTGGCGGTCAGCGGGATATAGGCCAGGCGCAGGCCGGCATGGATGGTGAAGTAATCCACGCCCTGCTCGCATTGCTCGATCAGGGTGTCCTTGAAGATCTCCCAGGTCAGGTCTTCGGCCTTGCCGTTGACCTTTTCCAGCGCCTGGTAGATCGGGACGGTTCCAATGGGGACTGGGCTGTTGCGCAGGATCCACTCGCGCGTTTCGTGGATGTTCTTGCCGGTGGACAGATCCATGATGGTGTCGGCGCCCCAGCGGATGCCCCAGGTCATCTTGTCGACTTCTTCCGAGATCGACGAGGTGACGGCGGAGTTGCCGATGTTGCCGTTGATCTTCACCAGGAAGTTGCGGCCGATGATCATCGGCTCGGATTCCGGGTGGTTGATGTTGTTCGGGATGATGGCGCGGCCGCTGGCCACTTCCTGGCGCACGAATTCCGGGGTGATGGTGTCGACCATGCCGGCGCCGTAGTTCTCGCCCGGGTGCTGACGCATCATCAGCTCCAACAGGCGCGCGTTCTTGCCGCCCGCCGCCTTCACGCTCTCGATGTACGCCGCGCGGTTCAGGTTCTCGCGGATGGCGATGTATTCCATCTCCGGCGTGATGATGCCTTGGCGCGCGTAGTGCATCTGGGTCACGTTACAGCCCGGCTTGGCGCGGCGCGGCTGGCGCGTCAGGTTGAAGCGCAGATCGTCCAGCTTGGTATCGGCTTCGCGCGCGCGGCCGTAGTCGGAAGACAGGCCGGTCAACAGCTCGGTGTCGCCGCGCTCGTCGATCCAGGCGGCACGGATCGCCACCAGGCCGGAGCGGATGTCGATGGTGGCATTGGGGTCAGAGTACGGGCCGCTGCAGTCGTAGACGTAGATCGGCGGGTTCTGCTCGCCGCCGAACTGGGTCGGGGTATCGGCCTGCGAGATCTCGCGCATCGGCACTTGGATGTCCGGACGCGAGCCTTCGACGTAGATCTTGCGGGAATTGGGCAGCGGCTGGATGGCGGCTTGGTCCACCACCATTTCGGTGTTCAGATTAGTTGGCGCGTTCATCGGTCAGTCTCCGTGGTTGCTTCGATGAAACAGCGCAGGGAGCGGAATGCCGGGCGACGGGGCCATGGGCGGAAGCCCGGCAGAAGCCGGACTTCAATTCAAGACGCTTCCCTACGCCGGTATTATCCGGGTCAGGTTCCGAGGGTGTTTCTCACCGGCGCCCCGTGTTCAGTAAAAAAACCACCCTTCGACGTGGGTTGTTTCACAAAAAACGGGAGCAGGACCCCTAGCGATGCTGTGAAGGTACGGTAAATATGGGATAATCGCAAGTTATTGTCGATAAAGCCCTTCTCGGAGTGAACTGATGGATTTTGAGAATGCCCGTTTCAACCTGGTCGAACAGCAAATTCGTCCGTGGGATGTGCTTGACCCCAAAGTACTCGATCTGCTGTTTCACGTGAAACGCGAAGATTTCGTGCCGGACGACAAGCGCACGCTGGCCTTCGTCGACACCGAACTGCCGCTGCTCAACGGCCACAAGATGCTGCAGCCGAAGGTGGAAGCCCGCCTGGTGCAGGACCTCGGCCTGAAGCCGGAAGACAAGGTGTTGGAGATCGGCACCGGCAGCGGCCACGTCACCGCCCTGCTGGCCAGTCTGTCGCGCCATGTCTACAGCGTCGACCTCGACCCGGCGATGAAGGAGATGGCCGCGCAGAACCTGAAGAAGGCCGGCGTGGCCAACGTCACGCTGATCGAAGGCAACGGCATCGACGGCTACGCCGCGCAGGCGCCGTTCGACGCCATCCTGGTCGGTGGTTCGCTGCCGGTGGTGCCGGACAGCCTGAAGCAGCAGCTGGCCGTCGGCGGCCGCATGATCCTGGTGGTCGGCGACGAGCCGGTGATGACCACCAAGCTGGTCGAGCGCGAGAGCGAAACCGTCTTCCGCGAGACCGGCCTGTTCGAAATCTGCATCCCCCGCCTGGCCCACTCCGAGGCGGTTGAACCGGAACGGTTCACCTTCTGATGGTCAAGGAAATCAGTGCCGGTGAACTGGCACGCTGGCTGGCCGACGATACCGCGGCGCAGCCGCTGCTGCTGGACGTGCGCGAAGAATGGGAAGTGAAGCTGTGCCACATCGAGGGCTCGCTGCACATCCCGATGAACCTGATCCCGGGCCGGATGAGCGAGCTGCCGGACGACCGGCCCATCGTCACCGTCTGCCATCACGGCGTGCGCAGTTTCCAGGTCGGGCTCTACCTCGCCAACGCCGGCTTCGACCCGGTGATTAGCCTGCACGGCGGCGTCGAGGCCTGGGCCTGCGACGTCGATCCGACCATGGCGCATTACTGACACTCTGTATCGCCGTCCACCAAGGCCTTTCCCGCAGCAGTGCGGGAACGGCCTTTTTACTGACCGGTCATAGCGCCAGCCCTTCCGCCACAACAAGAAAACCACCATGCCGCAACTTGCCTATCTCGCCCCCGCCCTTGCTCGCGTCCATCCCGCCTGGGAAGCGGTGCTCAGCACGCCGGCGTGTTTCAAGGCGTTGAGCCAGATCGACCGCACCCTTGCCGGCGAAGCCGCTGCCGGCAAGACGATTTACCCGCCGCGCGAGCAGGTTTTCCACGCGCTGGCCGACGCCGCGCCGGCCGACGTGCGCGTGGTGATCCTCGGCCAGGACCCCTACCACGGCGCCGGCGAGGCAATGGGGCTGAGCTTTTCGGTGCCGCCGGGCGTGCGCATCCCGCCCAGCCTGCGCAACGTCTACAAGGAACTCGCCGCCGACCTCGGCACCGGCATCCCCGCCTCGGGCGACCTGACGCATTGGGCACAGCAGGGCGTGCTGCTGCTCAACAGCGTGCTGACGGTGGAGGCCGACAAGGCCGGCAGCCACGGCAAGTTCGGCTGGCAGACGGTCAGCGACGCGCTGATCGACGCCATCAACGCACAGAACCCCGGCTGTGTGTTTTTGTTGTGGGGCAACTGGGCACAGGGCAAGGCGGAGCGCATCGACGCGCGCCGCCACAAGGTGCTGTGCGCCGCCCACCCCTCCCCACTGTCGGCCAGCCGCGGCTTTCACGGCTGCCGCCACTTCTCGCAGGCCAATGCCTGGCTGGCCGCGGCCGGACGCGGCGTGATCGAGTGGGCGCCTGCTGCCGAGCCTTCGTTGCTGTTTTGACCCCATCCCCTGAGCGGCCCGCTTCCCAGCGGGCCGGCGTTGCCCTAAGCTTGGAGTCCCGCAACTCTTTTTTCCCACCGTGGACATATTCATATTATCGCTGCTGATCCTGCTGAACGGCGTGTTCGCCATGTCCGAGCTGGCGCTGGTGTCATCGCGCAAGGTTCGCCTGCAGCAATGGGCCGACGACGGCAACAAGGGCGCTGAAGCTGCGCTCAAGTTGGCCGAAGAGCCCACCCGCTTTCTCTCCACCATCCAGATCGGCATCACCTCGATCGGCATCATGTCCGGCGTGTTCGGTGAAGAAGCCATCGCCCAGCACCTGGCCGCCTGGCTCAAGCAATACCCGCTGATCGCACCGTATAGCGAACCGGTGGCGTTCGGCGTGATGGTGGTGACCATCACCACCATGTCGCTGATCTTCGGCGAGCTGGTGCCCAAGCGGCTGGCCATGCACAACCCGGAACTCTTCGCCGCCGTGCTGGCGCGACCGATGAAGCTGCTGTCGCGCGCCACCGCGCCCCTGGTACGCATCCTCAGCCTGTCCACCGACGCCATCCTGCGCCTGATGGGCGCCAAGAAGAGCAAGGAACCGTCGATCACCGAGGAGGAAATCCGCGTGCTGATGGAACAGGGCGCGGATGAAGGCGTGTTCGACCGTGCCGAGCAGGAGCTGGTGGAAGACATCTTCCGCATGGACGACCGCAAGGTGGCGTCGATCATGACGCCGCGCAAGGACATCGTCTCGCTCGACATCGAGGACGATCACGACACCAACCGGCAAATCCTGCAATCCACCCCCTATTCGCGCTACCCGGTGTGCAAGGGCGGCATGGACCAGCTGATCGGCATCGTCGACTCCAAGCACCTGCTCGACCGCGTGCTGTCCGGCGCCACGGTGGACTTCACCGCCTGCATGCACCCGCCGCTGTACGTGCCGGCCACGGTGTCGCTGATGCAGCTCTTGGAACAGTTCAAGCGCGCGCGCATCCACCTGGCGCTGGTGGTCGACGAATACGGCGAGCTGGAAGGCCTGGTGACGCTGCATGACGTGCTGGAGGCCATCGTCGGCGACCTGCCCGCCGGCGCGCTGGAGGCCGAGGCCATCGTCCAGCGCGACGACGGCAGCTGGCTGGTGGACGGCATGGTGGCGCTGGAGACCTTCCGCGAACACTTCGACATCGACAGCCTGCTGCCCGGCGAAGACACCGGCAACATCCACACGCTGGGCGGGGTGATCATGTTCCAGCTCGGCCGCGTGCCGGCGGTGACCGACCGCTTCGAGTGGAACGGTTTCGCCTTCGAGGTGGTGGACATGGACAAGACCCGGGTGGACAAGATCATGATCAGCCGGCTGGACCTGTCGCCCGTGCCGAACGAGGAGTCCCCGTCCTGAGCTGCGGCGCCTGCTGTTTCAGCCGACCTCGACGCCGCCTTCGGGCGGCGTTTTGCTGTCTGCCCCCCCCCCGCACCGATGGCATGCCCCGCAAAAGCGCACTACTCTGAAAATGAGTGGTCCGGTTACGAAAGGAGCCGGGCACTAGCGACATGAGGACACCAGCATGCTCGAACACACCCTGGCCGCCCCCGTTGAAGCGTGGGTCAAGTCGTTGCGCCACCGCCTCAACCTGCCGGTCGCCATCGTGCTGCCGTCCGGCCAGACTCTGGCGCTGGGCGACTTCGCCCAGCCCCGGCTGGCCATCCGCGTGCTGTCGTGGAAGTCGCTTCCGCTTTTGCTCTCGCCGTCGGTGGACCACCTGGCTACCGCCTATGTCGAGGGCGAGCTCGATCTGGAAGGCACGCTGGAAGACATCGTCGAGCTGGGCTACGCCTTCGCCCTGGCCGACAACCCGGCGCCTGCCGCCAGCTACCTGCCCGGCAGCATGCGCCATACCCGCGAGCTCGACCGCGCGGCGATCCGCTTCCACTACAACGTCTCCAACCGCTTCTACGCGCACTGGCTCGACCGCGACATGGTCTACTCCTGCGCCTACTTCGCACATGGCACCGAGACGCTGGAGGCGGCGCAACGGGCCAAGATCCGCCATATCCTGACCAAGATCCGTCTCGAACCCGACCACCGCCTGCTCGACATCGGCTGCGGCTGGGGCGCACTGGTGCGGGTGGCGGCGCGCGAGTTCGGCGCGCGCTGCGTCGGCATCACGCTGTCCGAGGCGCAGTACGAGCACGCCCTGCGCCGCGTGCACGAGGAAGGGCTGGATGGCCAGGTGGAAATCCGGCTGCAGGACTACCGCGACGTCACCGACCGCTTCGACCGCATCACCAGCGTCGGCATGTTCGAACACGTCGGCTTGGCCAACCTCGAGGACTACTTCGCCACGCTGGCCGACCTGCTCGCCGACGACGGTCTGGCGCTCAACCACGGCATCACCACCAGCGCGCCGGCCAGCGACGGCACCGCCGGCGGCGGCGGCGACTTCATCGAGAAGTACGTGTTCCCGCACGGCGAGCTGCCGCACCTTTCGCTGGTGCTGCGCACGCTGCAGCAAGGCGGGCTGGAGCCGATCGACGTGGAAAACCTGCGCCGCCACTACGCTGCCACGTTGAGTGCCTGGGCCGGCCGCTTCGAGGCCGCGCGCGAGGCGATCCGCCAGGAAGTGGATGAAAAAACCTGGCGCATCTGGCGGCTCTATCTCGCCGGCTGCGCCTACGCCTTCCGCACCGACAAGGTGGCGATCTTCCAGGTGCTGTGTCAGAAGGCCGGCCAGGACGCCGCCACGCTACCGTGGTCGCGTGAGTACATGTACCGGGGAACGTGAGCAGCGCAACGCTACGTGCTGATAGTCCAAAAGAACTAGCCCTGTTATGCCTCTTTCCATTCCTGTTCACCCCATCCGGCGAATGTTTCCCCTGTCGTTCTCCCCCTAACATGCAAGGCATGGGAAGTTGCCCCTTTTCTGCAAGGACCCGCGCCTCCGGAAGAGCATGCGCCGCATGCATGGACTCCTTTGCCCATTTTCCCACCCGTTCCACTGGTTAATCGCGTTCTCTAAGCGAAGTCCGCCAGGCACGCAGGCGCCGGTTTGTCGCCGGAGCGCTAAGCCGGCTCTTGAGGAGCACCGATTGGAGAGTCCACGATGAGTCAACCGCTGGCCGGCTTGAGAATCCTGCTCGTCGACGATCACGCGCTGGTGCGCATGGGCTTGCGCGCGCTGCTGGAAAGCGTCGGCGCCCAGGTCCTGGCCGAAGCCGATAACGGCGAGGAGGCGTTGCGCCTGTACGACGACATGCAGCCCGACGTGCTGATACTGGATCTGTACATGCCCGGCATGGGCGGATTCGCCACCCTCGAGCGGCTGCGCGCCCGGCATCCTGCGGCGCGCGTGCTGATCCTCTCGGCGCACCACGAAGTGGTGATGCCGGTGCGGGCGCTGCGCATCGGCGCCTTGGGCTACCTGTGCAAGCGCAGCGCCCCGCAGGAATTCATCAAGGCCGTGCGCCAGATCGGTCGTAACCAGCGCTACCTCGATCCGCTGCTGGCGCAGCAGGTGGCCTTGGTCCAGCTCGGTGGCGCCGCCGATCCGTCCGAGGCGCTCACCGACAAGGAATTCGCCGTCTTCCTGCAACTGGCCCAGGGGCACTCGGTCAACGACGTGGCGCAGGAACTGCACTTGAGCCCCAGCACCGTCGGCACCCACCTCTACCACATCAAGCAGAAGCTCAACGTCCAGAATGCCGCGGAACTGGCACTGATCGCGGTGCGTTGCGGCCTGATCGACGTCTGACTGCCGTCTGACTGCCGTCTGACCGCCCCTGCCTGCCGCCCTCTCCCCACCCTAGCGAAAATCATGAGGCCTCGCGCCGGAAGAGCGCGAGGCCGCTTTCCCGCCATCGTCGAGGCGCGCGCGCTTTGCTGTGCCGACAATGCCCCTAAGGAGCCGGGCACCCCGCACCGGCATCCCCAAGGGAAGAGGACCGCACCATGCCGAAAGAATCGACCGGGCTCAGCCTGGACGGCCAGGGCAAGCCGCTGTGGCTGTCACTGGAACTGACCTACCGCTGCCCGCTGAAATGCTCGTGGTGCAACAACCCGCTGGATTTCGAGAAGTATACCGAGCATGAGTTGAGCACTGAGGAATGGAAGCGCGTGCTGCGCGAATCGCGCGAGCTGGGCGCGCTGCAGCTCGGCTTCACCGGCGGCGAGCCGTGGCAGCGTCCCGACCTGGAAGAACTGGTGGCTTACGCCGACGAACTGGGCTTTTACACCAACCTGATCACCTCGGGGGTCGGGCTGAACGAGGCGCGCATGCTCGCCCTGAAGCAGGCCGGCCTGAAGCAGGTGCAGCTCTCGCTGCAATCGACCCGCGCCGCGCTGACCGATAAGCTGGTCGGCACTCGCGCCCACGCCCGCAAGCTGGAAGCGGCACGGCTGATCAAGGCGCACGGCTTCCCGATGGTGCTGAACATGCCGGTGTTCCGGCAGAACATCGACCTGATCGACGAGATGGTGGCATGGGCCGCCGAGCTCGGCGTCGAATACATCGAATTCGCCAACATCCAGTACTACAACTGGGCGCTGCTCAATCGCGACGAGCTGATGCCGACCCGGGGGCAGATCCGTACCGCCGAAGCGGTGATCCAGCGCTGGCGCGAACGGCTCGGCAGCGCCATGACGATCTATTTCGTCATCCCCGACTATTTCGAAGACCGCCCCAAGGCGTGCATGAACGGCTGGGGCGCCATCCACCTCACCATCGCCCCCGACGGCGTGGCGATGCCGTGCCAGGAGGCGCGCGTGATCCCCGGGCTGGAATTCCATTCGGTGCGCGATCACTCCTTGGCGTGGATCTGGCACGACTCGCCGCTGTTCCGCAAATACCGCGGGCTCGACTGGCTGCCGGAACCGTGCCGTTCCTGTTCCGAGAAGGAAAAAGACTTCGGCGGCTGTCGCTGCCAGGCCTTCTTGCTGACCGGCGATGCCGGCAATACCGACCCGGTCTGCAGCCGCTCGCCGCAACACCAGCTGGTACAAGCCGCGGTGGCGCAGGCGGTGCAGCCGCAGCGCTTCCGCAAGCCGCTGATCAAGCGTTCCGGCAACGCCGTCTCCACCGCCTTCATGGAGGAGTGAATGCGCCATCCCTACGACAGCGCCGGCGGCACCCTGCTGCTGGGCGCACTGCTCACGCTGCTGCTGTTCGTGCTCGTGCGCCTGCTGGCCGGCTGAGGAGAGAGACCATGGACGGAATGACGCTCGACCTTCTGGCGCGCTGGGTGCATTTTCTCGCCGGCATCGTCTGGGTAGGACACAACTACTCCAGCGTGGTGCAGCGGCCAAACTGGCGCCCGCTCAGCGCCGAGGACCTGATCGACGACCAGAGCCCGCGTTTCCAGGCGCTGCTCAACCGCGAGCACGGCACCTTCCGCTGGGCAGCGGTGCTGACCTGGTGCGCCGGCCTGCTGATGCTCTGGCAGCGCGGCAGCCTGACGGGGGCGCTGACCCTGCACGGGGCATTGGCACCGATCGGCGTCGGCCTGTACATCGGCACCCTGATGATGCTCAACGTGTGGTTCGTGCTCTGGCCGCACCAGAAGAAGGTGCTGGGGCTGGTGCCGGCCAGCGTGGCCGAGCGGCTGCGTTGCTCGCGAATCACCCATCTCTCCTCGCGCACCAATACCATGCTGTCCATACCGCTGCTGTTCTTCATGGCTGCGGGGACGCACGGCGGTTTCCTGTTCGGTTAGCCGCATGGGTCCGGTCTACAACTTCGCCTCCGGCCCGGCACGCCTGCCGGATGTCGTGCTGGAGCGGGCGCGCGAGACCCTGTTCACGCGCGGCGCCGATGGCGCCAGCGCGCTGGAGCGCCCTTTCACTAGCACCGCGTTCCGCGCCACACTGGAGCGCGCGCGGCAAAGCCTGGCGGCGCTGCTCGGCCTGCCCGACGGCTACCGCGTGCTGTTCCTCGCCGGCGGCGCGATGCAGCAGTTTTCCATGGTGCCACTCAACCTGCTCGGCCGTTCGCGTTGCGCCGCCTACGCCGACTCGGGCTACTGGGCCGGCCGTGCCATCAGGGAGGCGCGCCGCTACGCCGAGGTGGCAGTGGTGGCGCGCTACGACGGTGCCACGCCGCTCGCCGCGCCGCCACTGGAGAACTGGCCGCTGCCGGCCGACTGTGCCTACTGCCACATCACCCCCAACGAAACCGGCGAAGGCATCGCCTACCCCGCCCTGCCCGACACCGGCGCCGTCCCATTGGTCGCCGATGCCACTTCCTGCTTCCTGAGCGGCCCGCTCGACGTGTCGCGCTTTGGGTTGATCTACGCCGGCGCCCAGAAAAACATCGGCCCGGCCGGGCTGACCGTGGTCATCGTGCGTGAGGATCTGCTCGAACGGGAGGCGCGCTACGCCCCCGCCCCCTATTGCTACCGCCAGCAGCTGGCAGAGAACAATACCGTGAATACCCCGGTGGGCTGGGCCATCGAGCTCGCGGCGCTGGTGTTCGACTGGATCGTGGAATCGGGCGGCCTGGCGGCCATGGCCGTCGCCAACCGCAGCAAGGCCGGGCGGCTCTACCAGGCGATCGACGGCAGCGGCGGCTTCTACCTGGCGCCGGTGATGCACGCGCACCGCTCGCCGAGCAATGTGCGTTTCCAGCTGGCGGACGAGCGGCTGACCGAGCCCTTCCTGCAGCAGGCCGAAGCGGCCGGGTTGACCCACCTGCGCGGCCACTGCCACGTCGGCGGACTGCGCGCCAGCCTCTACAACGCCATGCCGGCCGCCGGGGTGGCCGCCCTGGTGGAGTTCATGGCGGACTTTGCCCGGAGGCAGGGATGAGCGCCGCACCGTTGTTCCGCTGGGGCCGTCTGCCGGGGCTGGCCGGCGGCCTCGACAAGAGCGGCGAGCAAGCGGCGGCGCTGCTGGGCTCCGGCTTTGCCGCAGTCGAGTTCGGCACCGTCACGCCGCGTCCGGCGCCTGGCCAGCATCCCGGCGTGGCGGCGCTGGCCGCCGTGCTGACCCGCCTCGCACCACGCCGTCCCGGCGATGCCTGCATCGGCATCGGTCTGGGCATGGCGCCCGGCGCCCCTCCCCAGACACTGCTCGACGACTGGCTGGAAGGCCTGCGGCTGGCCGCGCCGGTGGCGGATTATCTGAGCTTCAATCTCAGCGCCCAGGCCTACCGCCCGCTGCTGGAAGCGGAGCATGGTGCGCTGCTGTGGCGTGCGCTGGCGGCGGTGAGCCGGGAACGCGACCAGCTGGCGACCCGCTCTGGCCGCCGCCTGCCGCTCGCCCTCAAGCTGCCGCTCGATGCGGCCGGCCGGCCCCGCCATGCCCTCGCCGCAACCGCCGCCACGGCGGGGTTCGACGCCTTGATCCTGGTGCTGCCGGAAGGAGCGAAAGGCCCTGAGCGGCTGCGTCGCCTGGCCCTATGGCTGCAAGGCGGACCGGCGCTGATCGCGGTGGGCGGCATCCGCCGCGCCGCCGACGTGCGCGCCGCGCTGGAAGTGGGGGCGCACGGGGTACAGGTGCATCGCCTGTTCGCCGAGCTCGGCCCGGCCTGCCTGCCGCTGCTGCGCGACGAGTGGCCGGAGCGGCCCGTCTCATGATTTTCACGAGCCGTTTTTGGCCCGCTGCCGCTAGTCCGCGATAGGCCGGGGCCGAATAATCGTTACTGGAGCGGCATGGGGCCGCTCCTCAACCGAAGGAGAACGCGATGACCTGGGAAACCCCCGCCTACTGCGAAATACGCCTTGGCTTCGAAGTGACCGCCTACGTCTACGTACGCTGAGCGCTTGGGCGGCAGCGGCAAGATCGGCAACGCCGCTCCCGCCCATCCGCGCGGCTCTGGAGGCCCTGCCATGAACACATCCGTTACGCTCGACCACGCGTGCCCCCGGCTCGCGCCGCACTTCGTCTTTCGCTGGGAAACCAGCCAGCAGGCCTACATCCTGCTCTACCCCGAAGGCCTGATCAAACTGAACCCTTCCGCCGGAGAAATTCTCCAGCGCTGCGACGGCCAGCGCACATTGAGCGACATCGTCGCCGATCTCCAGGCAGCTTTTCCCGGCAGCGAAGAGCAGATCGCCAGCGGCACCCGCGCCTTTGTCGAGACAGCCTGCGCCAAAGGCTGGCTGCGCCTCTGAGCCGCACCGGAACATCCGGCAGGCAGAATGACCAGGGAAACAAAGCGTGGCCGAAGCGACAAGTGCAACGCTTCGGCCCTGTTCTGGCGGGCTACGCCGTTATCCGGCGCGGGGCCTTGCTACTGGGGCGGCGACGGGAACAATGCATAGGGGGGATTGGGCTCCTGCCCGGGCGGCACATACGCCGGAGCGGGCTCGCCGGCCGGGCCGAGATAGCGCACGAAGTGGTACAGCGCCTTCAGATCGTCTTCCTCCATCTCGTTCAGCGTGAACCACGGCATCGGCGGGCGGCTCTTGAGCCCGCGCGCCCGCTCCAGCCGAAGCGGTCCCCGGTCAGCCAGGCGCTTTCCGCCACCTTGCCGGCCGACATCAGGTAGCCCGGCGTGTGGCAATCGTTGCAGCCGGCGATGCGCGACAGGTAACGCCCGCGCTGCACCTGGGCCATATCCGATGCAAGCGCCTTGCCTTGTCCCCCTGCGGTCTCCGCCAGCGCGGCGTCGGCGCCGATCAGCCCGGCCAGCAGTATGAATGCCGAAGACAGTCTTCCGCGTACGTACCCCATCCTCGCCTCCCTCTGTAGAAGACAAACCATCCGCAACGCCAGCATCCCTGCAGCACTCGGGCGTGTTCACCGTCGTTCAAGGTTGGCCGAAGCGCTGCAAGGACGGTCTTTTGCCAACGTGGAAGTCAGACATCGGCACGCCTGCCGCGATGCCGGGAACGTTCACTTCTTTCTGGGATCATCGGCCGGGTTGACGTAGGTAATCCCCCAAGGCCCCATGATGTTCAACTGAATGACCGTTTCTTCCTTGGTCCATACGAAATGGTTCATCTTGGGCTGCATGACAACGACGCTGCCCGGTCCCAGTGCCTTGGTCATCTGCGGATCCAGCTTGTCGCCCATGCCATAGTTGAACGTTCCGGACAGCACGGTAACCCGCTCCACCCCCGGATGCCAATGCGCGGGAACCTTGTAGTCGGCCGGCAGCTTGAGCCGGGCCGTAATGGGGCCTTCCTCGTTCATCTTTCCTTCGATCACGGCCACTTTGGCACCGGGCGGCAAGGTGTTGGTATCTGCCCATTTGAGATCACTGGGCGTCACGATGATGACCCCGCTCGTTTCGGCCAAAGCCACGGGTGCGAAGACGGCACCGGCAACAAGCAGCGAAACAGCGAACAGTTCCTTTTTCATGGCACTCTCCTTATCACGGTCGAGGTAGGGTCCAGCGCACGGCTCCAGTCATGAACACGTACCAAGCAACGGATCATGAAAGCGGCGCGAGGCCGCTTGAACTGCCGTGCGCCGGCGCTTACAGGGCAGGAGCCTTGGCCGGTGCCGGGGCAGCGGCCTGGGCGGGTGCCTGGACCGGAACCGCCGCCGGCACCTGAACAGCAGGTTGCACAGCCTGTGCTGGCGGGGCCTTGGCCGGGTCGGCGGCCGGTTCCGTCACCTTCTTCATCAGCGCGTCGACGATGCTGCGCTCTTTGGTCGCCCGCGCCTGGAAGCTCTGCAGCGGCTTGATTTCCCACTTGAGCAGGCCCCAGGCCGGCAGGTCGCGCAGCAGGCGGTCCGCCTCGTCGTTGGAGGCCGCCTCGAGGATGAAGGCGAAGGAGCGGTCGCCGACCGGCATCCCGCCGCCGACGATCTTCTTGTCGGTTTCCAGTTTCATCAGCGCGTCGAAGGTCGGCAGCAGGCCATTCTCCAGCGCCTCGACGGTTTCCGATGGCGTGGCGTACTCGGGACCGCCCGAGCCGATCACCAGGTACTGCGCCGCCCCGGCCGCCGAACCCAGCGCGGCCAGTGCGATGGCCAGCAAGACACGAGGTACTACCGTGTTGTTCATTACCTTTCCTCCCGCTGCCTGCGTGTTCGCGGAACCGGCCGGCGTCGCCAGGCAGTACGACGTTGGCCGAAGCCAGGACGCCAGACAGCGGCAATGGCGGGGAATCCGACGGAGGGGACGGGGCGCGCCGAGGGCACGGCGGCGCCAGCCGGCCGAGAGGGTCGGGTTCGAGGGAGCAATGGCGGAGCTGGTTAGCGGGCGGCGAAACGCATGAACGCCCGGTCCATACCATGCAGTATGGCTAACAAATCCCAAATAAACAGCTTTAAAACAGGTCGTTTCCCGGCCTGTAAACGGCCGCTGCGGGGTTTTGACGAGATAAGACCGCGATGTAGCCTGAAGCGCCAAAAACGCCGTGGCGGGGCTCTGGATGGCCGCCACGGCGAAGGGGCTCACACTCCGTGATAGGCGCGGTACCAGTCGACGAAGCGCTGCATGCCGTCGGTGAGCGGGGTGTCGGGCGAGAAACCGACCGCGGCGCGCAGTTTGGCGGTGTCGGCGTAGGTGATCGGCACGTCGCCGTCCTGCATCGGGTAGTAGTCCTTGACCGCCTCGCGCCCGCAAGCGGCTTCGGTGGCGCGGATGAACTCCATCAATTCGACCGGGTTGTGGTTGCCGATGTTGAACAGCCGGTACGGCGGCTGGCCGTCGCTCCCCGCAGGCGTCTGCTCCATCACGCGCAGCACGCCCTCGACGATGTCGTCGATGTAGGTGAAGTCGCGCTGCATCTTGCCGTGGTTGAACACCTTGATCGTCTCGCCCTTGAGGATGGCTTCGGTGAACAGCCACGGCGCCATGTCCGGGCGGCCCCACGGACCGTACACGGTGAAGAACCTGAGGCCGGTGGTTGGCAGCGCGTAGAGATGCGAATAGCTGTGCGCCATCACCTCGTTGGCCTTCTTGGTGGCGGCGTAGAAGCTCACCGGCGCGTCGACGCGGTCGTCCTCGGAGAACGGCACCTTGGCATTCTGACCGTAGACGCTGGACGAGCTGGCGTACACCAGGTGCCGGACCGGGTAGCGGCGGCAGGCTTCCAGCACGTTGGTGAAGCCCACCAGGTTGCTCTGGGCGTAGGCATGCGGGTTCTGGATGCTGTAGCGCACGCCGGCCTGCGCCGCCAGGTGGATGACGTAGTCGGCGCGCTCGCGCTCGAACAACGCCGCCACACCGTCCCACTCGGCCAGATCCAGCTGATGGAAAACGAAGCCCTTCTTCCCTTCCAGCGTGGCGAGCCGGGCGTGCTTCAGCTCGACGGCGTAGTAGTCGTTGAGGTTATCCACAGCTACTACCTCGACCCCGTCCCGCTGCAGCAGTTTTTCACACACGGCACGGCCGATGAAACCGGCGGCGCCGGTGACCAATACTTTCATTGCTTGTTCTCCAGACGGTGAAGCTCGATCAGCTTCGCGTATTTGATGTAGCTGTTGAAGCAGCCAATGCTGATATGGACCAGCCCGGGCACGCCATCGCGAAAGCCCTGGCGCAGCAGGTAGAACTTGATGAAGCGCACC
>JACPUY010000046.1 GCA_016192025.1 Pseudogulbenkiania sp. | reverse complement strand
GAACCAACGGTTCCTTACCTCTTGCAGTGCAAGTGTTTGGCTTCGCCAAGCACTCACACCTATCGGTTATTCGGTTTGTTAAAGAGCGGTGCTGAGGGCTTCGTTTCCGTCGCTGCGTCAGCTGAGGAGGCGAACTATACCGGCCACCGACACCCTCGTCAACGCCTTTTTGCAGAAAAATGACAGAAATTCGGCAAGACAAACCCAAGCCACTGATAACAAAAGGAAAAATACAAAAAACAAAAGGGCTGGCCGGAGCCAACCCTTTTCCCTCTATATAGAAAAAGCGATCAAACCGTGCTCAGCTGACCTTGCGCCTTTTCTTTCCTTCCGGCTTTACCTCGGCAACCGCCTCAAACTCCGGTGCGAGAACAAAGTCGATACGACTGCTTTCCAGATCGGCGCGAACGACCTTGACCGTCAATCGCCCGCCCAACTGGTAACGCACGCCGCTCTTCTCGCCGACGATGGCCTGGATGTCCTTACGGTAGTGGAAATAGTCCTTACCCAATTCGGAGATGTGCAGCAGGCCTTCGACATAAATACCGTCGAGCAGCACGAAGACGCCGAAGCTGGTCACCGCACTGATTTCCCCGACAAACACTTCGCCGATCTTGTCGCGCATGTAATAGGTCTTGAGCCAAGCTTCCACGTCGCGACTGGCATCGTCGGCGCGCCGCTCGGTCATGGAACAATGCTCGCCCAGCTGCGACCATTTCCCCGCCTTGTAATGATGCCCAGCCAGCACCGCCTTGATAGAACGATGCACCATGAGGTCCGGATAACGGCGGATCGGCGAGGTGAAGTGGGTATAGGCTTCATACGCCAAACCGAAGTGGCCGATATTGTCCGGGCTGTAGACCGCCTGCTGCATGGATCGCAGCAGCATGGTCTGCAGTACCGGCGCATCGGGGCGCCCATGGATCTGCTCGGCCAACTTGGCATAGTCTTTCGCGGTCGGCTTCTCGCCGCCGCTCAAGGCCAGGCCGACAAGCTTCAGGAAGCTGTTGAGGTTTTCCAGCTTTTCCGGCGTCGGCCCCTCGTGCACCCGGAACAGGCAGGCGTGCTCATGCTTGAGCAGGAAATCGGCGGCACATACGTTGGCCGACAGCATGCACTCCTCAATCAGGCGGTGGGCATCGTTGCGTACCACCGGCACGATCTTGTCGATCTTGCCGTCCTCGTTGAACATCATCTGCGTTTCGGTGCTGTCGAATTCGATGGCGCCGCGCTGTTCGCGCGCCGCCAGCAACACCTTGAACAGGTCATATAGTGTTTGCAGGCCCGGCAGCAGCGGGTGATCGGAGCCATGCTGCAGCCAGTCCCACACGGTGTTGTAAGTCAGACGCGCCTTGGACTGCATCACCGCCGGGTAGAAGCGGTACTGCGTGACCTCGCCTTTGGCGCTGATCTGCATGTCGCAGACCATGCACAGGCGTTCGACGTCGGGGTTGAGCGAACAGATGCCGTTGGACAGTGCCTCCGGCAGCATCGGGATGACGCGACGCGGGAAGTAGACCGAGGTTCCGCGCTCCACGGCATCCTGGTCCAGCGCATCGCCCGGCTTGACGTAATGGCTCACGTCGGCAATCGCCACCACCAGGCGGTAGCCTTTGCCAACCCGCTCGGCGAAGACGGCATCGTCGAAGTCGCGCGCGGTTTCACCATCGATGGTGACCAGCGGCAGCTCGCGCAGATCCTCCCGCCCCTTATGGTCGGCCTTGTGCACTTTCTTCGGCGTTGCCTGGGCCCGTTCGACGGCAGCATCGGTAAACACGTGCGGCAGGTCATGCTTGCGCAGGGCGATCTCGATTTCCATGCCGGGGTCGGCATAGTTGCCGAGAATGTCTACCACCCGGCCGATCGGCTGACGATAGCTGTCCGGCTGCGACAGCAGTTCGACGATCACGACCTGGCCATGCTTCGCCCCGCCTTCACCTCCCGGCTCGATCAGGATGTCCTGATTGATGCGCTTGTCTTCCGCCACGACCAGCCATACGCCGCGCGACAGATAGATGCGGCCAACCAGTTTCAGCACTGCGCGCTCCAGCACTTCGACGATGCGCCCCTCGTTGCGGCCGCGTTTGTCGGTGCCGGTGATGCTGACCATGACCCGGTCGCCATGCATGACCTTGTGCATTTCCCGCTCGGACAAGAAGATGTCCTCAACCCCCGCCTCTTCGGGAATGGCAAAGCCGTAACCGTCACGATGACCGGAGACCTTGCACTTGATCAGTTCGAGCTTGTCGGCAACACAGATGGCGCCCTTGCGATTGATGATGATCTCGCCGGAGCGCTCCATGGCCTGCAAGCGACGTTCAAAATGGCGAAATTCGTCACGATGGATGCCGAGCAATTGGGAGAGTTCGTCCGGCCACATGGGCACGCCCTGCTCGGTGAGCAGTTGAATGATGAACTCACGGCTCGGTAAGGGATTGTCGTACTTGAGCTTTTCCCGCTCGAGGTGGGGATCCTGCAAGCGCAGTGGGATATTCTTCTGTTTTTTTTGCTTCGAAGGCATTGACAATTTCTGGAGGCTCCTTATAATTCGCATCTCATCGCAGCACTGCTGTGGCGCAGATAATACAGCAAAGCGATGCCCAGGTGGCGGAATTGGTAGACGCACTAGGTTCAGGTCCTAGCGGTGGCAACACTGTGGAAGTTCGAGTCTTCTCCTGGGCACCAGCAAACGCTGATGCCGCGTTCAGTGATGTGATGTAATACAATTTGTACTCCGTGCCCAGGTGGCGGAATTGGTAGACGCACTAGGTTCAGGTCCTAGCGGTGGCAACACTGTGGAAGTTCGAGTCTTCTCCTGGGCACCACGGAATAGTTCAATATTGGCTAAGCATAGCCGGTATGTAGTTAAAATTTAAAGTTTTATGCCCAGGTGGCGGAATTGGTAGACGCACTAGGTTCAGGTCCTAGCGGTGGCAACACTGTGGAAGTTCGAGTCTTCTCCTGGGCACCATATAAAAGCCGTTGAGTTCAACTCAACGGCTTTTTGCTTTTTCGCCTCCTCCCCAGCCGCCCTACCATGCCGGGCTCACGACGATCAGCGTGGACGACGCGCGCTTTCCCATAGCCACATTCCCTCAGCCGAGGTAGCGCCGTTCCAGATGGGCACGGAAGTACGCCGGGTTAAGCGCCTCGCCGGTAGCTCGCTTCACCAGCTCGTTGGTCTGCCAGCGGCTGCCCTGGCGCCAGATGTGCTGCTCGAGCCAGTCGAATACCGGAGCGAGGTTGCCGGCGGCGATCTGCACGTCCAGGTCCGGCTGCTGCCGGCGGATCGCGGCGAAGTACTGCGCGGCGTACATCGCGCCCAGGCGCCGTGAAAAGGCGTCGTATTCGTGCGCCTTCACATCCAGCAGCG
>JACPUY010000105.1 GCA_016192025.1 Pseudogulbenkiania sp. | reverse complement strand
TGCCGTTCCAGCCTGGCCTTCACCGGCCCGGCCGCTGATGATCTGCCGCCTTCGAGAGCGGCGTTAACAAGGAGAATGAGGATGACTACCAAAAAACGTATGTTCGCATCGATGCTGGTGCTCTCGCTGCTGTCGGCGGCGGGCCATGCGGGTACCACGATCGGGGTTTCGATGGCCGCGTTCGACGACAACTTCCTGACCCAGCTGCGTGAGGCCATGGCAGCCCAAAGCAAGACGCTGAAGGATGTGAGCCTGCAATTCGAAGATGCGCGCAACGACGTGGGCCGCCAGGTCAGCCAGGTGGAGAACTTCGTTACCCGCAAAGTCGGCGCCATCATCGTCAGCCCGGTCGACACGACCGCCACCAAGCGGATGAGCGCTGCGGCGCGCAAGGCGGGCATCCCCGTGATCTACGTCAACCGCAAACCCAGCGAGCAACTGGGTAACGGCGTCTACTACATCGGTTCGCAAAACCGCGTGGCAGGGCAGTTGCAGATGGAATACCTGGCCAAGCAACTGAACGGCAAGGGCACGGTCGCCGTCATTCAGGGCGCCTTGTCCGACGAAGGGGCCATCGAGCGCACCGCGGGCGTCAAGGACGTGGCCGCCAAATTCCCCGGCATCAAGATCACCGAGGTACAGAACGCGGACTGGAACCGCAACCAGGCCATCGACCTGACGCGCAAGTGGCTGAGCTCGGGCCGGCAGTTCAATGCCATCGCCGCCAACAACGACGAGATGGCCCTGGGGGCGCTGATCGCCATCAAGCAGAGCAATGTGTCGCCGAGCAAGGTGCTGGTGGGCGGCGTCGATGCCACGCCGGATGCGCTCGGTTCGCTGGCCAAGGGCGAACTGGCCGTCACCGTGTTCCAGGATGCCAAGGGGCAGGGCAAGGGCGCCGTCGACATCGCCGCCAAGGTGGCTGCCGGGGACAAGAAAGTCCCCAATGAAACCATGATTCCGTTCCAGCTGGTGACGCCGGCCAACTACAAGACTTATCTGAACAAGTAAGTCGATAGGGCGTTTTACCGCGGTTCGATAGCATCACTCTCATCCTAGGGAACCGACCATGGTTCCCTTCTTTTTTTTTGCGCATCCGACGGCGAGTGTTTCGGGAGGTGCTGCCTCTCGCTTGGCGACCGTTCCAAGCGACACGTGTGGTCAGGGGCAATCTGCTCAGCGCGCCTGCCGCCGGCGGTATTCCTCGGGTGTCAGCCCCATCAGTCTTTGGAACATGGCGATGAAGGCGGAGGCGTTGCTGTAGCCTAGTTCCAGCGCAATGGCCTGCACCGTGCGTCCGGCCTCCAGCAGGGCAATGGCCTGTACCACTTTCAGCCGTTGTCGCCACTCGCTGAACGACATCCCCAGATCGCGGTGGCAGCGTCGCGACAGCGTGCGCTCGGTGCTGTGCACGCTATGCGCCCATTCCGCCAGCGAGCGCATGTCGCCTGGCTGCTGCTGCATGCCATGCAGCACCTTGCCCAGCTGCGGGTCGCCGGAGGTCGGCAGGTAGCTGTCGTGGCTCGGGCTGACGGCCAGCTGGTCGAGCAGCACCAGGAACAGCCGCCGTTCCTCTTCGGAGCGGGGATAGTCCAGCCGCCGCTGCCGGAGCATCTCGAGAATCGCCCGGATCAGCGGGTTGATCGCCAGGGTACAGCCCTCCCGCGGTAGCCGCTCGCACAGTGTTGCTTCCAGCTGCAGCGAGCAGTAGCTGGCTTCGTAGCGGTTGCTGGCCACGTGCTCGATGTGTGGCGGTATCCAGATGCCGTACTGTGGCGGCGCCAGGTAGTGCCGCCCGGCCAGTCCGATTTCCAGAACCCCGCTGAACGAGTAGACGAACTGTCCCCAGTCATGGCGGTGTGCCGGATATTCGCTGCCGGCCTCGAGGTCCGCCACACGAAAGCACATCGGTTGTGGCAGGTGTTCCAGTAGCGGCTGCAGTTGCCGTCGGCCACCCATGTTGACCAAAGCTCCCTATGTGTTGTCGGAAATTCGTTATCTGATTGTAAGCCGCCACCCCTACAATCAGGCAACCCTACGCAGGAACCATGAAAACCTGCTTGGATTTTTCTCCAGGAATGAAATTGCCATGTCGACGACTCGTAAACCGCTGGATGGCTTCGCCGCCGGACTGATGCTCTTGCTTTGCCTGTGCTGGGGCATGCAGCAGGTGGCGGTGAAATTGGCGGCAAGCTCCGTCAGCCCCATCATGCAGATGGGACTGCGTTCACTGCTTGCCGCGCTCTTGGTCGGCGCCCTGATGTGCTGGCGCCAGCAGCCGTTTTCGCTGCGGGATGGCCGGCTGCGTGCCGGGCTGGCGGCGGGACTCCTGTTTGCTGGGGAATTCCTGTGCGTCTCGGTCGGGCTGCTCTATACCAGCGCCTCGCACATGGTGGTGTTCCTCTACGTCGCGCCGATCTTTACTGCCCTTGGCCTGCACTGGCGGGTCAAGGGGGAGCATCTCGGGGTCGGCCAGTGGTGTGGGGTGGTGCTGGCCTTTGCCGGCATCGCGCTGGCTTTTTCCAACGGGCTGACCGGGCAGGGGGAGTGGGGGCGCATGCTGCTCGGCGACAGCCTGGGACTGCTGGGCGGGCTGCTGTGGGCCGCCACCACCATCGTGGTGCGCTCATCTCGTCTGTCGGAAGCCGCGCCAGCCCAGACTCTGCTCTACCAGCTGGCTGTGGCGGCGCTGCTGCTGTTGCTGCTCGGCGTCAGCCTGGGGGGCTGGGGTACGTTGCGGATGACCGACGTGGCCTGGGCCAGCCTGCTGTTTCAGGGGGTGATCGTGGCCTTTGCCAGCTACCTGGCCTGGTTCTGGCTGCTGCGGCGTTACCTGGCCTCGAGGCTGTCGGCCTTTTCCTTCCTGACGCCGCTGTTCGGTGTGGCGTTCGGTGTGCTGCTGCTGGGCGAACCGCTCGATCCGCGTTTCCTCGTCGGTGCGGTGCTGGTGTTCGCCGGCATCGTACTGGTCAACCTGCGGCGCGGCTGAGGGCTGCGGGCTGTCCAGGCGAACCGTTTTACGGTTCCCGCCGGCAACAAAAACCCCGTCGCGAGGACGGGGTTGTCGGTTCAGACTGAGGGCTGGGCTCAGGCGCTGACGCTGCCCGGCTTGGTGGTCAGCACCACGGTATCCAGCGACTGTTCGGCGACGGCTTCCGGCTCGTCGGCCTCATACACGGTTTCGCCGTTCAGCACGCGGTTCATGCGGTTCACGTCGAGCGCATTTTCCCACTTGGCGACGACCACGGTGGCTACACCGTTGCCGATCAGGTTGGTGATGGCGCGCGCTTCGGACATGAAGCGGTCCACGCCCAACAGCAGCGCCAGGCCCTCCACCGGCAGCTTGCCACCCATGGTGGCCAGCGTGGCGGCGAGCGTGATGAAGCCGCCGCCGGTCACCGCCGCGGCGCCCTTGGAGGTCAGCAGCAGTACGCCCAACAGGCCCAGTTCTTCGCCCAGCGTCAGGTCCACGTTCACCGCCTGGGCGATGAAGATGGCGGCCATGGTCAGGTAGATCGAGGTGCCGTCGAGGTTGAACGAGTAGCCGGTCGGCACCACCATGCCCACCACCGGCTTGGCGCAGCCGAGGTTTTCCAGCTTGGTCATCATGCGCGGCAGCGCCGACTCGGACGACGAGGTGCCGAGCACCAGGATCAGCTCTTCCTTGATGTAGGCGAGGAACTTCCACAGGCTGAAGCCGGCCAGCTTGGCAATGCTGCCCAGCACCAGGAACACGAAGGCGGCGCAGGTCAGGTAGACGCACAGCATCAGATAGCTCAGCTGCTTGAGCGAGCCGACACCGTACTTGCCGATGGTGAACGCCATGGCGCCGAAGGCGCCGAGCGGGGCCAGCTTCATGACCATGCCGATGATGTGGAACATGGCGTGGGAGAATTCGTCGAGAATGCTCACCAGCGGCTTGCCCTTTTCGCCCATGGCCGACAGCGCGGCGCCCATCAGCACCGAGAACAGCAGCACCTGCAGGATGTCGCCTTCGGCGAAGGCCGAGACCACGCTGTGCGGGATGATGTTCAGGAAGAAGTCGATGGTGTTCATCGACTTGGCGCCAGCGGCGTATTTGGCCACGGCCGCCGCGTCCAGCGTGGACGGGTCGATATTGAGGCCGGCGCCCGGCTTGAGCACGTTGACCACCACCAGACCGATCACCAGGGCCAGCGTGGTGACGACTTCGAAATACAGCAAGGCCTTGCCTCCGACGCGGCCGACTTCCTTCATGTCGCCCATCTTGGCGATGCCGACCACCACGGTGGAGAAGATGATCGGGGCGATCATCATCTTGATCAGCTTGATGAAGGCGTCGCCCAGCGGTTTCATCTTGGCGCCGAGCTCCGGTGCCACGGCACCCAGCGTGACGCCGATGGCGATCGCCAGCAGCACCTGGAAGTAAAGACGGGTGTAGAACGGTTTCTTCATGTCATTCCCTGTCGCTATCAACAATGTCGTGTGTGTGAGAGTCATGGCCGGACCTCGGAGGGCGTGGCACGACCTGCGACGGATGCTAACAGCGACATTAGCGTTGGCTAATTGGCGAAATCCCTAACAAAAGGGAATGACGGTCATGCCGGATCGGAATGGTTTGATGCAGCTCTGGCGAGCGCCGTTGCAGGCAAAAACAAAGCCGCCATTATCACATGGCGGCTTTGTCAGGCGGGGAGGGTGATGCTCAATCGGCTTGCTCGTCACCCTTGTCGCGGCGGGCGCTGCCGGCGACTAGCGGAATGGCGAACAGGCGACATTCCAGTGCGCCGTTGTAGAGCGGCACACGGCGCTTTACCTCGAGGCGGATCAGCTTGGCCAGGCGCAGGTCGCCGGTGAAGAAGTGCGCGGTCCAGCCGGCGAAGTGCTGTTTGAGCCAGTCGCCCAGCTGCGGGTAGAGCGCGGCCAGCGCGTCCTGCTCGTCGAGGCGCACGCCGTAGGGCGGGTTGCTGACGATCAGGCCGCTCGGCGCCTCCGGACGTACTTCGAGCACGTCGCAGGTGGTGAGCGCGACGGCGTCGGCCAGGCCCGCCGCCTGCAGGTTGTGGCGGGCGATGGCGGTCATCGCGGCATCACGGTCGGAACCGCGGATGGCGAGCGGTGCCAGCGGTTTTTCGGCCGACCTGGCTTCGGTTTGCAGTGCTTCCCAGGCCACCGAATCGAAGTCGCGCAGCTGCTGGAAGGCGAAGCGGCGGCTTCGCCCCGGGGCGCGGTTGAGGGCGATGTCGGCGGCTTCGACCAGGAAGGTGCCGCTGCCGCACATCGGGTCGAGAAGCGGCTGGCTGCCGTCGTAGCCGGCCAGCAGCAGGATGCCGGCGGCGAGGTTTTCGCGCAGCGGCGCCTCGCCGGTTTCCTCGCGCC
>JACPUY010000104.1 GCA_016192025.1 Pseudogulbenkiania sp. | reverse complement strand
TCGAAGCCGGCAAGCACGTCTATTGCGAGAAACCGCTCTCGGTATCGCTGGAAGAGGCCGAAAGAATGGCCGAAGCAGCGCGCCGCAAAGGCGTCAAGACCTTCGTCGCCTTCAACAACATCAAGACGCCGGCCGCGCTGTTGGCCAAGCAGATGATCGAACGCGGCGACATCGGCGTGCCGACCCGCTTCCGCGCCTGGTTCGACCAGGGCTTCTTCAACGACCCGTCGCTGCCATGGAGCTGGCGCTGTTCCCGCAAGGACGCCGGTTCCGGCGCGCTGGGCGATCTCGGCTCCCATGTCATCAGCGTGGCGCAGTTCCTGATGGGCGACATTGCGGAAGTGACCGGACAGGCCCAGACCTTCTTCGACACCCGCCCAGTGCCGCAAGGCGGTTCGGGCTATGGCGCCAAGGCGGACGACAACGCCCGGCAGGCGCCGGTCGAGAACGAAGACCAGATCCAGTGCCTGGTGCGCTTCGCTTCCGGCGCCGGCGGCACCATCGAGGCCTCGCGCATCGCCGCCGGCAAGGTTTTCGGCGTGTACTGGGAAGTGTCCGGCACCGAAGGCACCATCATCATGGACGGCGAGCGCTTCAACGAACTGAAGATCTCCCGCTTCACCGACCCCAAGCCGGACCGCGGTTTCAAGACCATACTGGCCGGCTCGCAGGTGCCACAGTTCTCCGGGTTCTTCGGATTCGATTTTGCCGGCGGCGGCCTGGGCTACTTCGACGTGAAAGTGATCGAGGTGCACGACCTGATCATGGGCATCGCCGGGGCCAGCGACTGCTTCCCCGACTTCGACTTCGGCGTGGCCAACCAGAAGATCATCGCGGCCATGGAGCGCTCGCTGGAGACGCGCGCCTGGGAAGCCGTTAAAGCCTGACCCCGTGCTTTGGCGACCGGTCTCGCCGATTCCGCCGCCGGCCCTGTTCATGGCGTAGCGGCTTGGCGTTCCCGGACCGGTTGCCCGCATGGCAAGCAACGAATGCTCGTACGTTCCAAAAACAAAGCTAGGAGGACACATTACATCATGGCGAAGGAACTGAAATTTGGCGTCATCGGCGCCGGGTACATGGGAAAAGCCTATTCCATTGCCCTCAACACGGTTTCGGCGGTCTTTCCGCTGTCGGCCAAGCCGGTGCTCGACGTACTGGCGACCACCTCAGCCACCGGCGCGGAGGACAAGGCGGAAGCCTTCGGCTTCCGGCGGGCCACCGGCTCCTGGCAAGAGCTGGCCGCCGATCCCGACATTGACGTTGTCGGCATCTGCTCCCCCACCTATCTGCACAAGGAGATGGCCCTGGCGGCCATCGCCGCCGGCAAGCACGTGCTCTGCGAGAAGCCCCTGGCCTTGTCGGCGCGGGAGGCCCACGAGATGGCGAACGCGGCCGAACGGGCCGGCGTCAAGACCCTGGTCGGTTACAACTACATCAAGAACCCCGCTACCCAACTGGCGAAACAGATGATAGCGAACGGGGAAATCGGCGAGATCGTCCATTTCCGCGGCACCCACAACGAAGACTTCCTGATGGACCCGGCCCTGCCGATGAGCTGGCGCCTGAAGGCGGCCTACGGCAGCCAGGCCGGCGCGCTGGGCGATCTAGCCTCGCACATCATCAACCTGGCCCACTACCTGTGCGGCCCGATTGCCGAGGTGGTCGGCGAAAGCCAGACTATCCACCGCCAGCGCCCCGGCAAGGATGGGCAGCTCGAAGTCGTCGAGAACGACGACCAGACCAACTTCCTGGTCAAATTCGAAAGCGGCGTACTGGGGCCGATCGAGGCCAGCCGCATCGCGGCGGGGCGCAAGATGGGGCTCACCTACGAGGTGGTCGGCACCAAGGGCACCTTGTCCTTCGACCAGGAGCGCCTGGCCGAGCTGCAATTCTATTCGGCGGACGACAGCCCAAGCCGCTGCGGCTTCCGCACGATCCTGATCGGGCCGGAGCATCCCGATTACGGCCATTTCTGCATCGGCGCCGGACATGGCTTCGGTTACAACGACATGATTACGGTCGAGATGAAGGAGATGGTGGAGGGCATTGCTGCCGGACAGCCCCTGTGGCCATCGTTCCGCGACGCCGTGCATACCGCGCTCGTCGTCGATGCCGTGCTGCTATCGCAGCGGGAAAAGCGCTGGGTCGCTATCCAGGAACTCGAACAGGAGTTGAACCAATGATCAAACTTGCCGTTTTCGGCGCCGGTCGCATCGGCTACGTACACGCCTTGAATGCCGCCTCGCACCCGTCTGTCAAACTCGAATACCTCGTCGATCCGATGCCCTCCGGGCACCTGAACGAGCTGGCCGAAAAGACCGGCGCCAGGGTCGTCGATGCCGATACGGTCTTTGCCGACCTCACCATCCAGGGCGTGGTGATTGCCAGCTCGACGGACACGCACGCCGACTTGATTCTGAAATCGGTCGCGGCCGGCAAGGCGATGTTCTGCGAGAAACCGATCAGCCTCAATTTCGCCTTGGTGAGTGAAGTCGCCGACGCCGTGGAACGGGCAGGAACCCCATGCATGCTGGGCTTTCAGCGGCGCTACGACCCGAACTTCCGGTTGGTCAGGGAGCGTATCGCCAACGGCACGGCGGGCAAGCTGGAGCAGATTGTCATGCACACGCGCGATCCGTCGCCACCTCCCGTCGAGTACGTCAAGCGCTCGGGCGGCATGTTCCGCGATCAGGCGATCCACGATTTCGACATGGCCCGCTACCTGCTGGGCGAGGAGATCAAGACCGTCTATGCCGTCGGCGGCTGCCTGATCGACCCCGCCATCGGCGCGGCCGGCGATATCGATACCGCGATGATCACCCTGGTCTCGCAATCCGGGCGATTCGTGCAGATGAACAACTGCCGGCGCGCCCCGTTCGGCTACGACCAGCGCCTCGAGGCACTGTGCGAGAAAGAGGCGCTGTACGTGGAAAACCGGCACCGAGACTCCGTGACGATCGCCAGCGCCAGCGGGTTTACCGTGGCGCCGCCGATGAATTATTTCATCGAACGCTTCGCTGAGGCCTACCGCCTGGAGATGGAAGCCTTTGTCGACATGCTGGAGAAGGGACAGGTGCCATTGGCCGGCATGCGCGATGGGCTCGAGGCGCAGCGCCTGGCCGAAGCCGCCATGGTGTCGATGGAAAGCGGGCAGCCGGTTCGTCTAGATTCGGAATGGAAACCTGACTGACTCACATCCGGAAGTGGGGCAAGTTGGCATTTAGCGAGCTTACCCTGCTTTGCCGCATGCCCTTCCTGTGCGCTCTTGTAAAGATTGGTATGGACCGATGACTGTGCTTGGGTACAGCGGACTCAGTGGAGGCCGGCACCGCCAGAAGCCTTACCCATAAGCCGAGTGCGGACCAAGCATCACAGCGGCTCCGGCCCAGTGGCCGTTCATTCCGAATAACGACTCTTCGCCGTGAATATTGGCTTTGTGAATGGCGCCCACATCGGGCTAAAGGCCATGCCAGACGTGAAAAAGCCCGCAAAAGCGGGCTTTTTCATTATTCTGGCGGAGAGGGGGGGATTCGAACCCCCGTTAGGGTATTACCCTAAACACGCTTTCCAGGCGTGCGACTTAAACCACTCATCCACCTCTCCAGAAGTGCTCTGATGTCGTCGTCGTTTGCGTTTCGTCGTCAGAGGCTGCGCAGTATATAAGCCCTTTTTACGACTGGCAAGCTATTTTTTATACGCAATATGCTGACCAAGTTCGTCGATATACGCCGCCACGGCCCGCCGCTCCTGCTCGATCCAGCGGCAAATCGCTGATTGAAAAGGAGAATCGGCCAGCCAGTGCGCAGAACAGGTCATCACCGGTTCGAACCCCCTGGCGAGCTTGTGCTCGCCCTGCGCCCCGCCCTCGAACACGGCCAGGCCGTGACGAATGCAATAGGCTATGCCCTGGTAGTAGCACAGTTCGAAATGCAGGCAGGAGACGTCTTCCAGCGCGCCCCAGTACCGGCCGTACAGCTGTCTGCCATCTTTCAGGCACAGACTGGCGGCGAGCGGTTCTCCATCACGATACGCCAGGAACAGCACCAGGTGTTCGGCCAGGCTGTCGCCGATCAGGCGGAAAAACGCCAGGTTGAGGTAGGGCGAGCCCCATTTGCGCGCATAGGTCTGCACATAAAACCCATACATCGCGCGCATGTGTCCTTCGCGAATCGCGTCGCCGGTCAGCGTCTCGATCGTGAGCCCCAGCTCTGCAGCTTTCCGGCGTTCGCGCTTGATCTCTTTGCGCCGCTGCGAGCGCAGCGGTGCGAGATAATCATCGAAAGAGTTAAATCCCCTATTCTGCCAGTGGTACTGGTGCGTAATGCGCGGCATATAGCCGTGCTCAGACAGCACCTTCTGCTCTTCGCGCGTGAGGCACAGAAAGTGAATTCCCGAAGCGCGTTCGGC
>JACPUY010000116.1 GCA_016192025.1 Pseudogulbenkiania sp. | reverse complement strand
TTGGCAGTTCAACGAGTCTCTTTTCAATCTCAGAAAGGGGCATCGAGCGCGCAAAGGGAAGATGCGCCACCTCATATTCGTTTTGAGGGCGCACATCGATGATGATTACATCCCCACGTCGCGCCTGCTCCAGCAACTCTTCACGACCAAGCGAGGCAAGTTTGGCCGGATCGGCCACCATCTGATCCAGCGCCAGCCGTAGCTCTAATAAGTGTTCCTCTGCCACTTGGCGCAACATCACCCACAAGCCAGCCACGTCACTACCGGTGAGTCGATAGATCACGTATTTACCTTCACGGCGGGAGGCGACAAGGCGTGCGTCCTTCAGAGTCTTTAGGTGAGCACTGGTGAGTTTGATGTCGGCCGACAGCTCGGCAGCCAGTGACTCGACGGTCCTTTCACCCTGAGCCAGTAGCTCCAACAACTCCAGTCGCTTCGGACTTGATACGGCCTTGCCGATACGGGCGACCTGCTCATACAGCAAGTCTTTCAATGTTCGCTTATTCATTCTTACATTCTAATGTTTATGCGAATAATGGCAATACATAACCATCATTTGGCGTCCATTGCTCATGATGAGCCAAGTTGTGTGCATCCAGTTGAATGCGCTCGCCGGGGATGGTTTCGCCTTTTCTGAATTTTGCACCCGTGCCTTTGATGGGGTGTGGCCGGAAAACCTGACCGGCTGGTTCGATCTGCGACCGCATTTTCAATTGTCTCGAGCAAGACAGTCCTTGATCCGTCGGTCAATCTACTTGGCGCATCCGGGGGCTGGACGCGCATGCCTCCCGGATCGCCTCCGCCATCCAACGCTCCAGCGCGATCTCGTTGCTGGGATGCGAAACCGTATTGCAACTTACCACTCTTGCCGCACCAGAGGAGGCCAGCATCCCTGCGGCATCTTCGGCGAAAATGGCGTGCACGGCGATGCACACCGCTGGTTTGGCCCCCATCTGTCGCAAGTGCAGCAAGGTCTCGGCCATGGTATGCGCTGTTGAAACGATATCGTCCACCAGCACCGGTGTACGGCCGACCAGTTGCGCCATGTCGGGGCTCGACACCTCCACCAGGCGGTCGCCGTGCCGTACTTTGCCAAGCACGGTATACGGCACCCTTGCCAAGGCGGCTACTTCCGCCACCCACTGCTCACTTTCACCATCCGGCCCGATCAAGATCGGCATCGGCACCTCAGTTGCGATCCATTCAGCAATAGCCGGTGCCGCATGCACCACGCGGGCAGGGCAGTCGTACACCTGATCGAGGGCGGCGATGCGATGTAGATGCGGGTCAATGGTGACCAACCAGTCGAGATGGGGCGACAACAGTTTGGCAAAGTAGCGCGCGGTCACCCCCTCACCCGGGTTGAAGCGGGTGTCCTGACGCATGTAGGCCAAGTAGGGGGCCAGCAGGCCGACTTCGGCCGCCCCATAGTCGCGAACCAGCAAGGCGGCAAACAACAAGGGCACCAGCTTGGCGTCCGGGCGGTCCAGTGTCGCCACTAGCACCACCCGGGCTCCCTCCACATTGCTTAACAGGCGCAGATGGGTTTCGCCGTCAGGAAAGGCGCGCACCGCCAGTTCACCTCGCACGGCTGGTCCCGGCAGGGCAGGCTGCATGAGCAACGAGTTGGCCAGCACCTCGTTGCCGGGCAAGGGCAGAATCACGGTATTCATGGTGTGTTTATCGTCACAATCTCAGGGTGTGTTTCCAGATAGCCGAGGGCATACTCCAGCTCGCCGGGCGTCTCGGCATGAACCGTGAACATTGGCATGCCGGGCTCGACCATGCTGCCGATCATCACGTGCAGGTCCAGTCCGGCGGCTGGCGCGCTGGGGGCTCCGGCCAGTTTGGCGGCCCGGCTGATCAGTCGGTTATCTATAGCGCTTACTTGGCCGCTGCTGCCTGCGCAGATTGGATGGGTGTAGGGCGCGACTGGCGGTTGGCGTAGCCCCCCCTGGGCATTGGCGATGGCGACAAATTTGGTCCAAGCACGGCCGGAATCCAGCAGTTGCCTGGCATGGGCGATTCCGGTGCCATCCGCTGCCGTGCCGCAAAACTCCAGCAGTGCTCCGGCCAGCATCAGCGCGCGTTCGCGTAAATCCCCCGGCGCCGTGGGCTCGTTTTTCAGTATGGCCAACAAATCACGGGCCTCCAATGCCGGTCCTACCCCCCGTCCGACCGGTTGACTGCCATCAGTAAGCACGATTCGGGTGGTCAGTCCCAAGCTTCTGCCTACATGGTCCAGCAAGGTTTTCAGCAAAGCTGCCGCTTGCGGCGAACGGACCTTGGCGGTGTGCCCAACCGGTATGTCGATCAGAACATGGCTCGAACCGGCCGCCACCTTCTTTGAAAGCACCGAGGCGACCAACTGGCCTTCGCTATCGAGGTCCATCGGGCGTTCAACACGAATCAGGACATCGTCCGCCGGGCTCAGGTTGACCGCGCCACCCCAAACGATACAGCCCCCCTCTCGTTCGACAACGCGGCGAACTGCGGGTAAATCCAGATCCACTGGTGCCAGGGTTTCCATTGTGTCGGCGGTGCCCGCCGGTGACGTGATCGCCCGCGAAGAGGTCTTCGGCATGATCAGGCCGGCCGCCGTGGCGATCGCCACCACGATAGGGGTGGTGCGATTGCCAGGCAGACCGCCGACGCAGTGTTTGTCAGCAATGGGAGCGCGCCCCCAGTCCAAACGTTGGCCTGCATTCACCATGGCCCGGGTCAATGCCACGGTTTCTTCCACGTCCAGACGTCCTCCGGCACAAGCGGCAACAAAAGCCGCCAAATAGATGTTTGGGTAGCGTCCCTTCGCCACGTCGTTGATGATGCTCTGCATCTGCAATTCGGTCAGGCGGTTGCCATAGATCTTGCTGCGCAGTGCGACCAGAGACTCCAGCGGGGGCATCGGCTGCACCCGAATGGTCTCACCCTCGTGGCCGTCCAGTTGATGCCAGGCGGCCGAAGACAAGCCAGCCTGGTGCGGAGCGAGAATCGACGAATCGACCACGTTCAGCGTCGCCACAATCTCTACGCCGTTGCGGGTCACCCGCACGCGCGATTGCGCTTCAAAGCCTTCGGAGCGGCAAACCTCGCAGTCGCGTCGCATATAGATCACCGCTTCCTGATAGGTGTCGATTCCGAGCCACTTCAAGTGCAATTCGTGACCGGCACTCACCGTCTTCCTCCTTGTAGTTCGACGCTGTCGCGGTACTCCGGCACCGAAACATTCCAGTGTAATTCGAGAGAAATTCGCCGGCGCAACGCATCGGCCGCTGCGAGTTCGCCGTGTACCACGAAAGTATGCCGTGGTGGCTGGGTAAAGCCTCGCAGCCACTGCATTATCTCGTCGGCGTCGGCATGGGCCGAGAGATGCTCCATTGCCACCACTTCAGCCCGGATGGAGACTTCCTCGCCATGAATCCGTACCACACGTGCACCACCGACAATCGCCGCGCCACGCGTGCCACCAACCTGGAAGCCCAAGAACAGCAGGGTGTTACGCGGGTTGGAGGCGAACGCCTTGAGGTGGTGTAATACCCGACCGCCGGTGGCCATGCCACTGGCGGCGATGATGATGGCCGGCTCGCACAGCAGGTTCAGCCGCTTGGACTCCTCGGCAGAGCACACGATATGGGCAACATGACACATGCCTTCGCAGTCGGCACGTGATAGCTGGTGCTCGGCTTGGAAGCGCAGAAAAATTTCGGCGGCATCGGTCGCCATAGGGCTATTCAGGTAGACCGGCAAGTCGGGAATCCTGCCTGCGCGCTTCAGCCTGTCGAGGTAGTACATCAGGATTTGGGCACGCTCGATGGCGAAGGAGGGGATTACAGTGATACCACGGCGTGCAGCGGTGCGGTTGATCACGTCTGCCAACAGCTGTTCCGGCCCCTCTACCGGATGCAGACGATCACCATAAGTTGATTCGACCAGTAGATAGTCGGCATGGGCGATCGGCTCGGGCGCCGCCATGATCGGATCATGCAAGCGGCCGAGATCGCCGGAACATACCAATGAAATGCCACCAGCCGACACTTCCACCGTAGCGGCTCCCAGGATATGTCCCGCCGGGCGGAACTGTACGCGGATGCCCTTGGCCACTTCATGCGGCACGTGCAGCGGCAAACAACGGAAACTGTTCAAGGCGTGTTCTGCATCGGCGACGGTGTATAAGGGGAGGGCAGGGGCATGTTTCGAAAAACCATGCCGATTGGCGTATTCCGCTTCTTCTTCCTGCAAATGCCCGCTGTCCGGCAGCAAGATTCCAGCCAGCGCGGCGGTGGCTGCAGTGGCGTACACCGGCCCCTTGTAGCCATTCCTGACCAAGATCGGAAGGTACCCGCTGTAGTCCAGGTGCGCATTGGTCAGGACCACGGCATCCAACTGCTCAGGTGGTATCGGCAAGCGCTCCCAGTTGCGTAACCGTAACTGCTTGAAACCCTGAAACAGGCCGCAATCGATCAGCACTCGCTTTCCCGCATGCTCCACGAGCAATTTGCTGCCGGTTACCGTACCTATCGCGCCGAGGAACGTGATGCGCATCCTGCACTCCAAAGTGACAAAGCGACGGCGAGAACCGCTTCCTATCGGGCGAAGCACTCCAAATGAGCTACTTTCATCGCAGCCAGAGAGAAAGGCAGGACCCTTTTGAACGTTAGACGAATTGGAATCGATCTGGCAAAACAGGAGGCACGAGTCGAAAGCCTTTCATAGCCTTTTTGGCTCCTGTTGCGGGCAGTGATCGTGCGCCCGATGACGGTGACGGCGTTCGTCGGACACCACGACGAGTTATTGCAGGACGTGGGCTTACGTGAGCTACTGCACGCAGTGCATAGTGCGGACGGGATGGTATGGTGCGGTGGCTGGAACCGGTCAGCGAGACGTCAGGCGTGACGATGGTGAGCCCGCTGCATGGCAGCGAGGGTTACTGGCGCCAGCTGGCGGAACTGTACTGCAAGGCGCTGTGCGTGGACCAGTTTGCACAGGAGATTCGTGAGGCCGAATGGGAGGCGGTTTGCGTCGTTGACGAGTTCGCATAATCTATATTATGTCAAATAGACGGCGTAGAAAGTGGCATAAATGCAACACTTTGCGATGTTGTCGTCATGGCTCATGCCATCAAGTTAAAGCCCCGCCCCGTTCGGGGCTTTTTCTTTTGTGACTTCCCATGTTGAAACGACTCAACCCCCGTGCCAATTTTCCCTGTGACCCGCTCGAACTGGCCAAGGTGATGTTCACCAGTGACGACGAGGCGACCGCCAAAGAACTGGGCGTTTCCGTCGACGAATGGATGAACTGGAAAACCGGCGCGAAGCCAGTGCCGAAGATGGCCTGGCTCTACCTCAGCCAGAAGCGTGACATGACCCTGCCGGCCA
>JACPUY010000115.1 GCA_016192025.1 Pseudogulbenkiania sp. | reverse complement strand
TCTTGTTGCATCGTCATGGTCGATCCCTTGCACAAAGGAGACAGGGCAAGCACTATCCGCTACGGATCATATGCAATTGAACACATATGCAACCCGTTCTATTTCCGCAGTGTGCTGGGATATGATCGGCTTTTCAATATGAATTACATCACCGGATACATATGCAGGGAAAACATAAGGGAACGCCTTGGCCGCGCGTCACCACCCGGCTGGTCTGGGAACTGGAATGCGAGAGCGGCGGCGAGATTCCATTCCGCCTGATCGAACTGCTCACCGAAGTGCAGACGCACGGCAGCTTGCAGACCGCGGCCAAGGTCACCGGCACCTCGTACCGCCACGCCTGGGGCCTGTTGCAGCAGGCGCAGACCGAGCTGGGCATGCCGCTGCTGGACATGGAACGGGGCAGGGGAGCGAAGCTGACGCCGCTGGCGGAAAAACTGGTCTGGGCCAACCGCCGCATCAAGGCGCGCATGGGGCCGTTGCTGGAAACACTGGCGTCGGAAGTCGAGACCGAGTTACAGCATGCGTTGCAAGAGGCCAGTGCGCCGCTGCGGCTGCACGCCAGTCACGGTTTCGCGGTGGAGGCGCTCGTGAAGACCCTGAACGAGGCCGGCATGGCGATCGATCTCAAGTATCGCAGCAGCCAGGATGCCGTGGCGGCGCTGCACGCGGGCGAGTGCGATCTGGCCGGCTTCCACGTGCCGCTCGGTGAATTCCAGACCCCGATCGCCGAGAGCTACGCCGAACATTTCGACTGGCAGGAACACCGCATCGTCCACGTCGTCACGCGGCGCCAGGGGCTGATGGTGGTGCGCGGCAATCCGCGCAAGATCTACGAGATCGGCGACCTGGCCCGGCCGGAAGTGCGTTTCGTCAACCGCCAGCCCGGTTCGGGCACGCGGCTGTTGCTCGACATGCTGCTGCAAAAGGCCCAGGTGGCTCCCGCCCAGGTGCACGGCTACGAACAGGCGGAGCTGACCCATGCGGCGGTGGCGGCCTATATCGCCAGCGGCATGGCCGACGTGGGGCTGGGCATCGAGACGGCGGCGCGCCGCTTCGATCTGGATTTCCTGCCGCTGCAGACCGAGCGCTATTTCTTCCTGGTACGCCGCACCACGCTGGAACATCCGGCGCTGCAGACCATGATCGGTGCGCTGCAGACGCCGGAGTTCCGTCGGGACATCGGCCAGCTGCCGGGCTACGACGCCGCCCACTCCGGCGTCATTCTCAGCGTGGACGAGGCGTTTCCGGAGTTGGTTGCGCCGCGCTGAGCCGGCTGGTTTTCCTGCGGTGTTGGGGACGCTTCGGGCAATAACCCCATCCTGATCAGAAGGGGTCAGTCATGCAGCGGCTTGACCGCATGATCCTCGGCGGCGTTGGCCATCAGGTCCAGCGCCAGCGGCGACTTGTCACGTAGCAGCCAGCCGAAGAACGCGGTGGCGGCCACCGCGCCGACCAGTTGCGCCACGATGAAACCCGGCGCGTCGATCGGGCGGATGCCGGCGAACGTGTCGGTGGCGGCACGCGCCAGCGTCACGGCCGGATTGGCGAACGAGGTGGACGAGGTAAACCAGTAGGCGCCGACGATGTACGATGCCACGGCATAGGGCACCGCATCCGGCCGGCTGCGCGAACAGCCGAAGATCACCGCGAGCAAGCCGAAGGTGGCGACGAATTCGCTCCACCATTGCGACGGCCCGCTCCGGATGTGCTGCGAAGCAAAGAACAGCGGTTCGTCGAACATGCCGTGTGCGGCCGCCACGCCGCAAAACGCACCGATTACCTGTACCAGCGCATAGAGCAGGGCTTCACGACCAGACAGCTCACGGCGCAGCGCCGCGGCGAGTGAGACAGCCGGGTTGAAGTGGGCGCCCGAGATACCGCCAAAGGTCAGGATCAGCGCGACCAGGCCGCCGCCGGTGGCAATGGCGTTGGCCAGCAAGGCCACGCCGACATTCCCGCCTGACAGGCGCTCGGCCATGATGCCGGAACCGACCACGGTGGCCAAAAGGAAGGCCGTCCCTAGCCACTCGGCCACTAAACGACGCGGTAGATCCATTGCTTACTGCTCCCCCAGCTTGCGCAGCTCATGCTGCAAGGCGTAGTAGGTTTTATCGCTCATGGTCGTGTTATCTCCAGATGTCGCTTAGTGACGGGTCAGCCGTTGCAGCCGTTCGACGCCGACAGGTTCTTCGGCCTGCAGCGGCACGACTGCCCAGCGGTGGGCATGGTGGCTGGCCACGGCATCGATCTGCGCCAGTTCGTTGGCCGCCCGTCGCCGCAGCAAGGACGCACTCGGCTTGGCCAAGGCCAGGCTGTTGTTGATGATCCAGGCCCACGGTTCGATGCCGGCACGGCGCAGATCGGCCTGCAGGTTGGCCGCCTCGAGCACGGGCGTGGTTTCGGCCAGGGTCACGATCAGGACCTTGGTCTGGGCCGGGTCCTGCAGCTGCATCATCGGGGTGGTGAAGTGCATGCCACTCGCCCCCATCTGGCGGGCCACCTCGCGGTGATAGGCGCCGGTCGCGTCCAGCAGCAGCAATGTGTGGCCGGTGGGAGCGGTATCCATCACCACGAACTTCCGGCCCGCCTCGCGGATCACGCGCGAGAAGGCTTGGAACACCGCGATTTCCTCGGTGCAAGGTGAGCGCAGGTCTTCCTCCAGCATGGCGCGCCCCTGGGCATCCAGGCCCTTGCCCTTGGTGGCCAGCACCTGCTGGCGATAGCG
>JACPUY010000114.1 GCA_016192025.1 Pseudogulbenkiania sp. | reverse complement strand
CAGTTCCTGCGTCTGCGGGTCCATATTCATGCCGCCGAACACCACGGTGGAGCGCAACGGCAGGTACTTGGTATAGGCCGCGGCATTGACCGCGATCTGGTCGGCCAGCTCGCGGGTTGGCGACAGGATCAGCGCGCGCACCGGGTGCATCGCCGGCGAGGCGCTGGTGCTGGCGAATTTTTTCAGGCGCTCCAGAATCGGGAGCATGAAGGCCGCGGTCTTGCCGGTACCGGTCTGCGCGGCGGCGAGCAGGTCGCGCCCGGACAGCACCAGCGGGATGGCCTTGGCCTGGATCGGAGTGGGCTCGGAATAGCCCTGCTCGTCGATGGCGCGGAGAATCTCCGGCGACAGCCCAAGCTCGGCAAATGACATGAACAATACTCCTGCGGTAAAGCCTGGAGACGGCCGACCCGCTGGTCAGCCGTCTCGAAACAGATGTTGGTTTCGGTGACGAATAAAAAGGCTGGCGCCGCCCTGGGACGGCGCCAGCCGGTCGATCAGCTCAACTGGGCAGCGACGCTTATCAACAGGATCACGAACAACCACAGCAAAGCGGAGCGCCACACCAGCCCGACCGCGCTCTTCAGGTAGTCGGGATCGGATTCCTCGCCCAGCCCCAGTTCCGGGCGGAACTTGATGGTGTAGTCCTGACGGACCGGATCGCCCAGCTTGACGCCGAGCGCGCCGGCGGCCGAGGCCAGCAGGATGCCGTGTGCGTAATGGCCCCAGGTACGGGCCTGCGAGCGCCAGCAGTACAGCGCGTCCTCGAAGTCGCCCATGATGGCGAAACTGGTGGCAGTCAGCCGCACCGGTATCCAGTCCAGCCAAGCCATGGCACGCGCCGCGAAACGGCCGAACAGGTCATCGGCCGACACTCGCACGCCCCACTTCTGGTGCAGGATGTAGCTCAGCCGGTAGAGCACGGCCCCGGCGGGACCCGGCAGGATCAGGAACCAGAACATGGTGCCGAACACGTGACGGTAACTGTCCACCACGCCCTGTTCAATGGCCAACCGGGAAATCTCGTTGACCGACAGCTCTGCCGTCGGCTGGCCGGTCCAGTGCGACAGCGTCTGGCGCGCGTCGAAATCGCGCCCTTCGGACAGCGCTACGGAAATCTCGGAAAACGAGCTGGAAAAGTGGCGGAACCCCATGGTCAGATAGAGTACCAGCACGTTCCACGCCAACCCCAGCACCGGACTGAGCGCCGACAGCAGGTAGAAGCCCCCCAGCGCGATCAACAGCGGTGGCAGCATCGCCGCCAGCCACGCCATCACACCGTGCCGGTTGTAGCCGGCATTCAGGTTGCGTTCCAGGTGATTGGCATAACGGGTGAACAACAGCCAGACCCGGTTGCGGTTACCCAGCGGGCGGAGTTGCTCGAGTGCGAGTGCAAGAATCAGGGATAACAGGGTCATGGCTTATGGTCTTGAGGTGGTCTCTGGCCCAGACGGAAGATACCACAAAGGCATCGCCACGCCCACCCGACCTGCTCAGGCCGAGCCGAGATGACGACCGCCGCCGGACAGGGAGGGCAGGCAACCGTCCTTGCCGTAGCCGAGTGTGGAAATGGCGGCCTGACGCAGCACCTCGAGCGTTTCTTCGGTCAGGGCGAGGTGGCGCTCGAGCAGTTGGCCGTTCAGGCGGTTGATCGCCTGAAGCTGCTTCAGCGCGCTGTCGAGCGCTCCCCAGGCATCAAGGGCGGCAGCCTTGTCGGCCAGCCAGGCGTGCACCCTGTCGGCATCGCTCAGGCCGGCCTCCTGCATCCATCCGGCCCGCTGCCTGGCCTGCCCGGCCAACTGTTCCAGCAGGCGGGTCTTTTCCTCGGCCAGCGGCTCGAGCGACAGGGCCTCGTTGCGGATCAGCAGCGCCTGTTCCTGTTGCATCAGTACCGCCAGCTGCTTGAGCAAGACGGTTTCACTCTGGCACAACTCGATGAAGGTAGCGGCTTGCGGCATGCGGCGTGTTTCTGGCAAAGGGTTGAAGATCAATGGGACAGCAGCTCATGCGCCGAGGCGATGAGCTGGTCGGCGATCTTGTCCGGGTTGATCTGGAACGAACCGGAGGCGATGGCCTGCTTGATGGCGTCCACCTTGGCCGCATCAAAAGCGGGCGCGGCGGCCACGTCGCGTTCGAGGGCTCCGATCTTGGGATTGATGGCCACGCTGTCGGAACTCGCGGCACCATCAGCGGTTTTCGACACGCTCTCCCGGCGCACGGGCTTGCTCTGGGCGCCGTACGCTCCGAGGGCCTTGCTCGTGTTGTCGATTTTCATGGCTTGCGTCCTTCCACCAGAGAGGTTGGGGGTTTGCCTATAGTATCGGCTGAAAAAACAAAATCTTGAGCATTTTATTTTCGCTCAGAACGATACCCGCACGCTGCCGTCGTCCTGGGCGACACCGCTGACCACCCGCCCGCTGGACATCCGTACCCGAACCGGCTCGCCCGCCGCGGCGTTGCCGCGGGCGGTACCCTCGGCATTCACGGCAAAGCCGTCGCCCTGGGCCACTACCCTGACCCGCTGATTGGTTCGGACCACGTCGGGCTGCTGCAGCATGAAGCTTCGCAGCCAGGCACCCGCCGGCACGCTGCTCTTCATGCCTTGGCCGATGGCCTGGTCTAGCCGGTTGAGCACGTTTTGCCCCAGCACCGGCGAGTTCATCTCAGCCAAGCGGACGTCGGCCGGCGTGAGGACCTCTCCGGCCTTGAGCGGGCGAGTCGCCACCACGCCCACCCGTTTTTCGGCAATCACCACCGGCAAGCGCAAGGACCAGCCCGCGCCGGGGCAGGACAGGTCGAGCGAGGCATTGCCGCTGGGCGAGGTGCCCGGCGACCAGCCCACCAGCGGCTGCTCGCAGGCCGGCAGCGCCAGGCGCGCATCCAGACGGCCCAGCGTGAAGGTGGCCGGCCGGTAGCGCAGTTCCTGCTCGACAAAGCGCCGCGCCGCCTGCTCCAGCACGGCCAGATTCTGCGTGGCCGCCATCAGCTTGAGCGGAAACAGCAGCGCCGCCAGCAGGACCCATAAGGCGATAAGGCATTTTTGCATACGGGTCATTCTACCCGAGAAACGGCCCTGTGGATGGGCCGGCGGGGCACCACATCCAGCGCTCCGGCCGCCCCCGTTTCGCGTGCCGCGACACTCAAAACGACAAAGGCCCCGAACGGGGCCTTTGCCAGATCATCGGAAACGCGGACTCAGCCCAGCGCCTGTTCGATGAACGCCTTCACCGCCGCCGCATCGGCGTCGAACACCGTCACGCGCTGCGGCAGATTCTCGATGCCGTCGAAGCCGGCCGGGCGCGGCGGGTCGCGGTCCAGCGCCTCGCGGATGGTATCGGCGAACTTGGCCGGCAGCGCGGTTTCCAGGCAGATCACGGTTTCACCGGGCAGACGCAGTTCGCGCGCCACCTTGATGCCGTCGGCGGTGTGGGTATCGACCACCACGCCATCCTCGCGATCGACCTGACGGATGGTCGCCAGGCGGTCGGCGTGCGTGCTCTTGCCGGAGACGAAGCCGAACGCCTCGCGCGTGGCGGCCAGCTTGGCCAACAGGTCGAAGCCTTCGCCCTGCTCCACCTTGGCCCACAGTTCGCGCACCGTTTCCGGATTGCGGCCGACCAGGTCGAATACGAAGCGCTCGAAGTTGGACGCCTTGGAGATGTCCATCGACGGGCTGGAGGTGACCCAGGTGTTGGCCGTGCCGCGCGGGCGGTAGACGCCGGTCTTGAAAAACTCATCGAGCACGTCGTTCTCGTTGGTGGCGACGATTAGGCGCTCTACCGGCAGGCCCATCTGCCTGGCGATGTGGCCGGCGCAGACGTTGCCGAAGTTGCCGGACGGCACGCAGAAGCTGACTTTCTCGTCGTTGCCGGCGGTGGCGTTGAAGTAGCCCTTGAAGTAGTACACCACCTGCGCCACTACGCGCGCCCAGTTGATCGAGTTGACGGTGCCGACCTTGTGCCGCGCCTTGAAGGCGTGGTCGTTCTGCACCGCCTTCACGATGTCCTGGCAATCGTCGAACATGCCGCGGATGGCGATGTTGTGGATGTTGGCGTCCGGCAGGCTGTACATCTGCGCGCGCTGGAACGGGCTCATCAGGCCGTCCGGGCTCAGCATGAACACGTTGATGCCGGCCTTGCCGCGCATGGCGTACTCGGCCGCCGAGCCGGTGTCGCCGGAGGTGGCGCCGACGATGTTGAGCTGTTCGCCCTTCTTGGCCAGCACGTACTCGAACAGGTTGCCGAGGAACTGCATCGCCATGTCCTTGAACGCCAGCGTCGGGCCGTTGGACAGTTCCAGGATCACCAAGCCGTCGGAGAGGCGCTTGACCGGGGTGATCTCGGCCGAGCCGTACACGTCGGCGGTGTAGGTGCGGTCGAGGATGTCCTTGAGGTCGGTCTCGGGAATGTCGGTGGCGAACAGGCGGATCACCTCGAACGCCAGCTCGGCGTAGCTGAGGCCGCGCCAGGCGTCCAGCTGCTCACGGCTGACCTGCGGGTAGCGCTCCGGCAGGGCCAGGCCGCCATCGGGCGCCAGCCCCATCAGGATGGTGTCGGAAAACGACAGCGGCTGCATGCCGCCGCGGGTGCTGATGTAGTGCATAAGGATTCCGTTCAGCCGTTGAGTTCTTCCATGCGCAGGCGCACGACCTGGCCCGACACGCTGTCCAACGCCTCGATGGCGGCGATGGCGCGGTTGACCTGTTTCTCCTGCACGTGGTGGGTCAGAATCACCACTTCGGCCGCTCCGTCGGCGATCGCGCCCTTCTGGATCAGCGCCTCGATCGAGATGCCGTTGTCGGCCAGCAGACTGGTGATCTCGGCCAGCACGCCGGCACGGTCGGCGGCCGCGATGCGCAGGTAGTAGGAACTGTGGATCTCGTCGATCGGCAGGATCGGGGTGTCCTGCAGCCGGTCCGGCTGGAACGCCAGGTGCGGTACGCGGTGTTCAGGATCGGCGGTCAACAGGCGGGTCACGTCGACGATGTCGGCCACCACCGCCGAGGCGGTCGGCAGTGCGCCGGCGCCGGCGCCGTAATACAGCGTCGGGCCGATGGCATCGCCCTTGGCCATCACCGCGTTCATCACGCCGTTGACGTTGGCGATCAGGCGGTCTTGCGGGATCAGCGTGGGGTGCACGCGCAGTTCGATGCCGGCGTCGGTGCGGCGGGTCAGGCCCAGCAGCTTGACGCGATAGCCCAACTCTTCGGCGTACTTGATGTCGCGGCCGTCCAGCTGGCTGATGCCTTCCAGGTAGCACTTGTCGAACTGCATCGGGATGCCGAAGGCGATCGATGCCATGATCGATAGCTTGTGGCCGGCGTCGTGGCCTTCGATGTCGAAGGTGGGGTCGGCTTCGGCGTAGCCCAAGCGCTGTGCCTCGGCCAGCACGTCGGCGAAGCTGGCGCCCTTGTCGCGCATTTCAGTCAGGATGAAGTTGGAAGTGCCGTTGATGATGCCGGCGATCCATTCGATGCGGTTGGCGCTCAAACCTTCGCGCAACGCCTTGATGATCGGGATGCCGCCGGCCACGGCGGCTTCGAACGCCACCATCACGCCCTTTTCCTGGGCGCGGGCGAAGATTTCGTTACCGTGCACGGCCAGCAGTTTCTTGTTGGCGGTAACGACGTGCTTGCCGTTTTCAATGGCCTTCAGCACTAGTTCCTTGGCGATGGTGTCGCCGCCGATCAGCTCGACCACGATGTCGACGTCGGGGTGATTGACGATCTGCATCGCGTCGTCGACCACCGGCACGTCCGGGCCGACCACTTCGCGGGCTCGCTCCAGGTCGCGGTTGGCCGCCATGAACAGACGGATCTCGCGGCCGGCGCGGCGGCTGATTTCTTCGGCGTTGCGTTTGAGTACGGTGGCGGTACCGCCACCGACGGTCCCTACCCCCATCAGACCAATATTGATCGGCTGCATGGTACCTCCTGTTAATGGTGTCAGATTTATTATGTGTCCCCGGCTCAAGGCCTACCGGCAAGGGGTCGTCGCCCTTGCCGCTGGGTCTTGCGCCGATAAAAAAGGGGGCCGGTCGGCCCCCTTTTTTACTGCCGAACTGCGCCGTCCATTGTGCCACGATCCATGGCCCGCGTGACGGTAAAACTGGGCCTTATTCGGTGCCGTAACGCTTGCGGTAATGCTCGAGGAAGCGGGCGATGCGGCCGATCGCCTCGATCAGGTCATCGCTGTTGGGCAGGAATACCACGCGGAAGTGGTCCGGCGCAATCCAGTTGAAACCGGAGCCCTGCACCAGCAACACCTTCTCTTCCTGCAGCAATTCGAGGATGAACTGCTGGTCGTCGGCGATCGGGTAGATCTTCGGGTCGAGCCGCGGGAACAGGTACAAGGCCCCTTGCGGCTTGACGCAGCTGACGCCGGGGATCGCCGTCAGCAACTCGTGCGCCAAGTCGCGCTGGCGCGCCAGCCGTCCTCCCGGCGCCACCAGGTCGTCGATGCTCTGGTAGCCGCCCAGCGCGGTCTGGATGGCGAACTGGGCCGGCACGTTGGCGCACAGCCGCATCGAGGCCAGCATGTTGAGGCCTTCAATGTAGTCCTTGGCGTGCTTCTTCTCGCCCGACAGGATCATCCAGCCGGCGCGGTAGCCGCAGGCACGGTAGTTCTTGGACAAGCCGTTCAGCGTTATGCACAACACGTCCGGTGCCAGGCTGGCGATCGAGGTGTGCTGCACCTCGTCGTACAGCACCTTGTCGTAGATTTCGTCGGCGTAGATGATCAGCTGGTGCTGGCGCGCCAGTTCAACGATATCGGCCAAGAGTTCGGGGGGATAGACCGCACCGGTCGGGTTGTTGGGGTTGATGACGACGATGGCGCGGGTGTTGGCGGTGATCTTGGCGCGGATGTCCTCGATGTCGGGGAACCAGCCGGCGTTCTCGTCGCACACGTAGTGCACCGCCTTGCCGCCGGCCAGGCTGACCGCCGCGGTCCACAAGGGATAGTCCGGCGCCGGTACCAGCACCTCGTCGCCGCCGTCGAGCAGTGCCTGCATCACCATCACGATCAGTTCGGACGCGCCGTTGCCAACAAAGATGTCTTCCATCGCCACGTTGGGCAGATGCTTCTGCTGGGCGTAGTGCATGATCGCCTTGCGCGCAGCGAACAGGCCCTTGGAATCGCTATAGCCCGAGGCGTCCGGCAGATTGGCGATCACGTCCTCGATGATCTCATCCGGGGCGAAGAAGCCGAACGGCGCCGGGTTGCCGATATTGAGCTTGATGATGCGGTGGCCCTCTTCCTCCATCTTCTTGGCGTGCTCGAGGACCGGTCCGCGGATGTCGTAACAGACATTGGCGAGTTTTTGTGATTTGTGTACAGGCTGCATGGCAGTGTCGTTTACCGTAGCAATCCGCCCGCCGGAACCCTTGGCCCGTTTGCGGCGACGCGGTGAGTGTTCGTTCAAGATTCATCCCCTGGGTGCAGCAAACACGGCGGCACCGGCGCAAAGCCGGCGGTCGTCCTTGGCGGCAGGTCAAGGTATAATCCTATCCCAATACGTGGTGCACTGCACTAGCAGCAAAACCCCGCTCAGGAAGCAATCCCCATGAAACTGCATCAAGCCACCGGCCAAGGCCGCAACCTGTTCACCGGCTACGGCGACGGCCACGTGCTGATCAACCAGATCCGCCACGATGGCAACCTCGTCGTCACCCCGGACGAGGTGCGGCCGTGGACGCCGGCCAGCTTCGAAGAGTTGGCCAGCGAACATTTTGCCATGCTGCTCGACCTCGCGCCGGAAGTAGTGCTGTTCGGCAGTGGTGCACGCCTGCGCTTCCCCCACCCGCGCCTGACCGCCGCGCTGACCAATGCGGGCATCGGCGTCGAGGTGATGGATACCCAAGCCGCCTGCCGCACCTACAACATCCTGCTGGCGGAAGATCGCCGTGTGATCGTGGCGCTGTTCAGCTGAGCGATCCGGCATAAAAAAGCGCCCGCAACGGGCGCTTGGTACGGGCGTCGGCCCACCTTCACAGCACGGCGGCCTCCCGCTCCGGCTGCGTGGCGCGCTGCCCGCCGAACGACTCGTACGCCATCAGTGCCTCGGCCGCTGTCATCAGCGATGGCCCTCCCCCCATGTACACCGCCACCTGCAGCATTTCCAGAAACTCCGCACGGCTACACCCCAGCTCGACCAGTGCCTTGGCGTGAAACGCCAGGCAGCCCTGGCAGCGGCTGGCGATGCCGATGGCCAGCGCGATCAGTTCCTTGCTCTTGTCGGACAGCGCCCCCTCGCTGTGCGCCGCCCGGCTCATCTGGCCGAAGCCCTTCATGGTTTCCGGGATTTCGCGACGCAGCTCAGCAACCTTGGCGCCTATGGCCGAAGCCAGTTCCTGGTAGTTGTGGCTCATGACATCTCCATTCGTTTAAATAAATTACATTATATAATTTACTTAATTGAATGACAAAAAACAAGCCCTCCGGCCAACCCCTTGGTTCTGCAAGGTTGGCCGAAGGGCTGCGCCGGGAGCGAACCGGGGAGGATTACAGCATCTGGCGCACCAGCAGCGCCACCAGCAGCAGCGCGATCAGCGTCAGCCGGAAATTCTGCCGCTTCTGCTCGCGCATCAGGTGCATGTAGCCCTCGATCAACAACTCGCCGCGGCTGGCCGACAGCGCCTCGTTGAGGCGGCGTGGCAGCGTCGGTAAGGTGGTGGCCCATTGCGGTGCCTCGTGGCGGAGCGTCTTCACCAGTCCGCGCCAGCCGATCTGCTCGTTCATCCACTTGGTCAGGAACGGCTTGGCGGTGTCCCACAGGTCGAGGTTGGGGTCGAGCTGACGCCCCAGGCCCTCGATGTTGAGCAGCGTCTTCTGCAGCAGCACCAGCTGCGGCTGGATCTCGACGTTGAAGCGGCGGCTGGTCTCGAACAGCCGCAGCAGCACCAGGCCGAACGAGATTTCCGCCAACGGACGCTCGAAGATCGGCTCGCACACGGTGCGCACCGCCGCTTCCAGTTCCTCGGCGCGGGTGTCTTTCGGCACCCAGCCCGATTCGATGTGGGCGGTGGCGACGCGATGGTAGTCGCGGTTGAAAAAGGCGAGGAAGTTGACCGCCAGGTAGTGCTTGTCGACGTCAGTGAGCGAACCCATGATGCCGAAATCGAGCGCGATGTAGCGCCCGTCCGGCGCCACGAAGATGTTGCCCGGGTGCATGTCGGCGTGGAAGAAACCGTGGCGGAACACCTGGGTGAAGAAGATCTCAACGCCGAAGCGACTCAACTTCTTCAGATCGATGCCCTGCTCGCGCAGCCGCTCGATCTGCGAGATCGGGGTGCCGTGCATCCATTCCAGCGTCAGCACCTCGCGCGTGGTGTAGTCGTAGAACACCTCGGGCACGATCAGCTGGTCGGAACCGAGGAAGTTGCGCCGCAGCTGCGAGGCGTTGGCCGCCTCGTGCATCATGTCCAGCTCGTCGTGCAGGTACTTGTCGAACTCGCCCACCACCTCGCGCGGCTTGAGCCGCTTGCCGTCGACGAAGAAGCGCTCGACCCAGCCGGCCAGGGTGCGCATCAGCGCCAGATCCTGCTCGATCACCGGCTGGATGCCGGGGCGCAGCACCTTGACCGCCACCTCGCGGCCGCGGCTGCCGTCCGGCATTTTCAGCCAGGCCTTGTGCACCTGCGCCACCGAGGCACTGGCCACCGGCACGTCGTTGAAGTCGGCGTACAGGCTGTCGACCGTGCGGCCGAAGCTCTGCTCGATCACCTGGCGCGCCAGTTCGCCGTCGAACGGCGGCACCTTGTCCTGCAGCCGCGCCAGTTCGTCGGCGTAGTCCGGCGGCAACAGGTCGCGGCGGGTGGACAAGACCTGGCCGAACTTGACGAAGATCGGCCCCAGGCTTTCCAGCGCCTCGCGCACGCGCGGCGGCAGCGGTGCCGAGGTATCGCGGCGTACCGGGCAGAAACGGAACAGGCTATGGACGATGCCCAGCCGGGAATGGCCCTCGAAAAACTCGTCGAGGCCGTAACGGTAGAAGGTGGAAACGATCTTGATGAAACGCGAAATCCGCATGATCGGCAGGGGGCCTTATGAATTCTTGTGGTTAACGGCGGCTTCCAGCGCCGCCAGGCGCTTCTCCAGCCGCGCGGCGTCGTCGCGCAACGCGTCCACGGCGTGGACGAAGCCGTCCACCTGCGGCTTCTTGGCCAATAGCGGCACTTCCTCGCGCAGGTGCTCGATCCAGTTCTCGGCCAGCCGCCAGGCGATCTCGCCCTTGACGCCCAGCACGCCGCGCGCCAGCTTTTCCAGCCGGCTGGCGGCGACGTCGCCGACCACGCGCGACAGATCCTCGACCGCGTCCCAGCTCAGCCCGCCGACCAGCCGCGCCACGGCGGTGGCGAGTTCGGCATCGCCTTCCAGCGCGATGTCCGTCAGATCGGGCTGACGTCCGGACAAGGCCGCCAGCGCCACGCCGTGCTTGAGGCGGAT
>JACPUY010000113.1 GCA_016192025.1 Pseudogulbenkiania sp. | reverse complement strand
TGTTCGTCGGGCTGGCCGGCGGTTCGTTCTCGGTCGGCACGCCGTACGTGGCACGCTGGTTCCGCAAGGATCAGCAGGGGCTGGCGATGGGGGTGTTCGGTGCCGGCAACGCCGGTTCGGCGCTGACCAAGCTGGTGGCGCCGTCGATCGTCGCCGCCTGGGGCTGGCAGATGGTGCCGACGGTGTACGCCGTGGTGATGCTGGCGACGGCGGCCCTGTTCTGGCTGTTCAGTCATCACGAAGCCAAGCACGTGGTGTCGTCCAAGGTGTCGCTCAAGCAGCAGTTGGCACTGATGAAGAACCCGGCGGTGCTGCGCTACTGCCAGTACTACTCGGTGGTGTTCGGCGGCTACGTGGCGCTGGCGCTGTGGATGATCCACTACTACGTCGGCGAATACGGCTTCGATATCAAGCACGCCGCCTTCCTCGCCGCCTGCTTCTCGCTGCCGGGCGGGGTGCTGCGCGCCATGGGTGGCTGGCTGAGCGACAAGTGGGGGCCGTTCAAGGTGACCTGGGGCGTGATGTGGGTGTGCTGGGTGGTGTTCTTCCTGCTGTCCTACCCGCCGACCCAGATGGTGGTCAACACCATCAAGGGGCCGGTGACGTTCGACATCAGCCTGACCCCGACGCTGTTCACCGTGCTGCTGTTCTTGGTCGGCGTGGCCATGGCGGTGGGCAAGGCCTCGGTATTCAAGTTCATCTCGGAAGAATTTCCCGACAACATCGGCGCGGTGTCCGGCGTGGTGGGGCTCGCCGGTGGCCTCGGCGGCTTCCTGCTGCCGATCATGTTCGGCGCGCTGGTGGACATCACCGGCGTGCGTTCCAGCTCCTTCATGCTGCTCTACGGCACCGTCTGCGTCAGCCTGATCTGGATGCACTGGTCGTTCAAGGCGGTACGCCACGCCGAAGAGGTACAAGAACTGGCAACCGTCAAATCCTGATACCCCCTGTCATCGAATTTTACTGAAGGAGGGCTCTCCTGGAGCCCTTTCACTGGAGGACTATTAACATGTCGTCATACGTGCTGAATCGCTGGGAGCCGGAAAATTCGGCGTTCTGGCAGGATCAGGGCAAGGCGGTGGCCCGGCGCAACCTGTGGATCTCGATCCCGGCGCTGACGCTGGCCTTCGTGATGTGGCAAGTGTGGAGCGTGGCCGTGTTGAACATGCCCAACATCGGCTTCAACTACACGCAAAACCAGCTGTTCTGGCTGGCGGCGCTGCCGGCCCTGTCCGGCGCCACCTTGCGCATCTTCTATTCGTTCATGGTGCCGATCTTCGGCGGACGCAAATGGACGGCCTTTTCCACCGCCACGCTGCTGGTGCCTGCCGTCGGCATCGGCTTCGCGGTGCAGGACACCAATACCGGCTACGGCACCATGGCGCTGTTGGCGTTGCTGTGCGGCTTCGGCGGCGGCAACTTCAGCTCGTCGATGGCCAACATCAGCTTCTTCTTCCCGAAGGCGGAGAAGGGCACCGCACTCGGGCTGAACGCTGGTCTCGGCAACCTCGGCGTGTCGCTGGTGCAATTCGTGGTGCCGCTGGTGATCACCGCCGGCGTGTTTGGCGCCATGGGCGGCGAGCCCCAGACCTGGGTCAAGGGTGATCACACCAAGCTGATGTGGCTGCAGAACGCTGGCTTCATCTGGGTGCCGTTCATCGTGCTGTCGACGCTGGCGGCCTGGATCGGCATGAACGACATCGCCTCGGCCAAGGCTTCATTCGCCGATCAGGCGGTGATCTTCAAGCGCAAGCACAACTGGCTGATGTGCTGGCTGTATATCGGTACCTTCGGCTCGTTCATCGGTTTCGCCGCTGGCTTCCCGCTGCTGATGAAAGGCCAGTTCCCGGATGTGGACCCGACCAAATTCGTGTTCTACGGCCCGCTGGTGGGCGCGCTGGCCCGCCCTGTCGGCGGCTGGCTGTCCGACAAGATCGGTGGTGCCAAAGTGACGCAGTGGGTGTTTGCGCTGATGATTGCCGCGGTGTTCGGTGTGCTGAGCTTCCTGCCGCAGGGTGGCCAGGGCGGCAACTTCCAGGGCTTCTTCGCCATGTTCCTGTGTCTGTTCGCGCTGACCGGCATCGGCAACGGCTCCACCTTCATGCAGGTGCCGACCATCTTCCTGACGCTGCACAAACGCATGGCCGGCAGCAGCGAAGCGGCGCAGAAGCAGGCCGTCGTCAACGCCACCAAGGAGGCAGCAGCGGTGCTGGGCTTCTCCGGTGCGGTCGGTGCCTACGGCGGCTTCTTCATCCCGAAGAGCTACGGTACCTCGATCGCGCTGACCGGCGGGGTCGATGCGGCGCTGTATGCCTTCATCGCCTTCTACCTGAGCTGCTTGCTGATCAACGGCTGGTACTACGCTCGCAAGAACGCCGAAATCCCATGCTGAGATGCTGACCCACGTATTCCTTCCTTGTCGACTCCTTTTGCCCCCGCCTTGAGCGGGGTTTTTTTTTGCTGTGGCGGTTGCTCCAACTAGTCCTTTTGGAGTAGCCGGCATGGCCGGGCGGCAGGGTGAAGGGCTAGTGCCAATGCGCTGGCTGTTGCCAACCTTTGGTGAATGTCGGCCTGGACCGGGCTTCTTTAAGCTTTGCAGTGTGACAACGGGTCTGCCGCGCCTATCCTGCGCGGCCAATGTTTGGAGGCATAATGAGCCATTTTCTCGACCGCCTGAATTTTCTCGGCAAGGTCCGCAGCACCTTCTCCGACGGCCACGGCGCCGTCGTGAACGAGGATCGCAAGTGGGAGGACGCGTATCGCCAGCGCTGGCAGCACGACAAGATCGTTCGCTCCACCCACGGTGTCAACTGTACCGGTTCGTGCAGCTGGAAGGTCTACGTCAAGAACGGCCTGATCACCTGGGAAACCCAGCAGACCGACTACCCGCGTACCCGTGCCGACCTGCCCAACCACGAACCGCGCGGCTGTCCGCGTGGCGCCTCGTACAGCTGGTACGTGTATTCCGCCCAGCGCGTGAAATACCCGATGGTGCGCGGCCGCCTGATGCGGCTGTGGCGCGAGGCACGCAAGAGCATGGGCCCGATCGACGCCTGGGCGAAGATCAGCCAGACCGCCGACACTGCCAAGGAATACAAGTCCAAGCGCGGCCTGGGCGGCTTCGTGCGCGCCAGCTGGGACGAGGTCAACGAGATCATCGCCGCGGCCAACGCCTTCACCGTCAAGAACTACGGTCCGGACCGCGTGGTCGGCTTCTCGCCGATTCCGGCCATGTCGATGGTCAGCTACGCCTCCGGCAGCCGTTACCTCAGCCTGATCGGCGGCGTGCCGCTGTCGTTCTACGACTGGTACTGCGACTTGCCGCCGGCCAGCCCGCAGATCTGGGGCGAGCAGACCGACGTGGCCGAATCGGCCGACTGGTACAACTCCAACTACCTGATGGTATGGGGTTCCAACATCCCGATGACGCGTACCCCGGACGCCCACTTCTACACCGAAGTGCGCTACAAGGGCACCAAGACCGTGGCGGTGTCGTCCGACTTCGGCGAAATGGCCAAGTTCGGCGACATCTGGCTGGCGCCCAAGCAGGGCACCGACGCCGCGCTGGCGATGGCGATGGGCCACGTCATCCTCAACGAGTACCACAAGACCGGCAAGTCGGCCTACTTCAACGACTACGTGCGCCAGTACACCGACATGCCGATGCTGGTGCTGCTCAAGAACGGCGCCAAGGGCTACGAGCCGGACTACTTCCTGCGCGCCTCGCACCTGGTCGACGGCCTGGGCGAAGACAACAACCCGGAATGGAAGACCCTGGTCTACGACGAAGAGTCGGGCCAGATCGTCGCCCCGACCGGTTCCATCGGCTTCCGCTGGGGCGAATCCGGCAAGTGGAGCCTAGAAGAGAAGGACGGCCATTCCGGCCGCGAGATCAAGCAGCGTCTGTCGCTGCTCGACGAGCGTGACGACGTGGTCAGCGTCGGTTTCCCGTACTTCGGTTCCGAGCACGACGACCTATTGATGCGCAACGTGCCGGCCAAGAAGGTGCAGCTGGCCGACGGCAGCGAGGCGCTGGTCGCCACCGTGTTCGACCTGATGATGGCGCACTACGGCATCGACCGTGGCCTGGGCGGCGGCAACGTGGCCAGCTCCTACACGGACGACGTGCCCTACACCCCGGCCTGGCAGCAGAAGCACACCGGCGTGAAGCCGGAGATGGTGATCCAGGTGGCGCGCGAGTTCGCCGAGAACGCCGACAAGACCCACGGCAAGTCGATGGTCATCGTCGGTGCGGCGCTGAACCACTGGTACCACATGGACATGACCTACCGCGGCATCATCAACATGCTGATGATGTGCGGCTGTGTCGGTCAGAGCGGCGGCGGCTGGTGTCACTACGTGGGGCAGGAAAAGCTGCGTCCGCAGACCGGTTGGGCTCCGCTGGCGTTCGCCGGCGACTGGGTCCGACCGTCGCGCCAGATGAACGGCACCTCGTTCTTCTACGCCCATACCAGCCAGTGGCGCCACGAGAAGCTCGGCGCCAGCGAAATCCTGGCCCCGACCGCCGACGGCAAGATGGCCGAGATGTCGCTGATCGACTTCAACGCCAAGGCCGAACGCATGGGCTGGCTGCCGTCCGCGCCGCAGCTGGCCAAGAACCCGCTCGACGTCACCGCCGAAGCCGAGTCGCTGGGCAAGGACGCCGTGCAGCACGCCGTCGACAGCCTGCGTAACGGCCAGCTCGACATGTCGTGCGACGACCCGGACAACCCGGTCAACTTCCCGCGCAACATGTTCGTATGGCGCTCCAACATCCTCGGATCAAGCGGCAAGGGCCACGAGTACTTCCTGAAGTACCTGCTCGGCACGCAGAACGCGCTGATGGACGACGAGCAGACCGGCATCAAGCCGAAGGAAGTCAAGGTGCGCCCGGCCGCCGAAGGCAAGCTCGACCTGCTGGTGGTGCTGGACTTCCGCATGTCGACCACCTGTCTCTACGCCGACATCGTGCTGCCGACCGCCACCTGGTACGAGAAGGACGATCTCAACACCTCGGACATGCACCCGTTCATCCACCCGCTGTCCGAAGCTGTGCAGCCGCTGTGGCAGAGCAAGTCTGACTGGGAAATCTACAAGGGCATCGCCAAGAAGTTCTCCGAACTGGCCGGCGACTACCTCGGCACCCGCAAGGACCTGGTGCTGACTCCGCTGATGCACGACACCCCGGGCGAACTGGGCCAGCCGTTCGATCCGCGCGACTGGAAGAAGGGCGAGTGCGAGCCGATTCCGGGCAAGACCATGCCGACCATGACCGTGGTCGAGCGCAACTACGGCGACATCTACAAGAAGTTCACCTCGATCGGCCCGCTGCTGGAAAAAGCCGGCAACGGCGGCAAGGGCATCGGCTGGCAGACCGGCCACGAGGTGGAGGAGCTGCGCCACCTGAACCACGTCGTCACCGACGAGGGCGTGTCCAAGGGCCAGCCCAAGCTCGACACGGCGATCGACGCCGCCGAGATGATCCTGACGCTGGCGCCGGAAACCAACGGCCACGTCGCGGTCAAGGCCTGGGCCGCGCTGTCCAAGATCACCGGACGCGACCACACCCACCTGGCGATTCCGCGCGAGCACGACAAGATCCGCTTCCGCGATGTGCAGGCGCAGCCGAGGAAGATCATCTCCTCGCCGACCTGGTCCGGACTGGAAAGCGAAGAGGTCAGCTACAACGCCGGCTACACCAACGTGCACGAGCTGATTCCTTGGAGAACGATCACCGGCCGCCAGCAGTTCTATCAGGATCATCAGTGGATGCGCGCCTTCGGCGAGGGCTTCTCGAGCTACCGCCCGCACATCAACCTGAAGACCACCGGCGCCATGCTCGGGGCCAAGCCGAACGGCAACAAGGAGATCGTGCTGAACTGGATCACGCCGCACCAGAAGTGGGGCATCCACAGTACCTACTCCGACAACCTGCGCATGCTGACCCTGTCGCGCGGCGGCCCGCACGTGTGGATCTCCGAGGACGACGCCAAGGTGGCCGGCATCGTCGACAACGACTGGATCGAGGTGTTCAACGTCAACGGCACGCTGACCGCCCGCGCCGTGGTATCGCAGCGCGTGCCCAACGGCATGAGCCTGATGTACCACGCCCAGGAGAAGATCGTGAACGTGCCGGGGGCGGAAACCTCCGGCAAGCGCGGCGGCATTCACAACTCGGTGACCCGTGCCGTGACCAAGCCGACCCATATGATCGGCGGTTACGCCCAGTTGAGCTACGGCTTCAACTACTACGGCACGGTGGGTTCCAACCGTGATGAATTCGTGATCGTGCGCAAGATGAAGAACGTGGATTGGATGGATCGGCCGTCGGCCGAGTGAAGGGAGAAGGAGGGCGGGCCTTTGGCCAACCCTCCGCCCCTTCTCCCTTCACCAAGGAGAACTAAATGAAAATCCGAGCCCAAATCGGCATGGTGCTCAACCTCGACAAGTGCATCGGCTGTCACACCTGTTCGGTTACCTGCAAGAACGTGTGGACCAGTCGCGACGGGGTCGAGTACGCCTGGTTCAACAACGTCGAAACCAAGCCCGGCGTCGGTTTCCCCAAGGAATGGGAAAACCAGGAAAAATGGAAGGGCGGCTGGGTGCGCCGTTCCGACGGCAAGCTGGAACCGCGCCAGGGCAGCCGGCTGAAGATTCTCGCCAACATCTTCGCCAACCCGAACCTGCCGGCCATCGACGACTATTACGAGCCGTTCACCTACGACTACGAGCACCTGCAGAACGCGCCGGAAATGATCACCCCGCCGACCGCCCGCCCGGTATCGGTGGTGACCGGCAAGAAGATGGACAAGATCGAGTGGGGTCCGAACTGGGAAGATGACCTCGGCGGCGAGTTCAGCAAGCGTTCCAAGGACGCGCTGTTCGAAGGCATCCAGAAGGAGATGTACTCGGCTTTCGAGAACACCTTCATGATGTACCTGCCGCGCCTGTGCGAACACTGCCTCAACCCGGCTTGCGTCGCCTCCTGCCCGTCCGGCTCGATCTACAAGCGTGAAGACGACGGCATCGTGCTGATCGACCAGGACAAGTGCCGCGGCTGGCGCATGTGCGTGTCGGGCTGCCCGTACAAGAAGATCTACTACAACTGGACCTCCGGCAAGGCCGAGAAGTGCACCTTCTGCTACCCGCGTATCGAGAGCGGCCAGCCGACAGTGTGCTCGGAAACCTGCGTCGGCCGCATCCGCTACCTCGGCGTGCTGCTCTACGACGCCGACAAGATCGAAGCTGCCGCCTCGGTGGAAGACCCGAAGAGCCTGTACGAGGCGCAACTGGGTGTGTTCCTCGACCCGAACGCGCCGAACGTGATCGCCGAAGCCAAGAAGCAGGGCATCCCGGAGGCCTGGATCAACGCGGCGCAGAAGTCGCCGGTGTACAAGATGGCGATGGAATGGAAGGTCGCCTTCCCGCTGCACCCGGAATACCGCACGCTGCCGATGGTGTGGTACATCCCGCCGCTGTCGCCGATCCAGTCCGCGCTGGAAAACGGCCTGGTCGGCGAGAACGGCATCATCCCGGACGTCAAGGATCTGCGCATCCCGATCAAGTACCTGGCCAACCTGCTGACTGCCGGCAAGGAAGAGCCGGTGCTGAAGGCGTTGGAAACCATGGTCGCCATGCGCCGCTACATGCGCAAGAAGAGCGTCGAGAAGGTCAGCGACGCCGCCACGCTGAAGGGCACGCACCTGAGCCCGCTGCAGGTGGAGGAGATGTACCGGGTGATGGCGATCGCCAACTACGAAGACCGTTTCGTGGTGCCGACCTCGCACAAGGAAATGGTCGAGAACACCTTCGACGACAAGGCCTCGTGCGGCTTCACCTTCGGCAACGGCTGCTCCAGCGGCACGTCCGAGCACAGCCTGTTCGGCAAGAAGAAGGCCACGCCGATCGTGTTCCACGACTTGCGCCGCGACCGCAAGGCCAACGCCAGCCAGTGAAGGAGAGCATGATGAAACATTTCAAGGCGCTGTCGGCGCTATTGAGCTACCCGGAGGCGGAGCTGCTCGACGCCTTGCCGGACATCCGCGCCATGTTGGCCGAGGCCGGTCTGGCCGGGCATGTCGCCCCGCTGCTGGCGCAACTGGAAGCCGGCGAGCTGATCGCGCTGCAGGAAAACTACGTGCTGGTGTTCGACCGCAACCCGTCGCATTCGCTGCACCTGTTCGAGCATATCCACGGCGAGGACCGGGCGCGCGGCCAGGCCATGGTCGACCTGATGGAGGAGTACAAGGCGCACGGTTACGAGATGGCCACCAGCGAACTGCCGGACTACCTGCCGCTGTTCCTGGAGTTCCTGGCGCAGACCGACGCCGAAGAGGCGGGACGGCTGCTGTCCGACGCGGTGCACGTGGTCGCCCATGTGGCGGGCAGGCTGCGCGAGCACGGCAGCGACTACGCCGGCGTGCTCGACGCCGTGGTGACGCTGTCGCCGGTGGCTCCAGAACCCTTGACGGTGCCGCCGGTGCGCGACATGGACGAGGCGCTGGAAACCTTCGGTCCCGGCGTGGACGGCGTCGAGCCCTTGCTCAAGCCGACGCTGCGCCCGGACATCGCCCCGGTCAACTTCTACCCGCAACGGCCGCAAGGCTGATTTTCACCTGCCGCTTTCGGCCAACGTGACAGGTTGGCCGGAACGGACTGGAGGAGTGCTATGAATACCTTGCATCAAATCCTGTTCGGGGTGTACCCGTACATCGCGCTGTCGGTCTTCCTGTTGGGAAGCCTGGTGCGCTTCGACCGCGAGCAGTACAGCTGGAAGAGTGAATCGAGCCAGTTGCTGCACCGCGGCAGCCTGCGCTTGGGCAACATCCTGTTCCACATCGGCATCATCGGCCTGTTCCTCGGCCACGCTGTCGGTCTGCTCACGCCGGTGGCGGTGTGGGACGCACTGGGTGTAGCCCACTCGTTCAAGCAGGTGTTCGCCATGACCGCCGGCGGCATCATGGGCACGCTGTGCCTGATCGGCGTGCTGATCCTGCTGCACCGCCGTTTCGGCAACGAGCGCCTGGCCGCCAACACCACCTGGCGCGACAAGCTGGTGATGGTGTGGATCCTGCTGACGCTGCTGTTGGGCCTGTCCACCATCTTCGTCTCCGCCCAGCACACCGACGGCCACGAAATGGTGCTGCTGATGACCTGGGCGCAGCACATCGTCACCTTGCAGGGCGACGCCGCCAGCCACATCGCCGGCGCCTCGATCGTGTTCAAGGCCCACCTGTTCATGGGCATGAGCCTGTTCCTGATCTTCCCGTTCACCCGTCTGGTGCACGTGTGGAGCGGCTTCGCCTCGGTGGGCTACCTCGGCCGCGCGTGGCAACTGGTGCGCCCGCGCGCCTGAGCCGGTTCCTCTTGCCAGTAACGAAAAGCGCTGCCCGCGGGCAGCGCTTTTCGTTACTGGCAAGAGGAACCGGCTCAGGCGCGCGGGCGCACCAGTT
>JACPUY010000100.1 GCA_016192025.1 Pseudogulbenkiania sp. | reverse complement strand
TATGCCGACATCCTGATGAAGGGCAGCCTGCACACCGACGAATTCATGAGCGAGGTCACCGCGCGCAACAGCGGCATCCGCACCGAGCGCCGCATCAGCCACGTGTTCATCATGAAGGTGGAGAGCTACCCGCGCTACCTGTTCATCACCGACGCGGCGATCAACATCGAGCCCGACCTCACCGCCAAGCGCGACATCTGCCAGAACGCCATCGACCTGTGCCACGCGCTGGGCATCGCCCGGCCCAAGGTGGCGATCCTATCGGCGGTGGAGACCGTCACCCCCGAGCTGCGCTCGACGCTGGACGCGGCGGCGCTGTGCAAGATGGCCGACCGCGGCCAGATCACCGGCGCCATCCTGGACGGCCCGCTGGCCTTCGACAACGCCATCTCGCGCGAGGCGGCCAAGACCAAGGGCATCGTGTCCGAGGTGGCCGGCGACCCCGACATCCTGCTGGTGCCGGACCTGGAGTCCGGCAACATGCTGGCCAAGCAGCTGTCCTACCTCGCCGCCGCCGCCTCGGCCGGCATCGTGATGGGGGCGCGCGTGCCGATCGTGCTGACCAGCCGCGCCGACGATTCCGACGGCCGGCTGGCCTCCACCGCGGTGGCCAGCCTGTTGGCGCACGGCAAGCCACGGCGGGAGCCGCTGGCATGAGGAAGGTGCGACTGGCCATCAACGCCGGCTCGGCCACGCTGAAGTTCCGCGCCTACGCCGAGGACGGCCACACGCTGCTGGTCAAGGGCTTGGTCGAGCACTTCGGCCAGGCCGGCGGACGGCTGACGCTCGCCGACGGCAAGGGTGTACCGCTGCTGGAGCACGAGCTGGCGGACAGCCGCCGCGACATAGCGGTGGCGGCGGTGATCAACGCGCTGGCCGACCGCCAGCTGACCGTCACGGCGGTGCTGCACCGCGTAGTGCACGGCGGCAGCCGTTTCAGCGAACCGGTGCGGCTGACGCCGCAGCTGCGTGCCGAGCTGGAAGAGTTCGTCCCGCTGGCGCCCTTGCACCAGCCGGTCAGCTTGGCGGTGATCGACGCCTTCACCGCGCTGGACGAGCGGCTGGTGCAGATCGCCTGCTTCGACACGGCCTTCCACGCCAGCCAGCCGGAGGTGGCCACGCGCTTCGGCATCGCCCGCCACTGGCACGAGGAAGGCGTGCGGCGTTACGGCTTTCACGGCCTGTCCTACGCCGCCATCGCCCGCCGCCTGCCGGAACTCGGCCTGGCCGAGGGCAAGGTCGTGGTGTGCCACCTGGGCAGCGGCGCCAGCGCCTGCGCCATCAGCCAGGGGCGCAGTATCGCCAGCAGCATGGGCTTTTCCGCTGTCGACGGGCTGTTGATGGGCACCCGGCCCGGCGCGCTCGATCCGGAAGTGCTGCTGTACTGGATGGAGCACGAGGGCATGGGCGTGGCCGAGGTGCGGCGCGAGCTGTACAAGAACTCGGGCCTCTTGGGGGTGTCCGGTCTGTCGGCCGACATGCGCGAGCTGCTGGCCAGCCATGAGCCGGCGGCGCGCGAGGCGATCGAGCTGTTCTGCTACCGGGTGGTCAGGGAAATCGGCGCACTGGCCGCCGCGATGAAGGGGCTGGACGCGGTGGTCTTTACCGCCGGCATCGGCGAGCGCTCGCCGGAGATCCGCGGCCGCGTGCTCAAGCAGCTGGCTTGGCTCGGCTTCGAGCTGGATCTGTCGGCCAACCTGTCGCACGCCCGCCGCCTGAGCACAGCCGGCAGCCAGCGCAGCGCGTGGATGATCCCTACCGACGAGGAGGGCGAGATGCTGCGCAGTGCCGCCCACCTGCTCGGCTGACGGGCCGGCACACCTCCCGGGCCGCCGTCAGTTCTGCGTCCAGTCGTTGAGCATCAGGCCGAAGCCAACGCCCTGGTTGCGATGGTTGTAGTCGATCAGGTTTTCGCCGTAGCCGTTGAAGTACTGCAGATAGCCGCGCAGCCGGCCAGCCAGCGGGAAAGTCCAGTCCAACTGCAGAGCGCCCTTGCCGGACGACGGGTTGAAGCGCGCCAGCGCCCCCAGCGTGTGGTGGTTCCAGCGGTACTGCGCCTGCAGGTCGCCGTGCCCGTAATAGCGGACAATGTCGGGGTTGTCGTCGTCCCCGTTCGACTCCGGCAGCCGCTGCCACAGGCGAGCCGTCAGCGTCAACGGCCCGCGTTCCATGCCGACCATGCCGTACACCCGGTTCCAGCTGCGCGACAGCGAATCGCTCTGGCCGTTGGACTGGTGCACGAAGCCGCCACCCAGCAAGCGTACCCGCCAGCCCAGCCACGACCAGTCGACCGGCACGCTGGCCATGACTTCCGGTTCGTAATCGGTTTCGCGGAACGGCGAGGACTGGTGCTTGTTGTAGAGTTGCCAGTGCGACTGCTGGGTATAGCCGAACCACAGGTCGGCCGGCGTGCCTAGCAGGTTCTGCCAGACTTTGCTCTTGAACGAGAGCTGGAACTTGGCTTCGGTGTGGTCGAGCTGGCGATCGAACAGCGCGACCGAATCGCGGCTGGGGGTGTTCGGGCTGTCGTTGGGATCCGCCTGGTGCCAGAGCGGCAGGAAATACGACGGCCGGTGGCCGCGCAGCATGAAGATCCCGCGCGGACTGTCTTCGTCCAGATCCCACAACTGCGCCAGCGGCGTGCGCTACGGCTTCACCGCGGCGACCGTCACTGCCGGCGCCACTGGTTCTGTTGGTTCTGTTGGTTCTGTTGGTTCTGTTGGTTCTGTTGGTTCTGTTGGTTCTGTTGGTTCTGTTGGTTCTGTTGGCTCTGTCGGCGTGGCGGGAGCGGCCACGGCGGCAAGCGGCGGAGCGGGCGGCCGTGCGGATACGGCGGCGGCGTCGAAGCAGGCCAGCCGGGCCGGTGCGGCCGCCAGCGTGGCGCAACGGCCGAGCGCCTCGTCGGCGGTCTCGGCAGGGCACAGCAGCGGCAGCATAAGCGGCAGGCCCAGCAAGCAGCGCGGAAAAGGCATGGGCATCATCGGCAAAAAAGAGGGTATGACCCCCTGGCGCCGTCGACGGTTCCGGAAAAACAAAAGGCCCCGCGATGCGGGGCCTTTGCATATTCGCTGTCCTGGCGGACGGATCAGGCAGCCATGGCCTTGATCTGGGCGGACAGACGGCTCTTGTGACGAGCAGCCTTGTTCTTGTGGAACACGCCCTTGTCGGCAATGCGGTCGATCACTTTAACGGAAGCCTGGAACACGTCTTTGGCAGCAGCCTTGTCACCGGCTTCAACAGCCTTGATCACTTTCTTCACTGCGGTACGGAACGCAGTACGCAGGCTGGCGTTATGCGCGCGCTGCTTGAGAGCCTGGCGTGCACGCTTGCGAGCTTGTGCGCTATTAGCCATGAAACTTTCTCCTGATGAGCGGAATCTGAAACCCGCGATTCTAAGCCCTAAACTCTGGTTTTGCAACAGCAATGCGTCCCGCGTAAACTAGCCGGCTTGCAAATTCCCAACCGGTTTTTCCGCCCAATGAACCTGCTCAAGGCTCTTGCCACCGTCAGCAGCATGACCATGGTGTCGCGCGTGCTGGGTTTTGTCCGTGACGCCATCATCGCCCGGGTGTTCGGCGCCGGGCTGGCCACCGACGCCTTCTTCGTGGCGTTCAAGCTGCCCAACCTGCTGCGCCGGGTGTTTGCCGAGGGGGCGTTCTCGCAGGCCTTCGTGCCGGTACTGGCGGAGTACAAGCAGCAGAAGGGCGAAAATGAGACCCGCCAGTTTCTCGCCGCGGTGTCCGGCATGCTGGCGCTGGTGCTGCTGTTGGTGACGGCGCTCGGCATGCTGGTCGCGCCGTGGATCATCTGGATATCGGCGCCCGGCTTCGCCAGCGATGCCGGCAAGTTCGCTCTGACCGTCGAGCTGTTGCGCATCACCTTCCCTTATATCCTGTTCATTTCGCTGTCCTCACTGGCCGGCAGCGTGCTCAACACCTGGAACCGCTTCTCGGTGCCGGCGTTCACGCCGACCTTCCTCAACATCTCGTTCATCCTGTGCGCGCTGCTGTAGGCGCCCTACTTCCACCCGCCGGTGCTGGTGCTGGCATGGGCGGTGTTCATCGGCGGCATCCTGCAATTGGGCTACCAGCTACCCTACCTGAAGCAGCTCGGCATGCTGCCGCGGCCGCGGCTGGCGCTGAAGGACGCGGCGGTGTGGCGCATCATCAAGCAGATGGGACCGGCGATCTTCGGCGTGTCGATCGCCCAGATCTCGCTGGTGATCAACACCATCTTCGCCTCGTTCCTGGCCTCGGGCAGCGTGTCGTGGATGTACTACGCCGACCGCCTGATGGAGTTTCCCACCGGGGTGCTGGGCGTGGCGCTCGGCACCATCCTGCTGCCGTCGTTGTCCAAGCATGCTGCCAACAACTCCTCCGACGATTACTCCAGGCTGCTGGACTGGGGCATGCGGCTGTAGCTGCTGCTGGCGGTGCCGGCCACGGTCGGGCTGGCGGTGCTGTCGCAACCCTTGATCGCCACGTTGTTCATGTACGGCAAGTTCTCGGCGCTCGATGCTCTGATGACGCAGCGCGCGCTGATCGCCTACGCCGTCGGCCTGTTGGGGCTGATCCTGGTCAAGGTGCTGGCGCCCGGCTTCTACGCGCGCCAGAACATCAAGACGCCGGTGAAGATCGCCATCGTCACGCTGATCATGACCCAGTTGATGAACCTGGCCTTCGTCTTTCCGCTCAAACACGCGGGACTGGCGTTGTCGATCGGGCTGGGTGCCTGCCTGAACGCCGGCCTGCTGCTGTGGCTGCTGCTGAAACAGGGCATCTACCAGCCGCAGCCGGGCTGGCGCTCCTTCCTGCTGCGTCTCGCCGTGGCGGTGGGTGGCATGGCGGCGCTGCTGGTGGCGGCGCTGTGGCTGCCGATCGACTGGCACGGCCACTCCTGGCAGCGCGTGGGCTGGCTGTCGGCCATCATCTCGGCCGGCGTGGTGATGTATTTCGGCCTGCTGTACGCACAAGGTTTCCGTCCGCGCGACTTCATGCGCCGCGAGCACTGAGTGAATCGGCCAGGGTTGGCCGAAGGCCGACCCGGCAAAGGAAAGAACGACACGATGACATCCAACACCAAGACCCCCGAGCAGTCGCCGCTCGGCAAGGCAGTGCAGTACCAGGACCAGTACACGCCGGAGCTGCTGTTCCCGATTCCGCGCCAGCAGAAGCGCGACGAGATCGGCGTGGACGGTGCGGCGCTGCCGTTTGCCGGGGTGGATATCTGGACCGGTTACGAGCTGTCGTGGCTCAACGCCCGCGGCAAGCCGCAGGTGGCGATCGCCACCTTCCGCATCCCGGCCGACACACCGAACCTGATCGAGTCCAAGTCGTTCAAGCTCTACCTGAACAGCTACAACCAGACCCGGCTCGACAGCCCGGAGCAATTACAGGCCCAGCTGGCGCTCGATCTGTCACGCGCCGCCGGCGGCGCGGTGAGCGTCACTCTGCGGAGTCCGCAGGACTTTGCCCGTGAGCAGGTGGCGGAGCTCGCCGGCGAGTACATCGACGACCTCGACATCGAAGTCAGCGACTACCATCCCGACCCGGCCCGCTTGTCGGCCGACCCGGCGCACACCGTCAGCGAGACGCTCTGCTCCAACCTGCTGAAGTCGAACTGCCTGGTCACCGGCCAGCCCGACTGGGGCAGCGTGCAGATCCGCTATCGCGGCCCTCAGATCGACCGCGAGAGCCTGCTGCGCTACCTGATCGGCTTCCGCCAGCACAACGAGTTCCACGAGCAGTGCGTGGAGCGCATCTTCACCGACCTGCTGCGCACCTGCGCGCCGGCCGAGCTGACGGTGTACGCACGCTATACCCGGCGCGGCGGGCTCGACATCAACCCGTTCCGCACCAACAGCGGCGCGCCGGCGCCAGACAACGTGCGCACGGCGCGCCAGTAAACTCTCAGCAGTAAGCGGTAATGCAACAAGGTTGGCCGATGCCGCTTCGGCCAACCTCCGTCACCCCGCCAGCCGCGCCTTGCGGCAGGCCATCAACACCACCGCCCCCAGCTTGAACAAGCCGGCCGCGAGCGTCAGCGACAGGTGCGCCGTGATCAGCAGCGGCATCGCGACCTCCTGCTCCCGGAAGTACGCGGCGTAAACACCCAGCCCGAAGACCAGTAACGACACCGACATGGTGAGTACCGCGGCACGCTCGATTCGCTGTTGCATGATTCACACCTTTTCTGAGCGGTGTCGTGCACGCCGGGTGACAACACCAAGTCTAAACATGTACCATTGATACATCTTTAAAGGCGGCACGTCCAGCAAGCCCTCTGTTTCGTGTCATGCCAGCCGCAATAACATGTATTTTTTAAACAACTTTAAAGGACCCTCCATGCTCTCCACCCAGCACCGCGACCTCGTCAAAGCCACCGTACCGGTTCTGCGCGAACACGGCGTCGCCCTGACCAGCCACTTCTACCGCCGCATGTTCAGCCATAACCCGGAGCTGAAACACGTGTTCAACCAGGCCAAGCAAGACGCCGGGCAACAGCAGCAGGCATTGGCGCTGGCGGTGCTGGGCTACGCCGAGCACATCGACGACCCGTCGGTACTGGCCCCGGTGCTGGCGCGCATCGCCCACAAGCACGTCAGCGTGGGCATCCGTGCCGAGCACTACCCGATCGTCGGCCATCACCTGCTGTCGTCGATCCGCGAGGTGCTGGGCGAGGCGGCCAGCGACGAACTGCTCGAAGCCTGGCGCCTGGCCTACGGTCAGCTGGCCGACATCCTGATCGCGGCCGAACAGCAGATCTACACCGACTCCACGCTGGCGCGCGGCGGCTGGTCGGGCCTGCGTAGCTTCACCGTCGGCCGCAAGGTGGCGGAAAGCAGCGAGATCACCTCGTTCTACCTCTACCCGAGCGACAAGGGCGCCGTGCCCGGCTTCCGCCCCGGCCAGTACATCACGCTGAAACGCTTCGTCGCCGAGTGGGGGGTACAGCAGCCACGCCAGTACAGCCTGTCGGACGCCCCTGGCCAGGACTACCTGCGCATCTCGGTCAAGCGCGAGGCCGGCAACGACGCCAACCCGGCCGGACGCGTCTCCAACCTGCTGCACGACACCGTGCACGAGGGCGACCAGCTGGAACTGGCTCCGCCGACGGGTGACTTCTTCCTGCACGCCGACCGTACCACCCCGGTGGTGCTGATCAGCGGCGGGGTCGGCCTGACGCCGATGATCGCCATGCTCAATCACCTGGTGCTGACGCAAAGCCCGCGTCGCGTCGCCTTCATCCACGGCTGCCGCAACGGCGCGGCACACGCGATGAAGCGCCACGTCAACCAGCTGGCGGCGGAATGCGACAACGTCAGCAAGGTAGTGTTCTATGAAGAGGTAAAGGAAACGGACACGTTGGCCGAAGACTACGATCTGCAGGGCCGGGTCGATCTGGCCGCCGTCCGCGAGCAGGTGCTGCTGCCGGACGCCGACTACTACCTGTGCGGACCGCTGCCGTTCATGCTGGCGCAGCGCGACTGGCTGCTGGCCGCGGGCGTCGACGCCGGACGCGTCCATTACGAAGTGTTCGGCTCGCATACCGTGGCCGGCTGATTGTGAAGCAAGGGCGGGCGGGGTATCCTGCCCGCATCACGCGAGACAGAACCGATCATGCAGTTGACCCGCTTTACCGACCTCGGCCTCAGGGTATTGATGTACCTGACCCACCACGAGCGCGACACCCCGGTAACCATTCCGGAAATTGCCGAGCGCTTCGCCGTGTCGCGCCATCACCTGGTCAAGGTGGTGCACTTCATGGCGCAGCAGGGCTGGCTGGTCACCACCCGCGGCAAGGGCGGCGGGCTGGCGCTGGCGCGCCCGGCCGACCACTACCGCCTGGGCGACGTCATCCGCACGCTGGAAGGCATGAGCGAACTGATCGACTGCGCCGAACCGCCCTGTGCGCTGCGCAGCGGCTGCCAGCTCAAATCGGCGCTCGACGTCGGGCTGGCCGCCTTTTTCGAGGCGCTCAACCGCTTCACGCTGGACTCCGCCGTGGCGACGCCGACCGGCGAGGCCATCGTCCGCCTGCACCGCCAGCCGCGCCCGCTGACACCGGACGCCCCCTGACCGCCCCAGCCTCCGCCAGCACCTGGCCAGAAGTTTGCTTGTCCTGAAGAGCATCAGCGGTTCGCGATATCGCGACACACCGCCCATCGGGCCGCACGGCCCTCCCCCTGCCGACCGCACCGAAGCGCGGCGGCAACATATCCCCGCAACAGAGCCACCCTAGCAGCCTGTCGGACTTAGCCTGCCGCATGGGATAATTCCAATCATTAACATCAAGAAGACAGCCGGCCGCCATGAGCCACTTCCGCCCGATTGAC
>JACPUY010000089.1 GCA_016192025.1 Pseudogulbenkiania sp. | reverse complement strand
GCGTACAAGGGCTGGTGGATCGCCGCCAGATCCAGGGCCTCGCCCGCCACGGTCAGTGCGCCTGGCTGGGTCAGCCTGTTGTGCAGGTAGAGTTCGGTCAGATACCACGAATGCATGGCCTGCGGCATGCGGGTGGTGTCCATGTTCCAGTACAGCACGTCGAATGGCGGTGGCGTTTCACCGTACAGCCAGCCATGGACCACGTAATGCCAGATCAGGCTGTTGGAGCGCAGGAAGCGGAAGGCCGAGGCCATTTCCCCGCCGTCGAGATAACCGTTGCGCTGCATCTGGGAACACAGGTAATGAACGCTGGCTTTATCAATGAAGACATCGATGTCGCCTGGTTTGTGGAAGTCGACCAGTGTCGTCAGGAAGGTGCCGTCGGCGATCGGCGCTGCGTCCGCGCCGTAGCGCCGGTTGGCCCAGGCCATGTACATCGCCAGCGCCGTGCCACCGATACAGTAGCCGATAGCGTGGACCTGCTTTGCCCCGGAGAGCTGGCGCGCGATCTGCACGGTCGTATCGATGCCTTCGATGAGATAGTCGTCGAAACAGACCTCACTCATCGCCGCGCCCGGGTTCTTCCAGCTGGTAATGAAGACGTCCAGCCCCTGATCGAGCAGGAAGCGGATCATGCTCTTTTTCGGGGTGAGATCGAGTACGTAGAACTTGTTGATCCAGGGCGTGATGATCACCACCGGCTCGGCGTGCACCTGTGGACGAACGGGAGCGTAGTGAATTACCTCAAGCAGACGATTGCGGAACACCACCGATCCGGGCGTCGTCGCGAGGTTGCGGCCGACCTCGAAATCCTCCGGGTCGGTCATGCGGACGTTGCCGGCCCGCAGATCATCCAGGAAGTTCTGGAACCCCCTTGCCAGGCTGTCGCCGCGGGTTTCCATCGCCTTGCGGATCGCCACCGGGTTGGTCCACAGGTAGTTGGTAGGCGCCACCGCGTTCAACCAATTCCGCCACCAGAAGGCCGCGCGTCGGCTTTCCTTGCCCGACAGGCCGGGGGTGTCATAGAGCATGTCCTGGGTATGGCGGGTGAAGGCGAGATACCATTCCTTGATCAGATCCAGGGCCGGCGAATCGGACCACGCGGGATCGGAGAAACGGACATCGTCGGCGTTAGGCGTGATCGGATCTTCGGTCGGCAGGCCGAGCATTCGCTGCCAGCTATGCCATTGTAGTCGCCATAGGTCGGAAGAAAGCAGGGCAAGGCGCTCGCTCAGTTCCTGGGGATGGAGCAGCCAGGTAAGTTGGGCATGGGCGATGGGGGCCGCCATCCCGAGAGGATCGATGGCGCTGGAGACGCCTTCTTTTAGTTCGTTCAGCTGCCGATAAACCCGCGGGCCGTCGGGAAGGGCCTGGTTCCGCCGGCGGCCGGGTTCTTGCGATAAACCTGTGCTCTGACTGGGTGTCGTCATGATCGGTGTCCTTCGATACGCCTTGGAGTGCTGCGCCACGGCCGTCTTTTGCCGGGGCCTGGGGCTGGGGGCGCGCAGCAATCAATTCACTGGCCTGGCTTGAATGTCTTGTAAGTATAAGCATAGGATCGACGGAGGGGAGGGAACCCGAATAGGGTCAAGCTCCCAGACTAGATTTTATGCAACTCCGCCGATGCGCAAAGGGTAGCGCTCACCCCGTCGGCTTCCTGACACCTCTCGCCGTATTCAGGCCACTTTGCATGCAGCGACATCACTGGCAGCACCGGCCTGATGCGGTTGCAAGAGCATGCATGAAATTTATGTGGCCCATCACCACCGCGAGATGGAAAAAGGCGAAACATTGCCGACCTTAGCCAATACTTCCAAAAATAAAGTAGCTGACCTGAACTCAGAGAGGCCGAGGAGCGCATGAGCGCGCAGGCCGAGCAGTTGGCCAACGCCGCCAAGCGATCAACCTGAAACATCACCCACCACCGTTGAGAAGGAGATGTCATGCAAGTCCAGCCCTATCTGTTTTTTGACGGCCGCTGTGAAGAAGCGGTCGAGTTCTACCGCAGCGCGCTCGGTGCCGAAGTGGAGATGCTGATGCGCATGAAGGACAGCCCCGAGCCGCCGCAGCCGGGCATGGTGCCGCCCGGAGCCGAGGACAAGGTCATGCACGCGAGCCTGCGCATCGGCGAGAGCACGGTGATGGCGTCCGACGGCCGTTGTCAGGGGCAGCCGAGCTTCCAGGGCTTTTCGCTGTCGCTGTCGGTGGCCGATCAAGCCGAGGCCGAGCGGCTGTTCGCGGCCCTGAGTGAGGGCGGCCAGGTGCAGATGCCGCTCGGTAAGACCTTCTTTTCTCCCTGTTTCGGTATGGTGGCCGACCGCTTCGGCGTGTCGTGGATGATCATTGTGCCCGCGTGAACAGCGTGCCGATTTCGCCCGGCCTCGTTCGCCGTACTGGTAAGCGATGGCCTGGCCGGCCGCCGTGCTCGCCACTGCAACCAGTCAAGGAAAAACACGATGCGATTTATGATGCTGATGATCCCCAAGGGTTACGAGAACGCCGTGCCGGGCACCATGCCTGATGCCGCAGCCGTGGCCGCGATGATGAAATACAACGAAGCACTGCAGAAGGCCGGCGTGCTGCTCGCGCTCGATGGCCTGCACCCGCCGTCGATGGGCGCGCGCATCTCATTCGAAGACGGCAAGCCGAAGGTGACCGATGGGCCGTTCGCCGAGGCGAAGGAGGTGGTCGGCGGCTACTGGATGATCCAGGTGAAGTCGAAGGAGGAAGCCATCGAATGGGCGAAGCGTTGCCCGGCTTCGCCCAATGAAGTGATCGAGATCCGCCAGGTGCAGGAATTCTCGGACTTCCCGGCGGATGTGCAGCAGGCGGCGGCCGGCTTTCCCGAGATGCCGGCCCAGGCCGGACAGCCGCGCGGGGTATGACCGCTTCCGCCTGCCATCGCGTGATCGACGTGGTCTGGCGCATCGAGTCCGCCAAGATCATCGCCAGCGTCGCGCGCAGGGTGCGTGACGTCAGCCTTGCCGAGGCCCGTGCCGAGTTCGGGCGCGCGGCAGCGCTCACGCGCAACACACGCGAGCGAGAGCTGCTGCTGGAGCGCACCCGCGGCTGCAAGGTGGGACTTTCCGCATCGGCGGCGAAGAACGCGTCAGCAGCAGTCCGCTGGGCGGACCGGTGCATGCGTTCCCAACTGCTACTGGAACATCGTGCGAACGAGTGCAGCGCCCCCACCAGAGGCGGACGCTAGCCACACCCACAAATTTTCAAGCCAATATCCATCAAGCCCGGCACAGACCATTTAGCGTGGCGTTGCCCTTGGGGAACATATCGCGCAGCAGATCTCTGCCACCCGTATATGCTCAAGTACAGGGGGGAAAGCAGATGAGGTAAACGGGGTGTGGCAGGCCTCCCGCTGGAGGCCCGGCAACACTCACCATGCAGCAGATGGTCGGGTAATGAGCATGAGATCTCGTCTTGCGTTTGTGCGTCGCTACTATCGCTGGCTGATCGTGCTGGCGCTGCTGCCACTTGGGCTGCTCCTCGTGGCGGCGCTCATCGCTTATACGCAGGGTATGCGTGTCCAGGGCGTCAGCTGGCAGAACGGACTGGAACTGGCGCAGTGGCAAAGGCTTCATAACGGCTGCGTCAGAGTCCTTGGCGAGCGGCTGCGGGTCACCGGCTGGCGGCCGTTGACGATCACCATGACCCGCATGAGCCTGCCCAAATGCGAGACAGGCGCCGAGGAACTGTCTCCACCCCCCTGGACGCCGCCCTTCGATCTTTCCATCAAGGCACTCACCATTCCCGGCTTGCCGCCCCTGGCGGTGGTCATCCACCAGCGCGAGCAGCGTTGGCAGGTACAGGCAAGGTATCGGCGCAGCAACGCTTCCGCCGTCTATGACCGCCTTTCCGGGCGTTGGACCGCGCAAGGGCAGATTCAGGCGACTGATATCGCCCCCAAGCTATTGGGCGCACTGAACTTTACGGGCAAGGGAATGTGGCAGGCCAAGCGTCTGGACGGTAGCTGGCAGGCACAGGGCTATCAACTGGGTTATCTGGGACAGCCGCAACGAACCGATACGACGCTCGAGGCCAGTCTTGCCGCCAAACGATGGCGGCTGAACGCCACGCTGGGGGCGCCACTGGCGCTCGGGGGGGGCTGGAACCTGGAAGCCAGGGAAGCACTACGGGCCAGCGGCAATCTGGACGGGGTGGAGTCCCTGCGCCTGGACTTGCGGGCGACAGGCCCGCAAGGGAATGTGCGCTTGACCCTCGAGACCGAGGGCGGCGGCGTGGCACGCGGCCAAGGCCGGTTGACGCTGGCCGGACCCTCGCTGGCCGGCACGGTGCCCCTGCGCTGGTCTCGGCAAAGGCTGGAGCTGTTGCCGGCGGAAATACGGCTGCCCGAGGAGCTGCGCCTGAGCTGGGCCCGTCCCGTGGCACTACCGCTGGCACCGGTTGGTGAAAGCCCTCTCTCTGCCGAGCTTCAGTATCGGAATATCAGGGTTAAAACCGTCGACAGCCGATTGTCCTGGCAGCAAGCCCGGTGGGGCTGGCAAGGGCAGCTCGAGCTGGCGGGCAAAGCCGCCGGCTATGACCTGGCCGGGGTTTGGCGAGGTCGCATCGATGCCGCGGGCCTCACCGGCGAGCCGGCCAGCCTGACGGTCAAGGGCGCGGACCTACAACTGGCGCTGCGCGTGCCGGTGACCGGTTTCCACCCCCCGCGCTGGACCGCGCGGGCGGATTTCAATGGCCGCTATGGCAACTACCCCCTCATGGGGGTGCTCAATGCCAGCTTTGCGCGGGGGCGCTGGGAAGGTGCCGTGGAAGGCCACTCCCGGCTCCCGTTTTATGCTCAGGGCGGAAATCTGAAGGTGGCCGTACCCTGGTATGGCAAAGAGGGGCAGTGGTTTCTGGGCACGGGCAGCCGCGCCACCTTGGCCGAGGGTTTGATCGGTACCACGCTGATCAAGCCGATAGCCCTCACTGCCGCCACGCCGCTACGCCTCGGTCCCCAAGGGGTATGGGGGACCTTGCAGGTCAAGGCCGATGGTGCCGTGGCGACGCGCGGGGTCTTGCCTGCCGTCATCGGGCAGATGGACGTTTCCGGGCAGCAAGGCCGGGCCAGGCTGCACGTGCCGGCCTGGCAATCCGAGCTGAGCCTGACCGCCGGCCTGTCTGGCCGCGGGAAGAACACGGGCGTGAAAGGCACGCTGGAGCTGACGACCCCTCTTGTTGCCGCCATGAGCCGTAGCCTCGGCGTTAGCCTGCAGAAAGGCATGCTGAATGGCCAGGCTCGCTGGCAGTGGCAGGATCACTGGCAGCTGAAAGGTGAGGTGAAAGTGTCCGGGCTGGCGCTGGATTGGGGGGGGATTCTGGCTGCCGGCGGCAATGGGTCCGCCCATATTGAGTTGCATCCGGATGGCCTGACGCTCAGCAGTATCGGGCCGATCAGTCTGGCCGAACTGGAGGTGGGCACCCTGGTGCGCAATCTCCGCATGACGGTGCGATCCGATCTGTCCACCTGGCACTTCGCTGATGTTCATGCCGAAGTGCTGGGAGGCAATGTGCGCGCCCCAGCCCTACAATGGCCATCGCCGCAGTATCAGACGGTAACGGCCAGCCGCATCAACCTGGAGGATGTGGTCGCGCTGGAGAACGAGCCCAATCCGACGGTTCAGCTTGCCGGCCGAGTGGGGGGACACCTGCCGTTACAGTTGATGAAGGATTCCCTGGCCTTGCAGGGGGGAGTCCTAAGCAATGAAGGCCCCTTGTCACTGAAGGTCCTGCCATCTGCCGGCGTCAGCGCCATGGGCCAGTCCAATCGCGCAGTGCAGCTGGCGCTGGATACGCTGAGCAACCTGGCGATTCATGACTTCCAGGCACGCCTGGACATGAAACCGGACGGCTGGCTGGATGCGGCGGTGACCGTCAAGGGACAGAATCCACAGCAAAACAGCCTGCCGGTCGTACTAAACTACACGCACCGGGAAAATGTGTTTGAGCTATTACGCAGCTTGCGCATTGGTGATGAGATATCCCGGCGGGTATTGGAGCGGAGGCCGGCGGAAGGCCTGCCATGACAGGATGCGGAGGACTCACCATGAAACCCCTTTGGCTTGTGGCCTTACTGCCTCTGGCAGCCTGTACCCCGCGGGTCGCGCTGGAGGCCCCAAAAGAGCCGATCACCATCAACCTGAATGTGAAGATTGACCACGAGATCCGCCTCAAGGTGGAAAAAGATGTCGATAAACTCATCAGTGAAGACAGCGCATTGTTCTAGGAGCGGACCATGAAAGCGGCAACACGATTATTGATGGCGGTGCTACTGCTGGCCTGCAGTGCGCTGACCATGGCACTGGACCTGGATAGCGCCAAATCACAGGGACTGGTGGGAGAGCAACCTAATGGCTATCTGGGCGTGGTCAAGGCAAGCCCCGACGCAGTGGAGCTTGTCGCGGATATCAATGCCAAGCGCCGCTCCGCCTACGAAGCCATTGCCAAGAAAAACGGCGCTACCCTGGATCAAGTGGCTGCCCTGGCTGGACAGAAAGCCATTGAAAAGAGTGCGCCAGGGACTTACGTAAAAGCCCCTGATGGCCAGTGGATCAAAAAGTAGTGCCCGGTGAAAGTACCGAACACTGATCGGTCCCGATTTTTGTGGTCCGGTTAGGGTCGATACCGGTATCTCGACCTTTCTACAAAGCTGTCATCCCTGTAGGGCGGAAGGGACTCAAAACCAGTGGCCGACTCGCATCATCTCTGGTGGCGGCTGTGATGGATAGCGGGGCGGAGCCGAAATACGCAGATTGGCCGAGGCCCGTTTCAGCGTGGCCGGTTCCATTCGCCCTTGCTGCTGAACGGCAGGGTGCCGAGGCCGTTGAGGCCCTGCAGCTGGCCGCTGATCTCGTAGTCGAGTGCCCCCTCCGGTCGCTCCAGCAGGCGGCCGATCTGCTTCAGCCAGCGCCGGGTGCTGGTGTGCAGCTCGACCGTGACCAAGGATTCGCTCAGCGGCGCGATCTCGATCGCCTGTGGGCTGACGCCGGG
>JACPUY010000091.1 GCA_016192025.1 Pseudogulbenkiania sp. | reverse complement strand
GCGCGAACTGGTGATGTCGGTATTGATGATGCCGGACATGGCGAACTTTTCCGGCAACGTGCACGGTGGCGTGTTGCTGAAACTGCTGGACCAGGTGGCCTACGCCTGTGCCAGCCGCTACGCCGGCTGTTACGTCGTGACCTTGTCCGTCGACCAGGTGCTGTTCAAGCAGCCGATCCACGTCGGCGAACTGGTGACGTTCTACGCCAGCGTCAACCACGTCGGCCGGACCTCGATGGAAGTGGGCATCAAGGTGCTGGCCGAGGACATCCAGAAGCGTACGGTGCGCCACACCAACAGCTGCTACTTCACCATGGTGGCGATGGAGCAGGGCAAGCCGGCGACGGTGCCGGCGCTGGCGCTGGACAGCGAGACGCACCGCAAGCGCTTCCGCGACGCGGAGATCCGCAAGCGCATGCGCATGGAAGCCGAGGCGCGCATGAACGAGGCGCTGTCCTGAGTTTCAGATGGGAACGAGAGGCCCTTCGCTGCTAGAATCGGCCTCTTTTTCATGGTGAGGGCGCCGTGTTCGACCTGATTGCCTCCGACCCGCGTTTCTACGTCATCGCCAAGCATCCCGGGGTGAGTTTCCATCGCCAAGGCGACGAGCCCGGACTGATGGAGGCGCTGCGCGAGCAGCTGGCCGACGACACCTTGTGGCCGGTGCACCGCCTCGACCGGCTGACCTCGGGCCTGCTGCTGGTGGCACGATCGGCCGAGGTGGCGGCCAGCCTGGCCGAAGCCTTCGCCACGCGCGAAGTGGAGAAATATTATCTGGCGCTGTCGGACCGCAAGCCGCAGAAGAAGCAGGGGCTGGTGAAGGGCGACATGGCCAAGGGCCGCGGCGGCGCCTGGCGCCTGCTGCCGTCTTCGGCCAATCCGGCCGTCACGCAGTTCTTCAGTTTCTCGCTGGAGCCTGGACGGCGGCTGTTTATCCTGCGCCCGCACAGCGGCAAGACGCACCAGTTGCGCGTGGCGCTGAAAAGCCTGTCGGCACCGATCCTGGGCGACGAACTGTACGGCGGCACCCCGGCCGACCGTGGCTACCTGCACGCCTACTCGCTGGCGTTCACGCTCGACGGCGAGCGCTTCCGTTTCATTTGCCCGCCCCGCCATGGCGCGTATTTCTCCTCCGAGGCGCTGCAGGCCGCCTTGGAGGATCCGGCATGGCAGCCCGAGGTGCTGCCCTGGCCAGTGCTCTAGGGTCTCCTGACCCGGGCCTCTCGTTGGCCGAACGGCGCAGGGTGACACCGTAACGCTGACAATCCTTCTCGAAGGCCGTGCTGGCCAGGTAGCGGTATTCCCGCTGCCACGCCGCTGGTGTCCGTCGAGGTAGTCCGGCCGCCGGCCGAGGGACTCGGCAAAGGCATCGATCTGGTGTAGCAGGGCATCCAGCAGTGGCCGGCGCGACAGCAGCCGCAGCTGGCAACACAGCGGCCACTGGGCGAGTGGGCGGTGGCCAGTGCCGAAGGGGTGGGTCAGGCTGCAGTGCAGGCCGATGTCCAGCGGTGGGTCGAACGCAGCCAGTGCGCTGGCCTGTGCCGGCCACAGCGGTGACAGGCTGGACAGGTGCTCAGCCGACGGCGCTCCAAGAGTTCAAGAATCCCCTCGCTGATGACGGGGGACTGCTCGAAGTCGTGGGCATACAGCGTCAGCCGGCGGCTCATGCCGGACGCTTTCCGGCAAAGGCCCACCACTTGCTGAGAAGGAAAGTAAACAGGGCCACTAGCAGCAGCACCAGTAGCAGTGCGCTGCGGTAATCCAGCGGCGTGAAGCGCAATAGCACGAAATACAGCGCCTCGTTCAGGGCGAAGCTCAGGCTGGCGACACCAAAAAAGCGCGGCAGTGCCTGGCGGTGCGGGACATGGTGGGCCTGGAAGGTCAGGCAGCGGTGACCCCAGTAACTGACCTGGAACGCCAGCAGGAAGGCCGCAACATTGGCCGCGAGCGGCGGCAGGCCGGCCGGTACCAGCCACAAGCTGACAATCACGAAGTGCATCAGCAGCGCGCTGATGCCGACACAGCCGAACAGCAGCAGTTCTCGTTTCATGGTGGGTGTCGCTCTCCTTGGCCGCGGGGGACACGATGCGGCTGATCAGGTAGTTCGGCCGCTGCTTGACCTCATCGGAAATCCGCCCGACATATTCGCCGAGAATGCCGATCGACAGCAACTGTATCCTGTCAAGAAAGTTGATGGCTACGGCCAAGGTCGGCCGGCCGTGCAAGGGGTTGCCAAAGGCCAGGGTCTTGAATATTTCATAAATAGCGTAGCCGATGGCCGAGCTCTCGCCATCGCGATTCGAGCGCACGCTGTACACCATGTCGTAGCCCTGGCGCCAGTGAGCGAGGAATGCCGGCACCAGTTCGGGCGGATGCTGGAAGTCGCCGTCGATCAGCACCGCCACGTCCCTCGGGCTTGGTCGATCCCGGCGGTGAGGGCGATTTCCTTGCCGAAATTGCGCGACTGCTGAACAAGCATAGCCTGGCGTTGTCCCCCGTGTCGTGACGTGTGTTTCATCGGTTATTCAGGGATGACGACGGCAGGAAAGGTTTCGATGTTAGCGTCATTGCCTTAAGGGAGTCTGACGTCTCAGACGTTGGTGGATGGCAGGGAGTGACCGGTCTGCCGGCAGCCTAGGCTGCGCTGGCGCGAGTATCGCGCGGGTGGCCTTGCCGTCGCCGGGAGAGTGGGGTAGTCTCGTCCTGCCATCCGGCAAAGTTTTTCAAGGTGATTCTCCAATGAACACGTTGGCTTGCTTGACCCGGGCAGGGGTCAACCGCAATAGCCTGCCCATGAACTGGTACACCCTCGACGTTGTCCTCGCCGACGACTTCCCCCGCGCCTGAGCTCCCTTGCCGCCGCCCGGTGGCGCCCGTCTTTTTCCATATATACCGTTTAAACTGAAGACAGAGGCTGTCGGTCTTGTCGCGCCTGGCGTTCGTGCGCCCGCGACCGGCCGGCGGCCGGGAGATTCTCATGGCACGTCGTATTCCCGAACCGTTCCGCATCAAGATGGTGGAACCGATCAAACAGACCACCCCCGAACAACGCCGTCAGGCCCTGGAGCAGGCCGGCTGGAATCCGTTCCTGCTGCGGGCGGAAGACGTCTACATCGACCTGTTGACCGACAGCGGCACCGGTGCGATGAGCGACCGGCAGTGGGCCGGGATGATGATGGGGGATGAGGCTTATGCCGGCAGCCGCAACTTCTACCACCTGACCGATACGGTCAACGAGGTGTTCGGCTACCCCTATACCATCCCGACCCACCAGGGCCGTGGCGCCGAGCAGATCCTGTTTCCGGAACTGGTCAAGCGTTGCAAAGGCGACAAGCCGGTGTTCATCTCCAACTACCACTTCGACACCACCAAGGCCCACGTCGAGATCGCCGGTGGCCGGGCCATCAACGTACTGACGCCACAGGCCTTCGACACCGAGACCGCTTACAACTGGAAGGGCGATTTCGACCTGCTGCAGCTGGCCGAAACCATCGAGGAAGTGGGGTCCGACAACGTGGCCGGGCTGATCATCACCATCACCTGCAACAGTGCCGGCGGCCAGCCGGTGTCGATGCACAGTATCCGCGAAGCCAGTAAGCTGGCGCGCGCCAACGGCATCCCGGTGATCATCGACGCCGCGCGCTTCGCCGAGAACGCCTGGTTCATCCAGCAGCGCGACCCGGACTACGCCGGCCATGCTATTGCCGACATCGTGCGCGAGATGTTCGGCTACGGCGACATGTTCACCATGTCGGCCAAGAAGGACGGTCTGGTCAATATCGGCGGTCTGTGCTGCTTCCGCGCGGACGAGGTGCTGTTCCGCGCGGTGCAGGTACGCTGCGTGCCGATGGAAGGTTTCATCACCTATGGCGGCCTGGCCGGGCGCGACATGGAGGCGCTGGCGCTGGGGCTGAAGGAGGGGATGGAGCAGGACTATCTGAACTACCGCATCGGCCAGGTGGCGTATCTGGGCGAGCGTCTGCATGCGGGCGGCGTACCGATCCAGACCCCGACCGGAGGCCACGCGGTGTTCGTCGACGCGAAGAAGCTACTGCCGCATATTCCGGCCGAGCAGTTTCCCGCCCACGCGCTGGCGTGCGAGCTGTACCTGGAGGGCGGGGTGCGCGGGGTGGAGATCGGCTCGCTGCTGCTGGGGCGCAATCCGCAGACCGGCAAGCAAGAACCGTCGCCGTTCGAGCTGTTGCGGCTGACCATCCCGCGCCGGGTGTATACCAACGACCACATGGACTATATCGCCGACTGCCTGCTCGACGTCAAGCGGCGGGCGGCATCGATCCGCGGGCTGCAGTTCGATTACGAGCCGCCGATCCTGCGCCATTTCACCGCGCGGCTGAAGCCGGTCTGACGCCGTAATGGAAACGGGGAGCGAGGCTCCCCGTTTTTTGCTCCGGTGCGGCGATCAGCGCGCGACCGGTTCGACCCGGATGTCCGCAGGCCCGGTGATGCCGTCCAGCACCCTGCGCGGTTCGCGGCTGGCCAGCCTCAGTTCGCCATCGACGAAGACCCTGGCCTCCACGGCGTAGCGGCCATCGGGCTGGATGGCGTGCCGGTCGTAGCACAGTGAGAACCCGGCCGGAAAGGCCGGCGGCTGTTCCAGATACTGTTCGGCCAGCAACCGCGGCGGGGCATCGGCCTGGCTCACGTCGTACAGGCTGACGCGCACCATGCTGCCGGTGCGGGAGAGTGGGCTGTCCGCCGCCAGCGACACCGTGCCGTTCAGGTAGGCCGGGGCATAGCTGCCGTGCGTGGCGCAGGCGGATAGCGCCAAGGCAACAAGGCCCAGCAGGGCGTGGCGTCGATCCATGCTCAGTTCTCCACCGGGGTCAGCGCCGGTGTGCCCAGCATGACCTGCTGGCCTTCCGCGGTGCGCCACTCGCCCTGCAGGCGCCAGCGCTTGTCCTGGTCCTGCAGATGCACGTACCAGTGGTTGGCCGAAGCCGGCTTGAGGCTGCCCTGGTAGACGTTGTCGCCGGTGCGCTGCAGCGCGATATGCTGGTCGAAATCGTCCTGGGACGGGTGCAGCAGTAGCAGTTCCAGCGCAGCGGGCAGCGGTTGGCGGCTGCTGGTAATGACCCGGATCTGACGCATGTCTGGGCTGAACAGCACCTGGGCCGACAGGCCCATGGCCTTGGCCGCCTCGTCACGGTGCAACTGCTTGTTGATCTCCTTGCCTTGTTGGTAATAATCGTCCACCACCATGCCGTCGTCACTCTTGACCGCCAGGCCGAAGGTGATGAAGGCGGCGATGACGACGATGACCGGTCCGGCCATCAACAACCATGGCCAAGGCTCCTGGTACCACGGGCGCGAGCCCTTCGGGTCCTTCTGCATGCATTACTCTCCAATGAAGCTCGATTTTTCTTCCACCTTGAGGGAAGAGTCATCGATCGACTGGATCACGAAATGGATCTCGTGGCTGCCCTTGGTGGCGTATTGCGGGTCGGCCTCGACGCGTACCGCGACGGTTTCGGTTTCCGCCCCCTTGACGGTGACGACCGGGCTGTCGCTGCGCAGCCTGATCCCCGGCAAACCCTCGACTGAGAGTTGGTAACGCTGGGTTTGTTCCGATACGTTGATGATTTTCACGCTGTAGCTGTTCTCCAGCCAGCCTTCGTTGGTTTCCCGGACCAGCGAGGCGCGGTCGCGGATGATATCCATCTTGAACGGCTAGCGCAGGGCCTAGCAGG
>JACPUY010000090.1 GCA_016192025.1 Pseudogulbenkiania sp. | reverse complement strand
GGGGAGGTTGGGTTACTCATGGTCAGTTGTTTACTATTTGTAAATTAAATAATGAAATACGTTATTTATTTACGTAAATAAACGCAGTATGCCCCATGTCGACGTGGCACGGTGAGTTTGGTGCTTTGCCGAAGCCTTCAGGCTCTTTTGGTTCATGGTTCCCTCTGCAAAAGGATGGGTGGAGACGGATTCCGGACACAAGACGGCCCGCGGCCTCCCTCTGCTGGGGAGGTCCGTGGGGCGTGTCGCGGGGGAATCAGGAGTGAATCAGGGGGCTTCGGTGACGAAGCCGATGCGGCTTACACCGTTCTGCTGGGCGCTGGCCAGCGCTTCGGCAACGTACTCGTAGCGTGCGCTCTTGTCGGCGCGCAGGTGCAGCTCGACCTGCGGGTTGGTGCGCGCGGCCTCGGCAAAGCGTGCGGCCAGCGCCTCACGGGCGACCGGTGCGTCGTTCCAGAAGTAGCTGCCGTCCGGCTTCACCGCCAGGCGGATCGCCTTGGGCTCGTCCTTGAAGGTGGCGGCGGCCGCCTGCGGCAGGTCGACCTTGACCGCGTTGGTCAACAGCGGCGCGGTGATGATGAACACCACCAGTAGCACCAGCATCACGTCGACCAGCGGGGTGGTGTTGATCTCCGCCATCGGGGCGTGCTCGCCCTTGTCGAAACTACCGAACGCCATCGATCTCTCCTGCCTGGGTCAACAGCTGCGCGTGCAGGTCGTGGGCGAAGTGGTCCATCTGCTGTGCCATCACCCGCTGCAGGCGCATGAAGGTGTTGTACGCCAGCACCGCCGGGATCGCCGCCGCCAGGCCGGCGGCGGTGGCCACCAGCGCCTCGCCGATCGGGCCGGACACTGTGGCGATCGATACCTGCCCCTGCGCGCCGATGTTCACCAGCGCGTGGTAGATGCCCCACACCGTCCCGAACAGGCCGATGAACGGCGCGGTCGAACCGACCGAGGCGAGCAGCGTCATGCCAGACTCGTGGCGGCCGGTCTCCTGCGCCAGCCGCTTGCGGATGGCGCGGGTGAGGAACTCGTTCAGGTCGCAGGCCTGCCCCAGCGAACGCTGGGCGTTGGCGTGGAAGTGGCGCAGCGCTGCCAGCCCGTCACGCGTCAGGTTGGCGTAGGCCGAGTTGGAATCGGCCAGCGCCGCCTCCGCCGTCGGCCAGTTCGCGGCGTTCCACAGCGCGGCTTCGGCCAGCTTGTTGTCGCGGCGCGCGCGCCAGCCGTGCACGGCGCGCACGGCGATGACGTACCAAGTCAGGATCGACATGGCGATGAGCAGCATGAACACCGTCACGAGTACGGCGTCCCCTTGGTGGAATACGGTTAGCAGATTCATGGTTCAGTGGCTTTTGATGGAAAAATCGACGGGTACGATGAAGTTGAAAGGGATGGCTTCCTGCCCGCGCCGGGCCGGGACGAAGCGCCATTGACGCACCGCCTCCAGCGCTGCGCGGTCCAGCCGCGGGTAGCCGCTGCTCTGCGCCAGGCTGACGTCCAGCGGACGGCCTTCGGCGCTAACCTGCACGCGCACGCGCACGGTGCCGGTCTCGTTCAGTTCCAGCGACAGCGCCGGGTAGCGCGGCTTGGGGTTGTCCAGGTAGCCGCCGCGGTAGAGTGGCGGAGTGACCGGCGGTTCGGCAGGCTCGGCCGCTTTCGCCGCGGGCGCGGCGCTGGCGGTCGGAGTGGCGGCCTCGCTGCGCCGTTCCTCGGTGCTGGGGGCCGTGATGGCTGTCGGTGCCGCTGCGACCGGCCGCACTGCCTGCGGGCGTGGCACTAGCAGGGTCTTGGGTGTCGGGGTGCGGGGGGGCGTCTGCTTCGACTTGACCGTGGGCTTGGGGTGCGGCTTGGCGGGGGTGGCGGCCGGCGCTGGCGCGATCGGGTGCGGTGCGGGCAGTGTCACCAGTTCCATACGCGCCAGTTGCGGCGGGGTGATCGGCACGCGCTGAGCGGCGAGCAGGGTCAGTCCGGCCAGTGCGGCGACGTGCAGCAACGTGACGCCGCTCAGGGTGGCAAAATGTTCGGTACGCGAGTTCATGAAAAGATGATAACGCAAATTGTTATCATTCATGTAGTGGCTGGGCGCATTTGATGCATGGCAACGGCACCGGCAGGCGCCGGGCGTAGCATGGTTGCATCCATTTCCCAACCATTCAGGAGCCTTACCATGCACATCGACCATCATCCGCTGGCCAGCGAGTTTCCCGAGTTCAAGGCCAAGATTCACGAACTCAAGCAGGACAGCGGCCGTTTCACCCATCTGTTCGGCGACTACGAGCAAGTCGACAAGGCTGTGGTGCGCATCGAAAACCAGGTAGAGGCCGCCAGCGACGAGGAGTTGGAACAGCTGAAGAAAACCCGGCTGGCGCTGAAGGACGAACTCTACAGCCTGATCCGCGGTGGCGCGTCCTGAGCCGCTTGCAATCCGCCCACTTGCCTACATATCCTGAAAAGCTGCTGGCAGCTCGTCGGTAGTTTTTTCATTGGAACAAGAAAATGCAGCAGTTTGACGGAACCACCATCGTCTCCGTCCGCCGTGGACAGCGCGTGGCGCTGGGCGGTGACGGACAGGTCACCCTCGGCAATATCGTGATCAAGGCCACCGCGCGCAAGGTTCGCCGCCTCTATCACGACAAGGTGCTGGCCGGTTTTGCCGGCGGCACCGCCGATGCCTTCACCCTCTTCGAGCGTTTCGAAGCCAAGCTGGAAAAACACCAGGGACATCTGGTGCGTTCGGCGGTGGAGCTCGCCAAGGACTGGCGCACCGACCGCATGCTGCGCCGGCTGGAAGCGATGCTGATCGTCGCCGACAAGGAAAGCACGCTGATCATCACCGGCAATGGCGACGTGCTGGAGCCGGAGCAGGGCATCGCCGCCATCGGCTCCGGCGGCGCCTTCGCCCAGTCGGCGGCGCGCGCGCTGTTCGAGAACACCGAACTCGACCCGGCCGTGGTGGTCAAGAAGTCGCTGGAGATCGCCGGCGACATCTGCATCTACACCAACCACAACCACCTGATCGAGACACTGGACTGAGGCCGCCCCCCGAGCGTCTCGGGGCCACCGTAACATCTGACCGCCATCACGCTCTCTATATATGTATGCAGAGAGCCAACGCGGTTGCCAGCCGGAGCCGGGCCCGAGCTTGGCCGAAGCCTTCGGCCAACTTTGCCGGAAACAAGCCATGACACAAATGACCCCACCGGAAATCGTTCACGAGCTGAACAAGCACATCATCGGCCAGGACGCCGCCAAGCGCGCCGTGGCCATCGCCTTGCGCAACCGCTTGCGCCGCCAGCAGGTGGCCGAGCCGCTGAAGAGCGAGATCACTCCCAAGAACATCCTGATGATCGGCCCGACCGGCGTCGGCAAGACCGAAATCGCCCGCCGCCTGGCACGGCTCGCCAACGCCCCGTTCATCAAGGTTGAAGCGACCAAGTTCACCGAGGTCGGCTACGTCGGCCGTGACGTCGACACCATCATCCGCGACCTCACCGAGATCGCCATCAAGGACACCCGCGACGCTGCCATCAAGCGCCTGCGCCACCGGGCCGAAGACGCCGCCGAAGACCGCATCCTCGACGTGCTGCTGCCGCCGGCACGCCAACCCGCCGGCTTCTTCGCCGGCGAAGAAGAGGCGCTGGCCAGCAAGCCCGAAGACAGCGCCACCCGGCTCAAATTCCGCAAGATGCTGCGCGAAGGCAAGCTCGACGACAAGGAAATCGAAATCAACGTCGCCGCACCACAGGCCAAGATGGAAATCCTCGCCCCGCCCGGCATGGAAGACTTCTCCAGCCAGCTGCAGAACATGTTCCAGGGGCTGGGCGCCGGTAAGCAGAAGGCGCGCAAGCTGAAAGTGGCCGAGGCGCTCAAGCTGGTCGTCGAGGAAGAAGCTGCCAAGCTGGTCAACGAGGACGAGATCAAGCAGGAAGCGCTCGAGAACGTCGAACAGAACGGCATCGTGTTCATCGACGAAATCGACAAGGTCGCCAGCCGCAGCGAAGGCAATGGCGCCGACGTCTCGCGCGCCGGCGTGCAGCGCGACCTGCTGCCGCTGGTCGAAGGCACCACCGTCACCACCAAGTACGGCATGGTCAAGACCGACCACATCCTGTTCATCGCCTCCGGCGCCTTCCATCTGGCCAAGCCGTCCGACCTGATTCCCGAACTGCAGGGCCGTTTCCCGATCCGCGTCGAACTGACCTCGCTGACCGTCGCCGACTTCCGCCAGATCCTGACCAACACCGACGCCTGCCTGACGCGCCAGTACGAAGCGCTGCTCGCCACCGAAGGCGTCGAGCTGGTGTTTGCCGACAGCGGCATCCATCGCCTGGCCGAAATCGCCTGGCAGGTCAACGAGAAGACCGAGAACATCGGAGCACGCCGTCTCTACACCGTGATCGAGAAACTGCTGGAAGAAATCTCCTTCGACGCCCGTGCCGGCCGCTTCGAGGTCGACGCTAGTTACGTCGACAGCAAGCTCGATGCACTGTCGCAACGCGAAGACCTGGCGCGCTACGTGCTGTAAGGGTCGTGTTCAACCGCTTCCGATTGCCTGGCAGCGGGATTTCCAGAAAAAAAGCCGGAGTTTTCTCCGGCTTTTTGCTTTTCCCGGGGACGGTGAAGGGGCGGGAAAGGGCGTTCCGGCGGGGTTTTCGGGGGATTGCCCAGAAAGTCCGAATGGATAAATCGTGTTGATTCAAGGATTTGCAGGCGCATTTTTGCCGGGGTGCCGAATTTCCGTGATTTTTCTGCAAAAAGGCGTTGACGGGGGTGGGGTGCGGGCGTATAGGTCGCCTCCTCACCTGACGCAGCGACGGAAACGAAGCCCTCAGCACCGCTCTTTAACAAACCGAATAACCGATAGGTGTGAGTGCTTG
>JACPUY010000088.1 GCA_016192025.1 Pseudogulbenkiania sp. | reverse complement strand
CGCCGATCACCGCGCCGGCGCAAATGTGCACCCAGTGCCAGATGCGGGTACCCGCGCCGATCGTGGCGCCGTCGTCGACCAGCGACGTGGGATGAACGAGATAAGTCATGTGCGGTTCCTTCTGCATGATCCGGTTCAGTAATCCAGCGGCAGGCTGACGCGGCGGCCGTCGCGCGCCGACAGGTACATCGCGATCAGCAACTCCAGCGACTTCAGTCCCTCGCGGCCGTCGGTCTCTGGCTCGGCCTTGCCCTGCATCACGTTGATCACGTTGTCGTAGTAAAGCGGATGGCCGAAACCGTAGACGCTGGTGGTGGCGTAGCTGGCGTGCTGGATGTCGTCGTCCATGGCGTGCGGCTCGGAGAACTCCCAGTGCTGGACCTCGTTCACCGCCACGCCGCCGACGCGCACCGTGCCCTTCTCGCCGATGATGGTGATCGAGCCTTCCAGGTTCTTCGGGTAGGTCAGCATGGTGACGTTCATGCTGCCCAGCGCGCCGGAGCGCCACTTGACGCTGACGGTGCCGGTGTCTTCCACCTCGATGTTGCGCGCCAGCGTCGCGGTGTAGGCCTGCACGCTCTCCACCGGGCCGATCAGCCAGTCCAAGAGGTCGACGTAGTGGCTGGCCTGGTTCATGAAGGCGCCGCCGTCGAACTCCCAGGTGCCGCGCCAGGCGGCCGAGTCGTAGTAGTCCTGCGGACGGGTCCAGAACACGTTGACGTTGACCATGTAGAGGCGGCCGAAGCGTTTCTCTTCCATCGCCCGCTTTAGCAATTGCAGCGTGGCGTTGCGGCGGTTCTGCTTGACCACGAACAGGCGGCGCCCGGCGCGGTCGGCGGCCTTCACCATGGCTTGGCCGTCTTCCCAGCGCGTCGCCATCGGCTTCTCGGTCATCACGTGGAAGCCAGCCTCGGAGCACTCGATGCTCTGCGCCGGATGCAGTCCGGACGGGCTGGTCAGGATCACGATGTCGGCCGTGGTTTCGGCCAGCATGGCGGTCAGGTTCTGATGGCCGCACGCACCGGTGCGCGCCACTGCCGCCGCCAGCGCCACCGGGTCGATGTCGCAGACGTCGGTCAGCTCGGCGCGCTCGGCGTGCTTTTCCAAGGAGGCGAAATGGTTCTGGGCGATGCGCCCGCAGCCGACCAGCGCAAAGCGGATCTTACGGTCGGTAATCGGGGCCTGATGGGCAGACTGCATGATGTTCACGTCTTTCTGGAAAAGGCAAAGGGCGGCCATCTGGGCCGCCCGCATCTATCCGGTTGTGCCGGGCCGGGAGAGGACCTGCGATGCCGCCCCCGCCACGCCGGCGTCATTATACGCCAGCCACTATTAAATCAGCAGGCGGTTGTCGCTATGCTGATTGGTCGACTTGATCCGGCTGACGAAGTCGGGAAACTCCAGTCCGAAGCGGCTTTCCAGCTCCTCGGCGCGCTTCTTCAGCCCGTCGAAACGGGTCAGCGCCGGCGAGTCGGCGAAGGCCATCACCGCCACGTTGCCGTGGCTGGCCGAAGGCAGCTCCAGCACGCGGCCGTCGAACACCTTGAGCAGGCGGTCGAGGAAGCTGAAGTAGCGCTTGTCGCCGCTCCACCAGTTGGTGACGAACACCCCGCCCGGCGCCAGCGCGCGCTTGCAGTCCTCGAAGAAGTCCTCGGTGGTCAGCTCGTCGACGATCTGCAAGCCGTCGTAGCCGTCCACCAGGATGGCGTCGGTCGAGCCGCGGAAGATCTTCACGTAGTCGGCGCCGTCGGCCTCGACCACCTCGAAGTGGTCGCCCTCTTCCGGCAGCTCGAAGAACGCCCGTGCCACGGTGATCACCTGCGGGTTGATGTCCACCGCCACGTTCTTGGCGTCGCGCAGGTAGAAGCCGATGTAGCGCGCCAGCGAACCGCCGCCCAGACCGATCTGCAGGATGTGGCGCGGCGCCGGGTTGAACAGCAGAAAGCCCATCATGGCGCGGGTGTACGACAGCACCAGCCGCACCGGGTCGTCCACGTCCATCGAGCTTTGCACCGTCTCCGAGCCCAAATGCAGCGAGCGGATATTGTCGACCTCGGAGATTTCCACCTCCGGCATGGCGTCCACGCCGTCGCGCACGCGGCGGCGGAACGGATGACGCGCCCTACCCGCCACAGGCCGTCTCCTTCGGTCTTGAATCGAGAATGCTGATGGTGCGACGCGGCGCTTCGGCCGACTCGTCGTCCAGCGGCGCCGGCGGGTCGCGGAACTCCTCCTTGTCGAAGGCGGTATCGCCGTCGGCGAACGGCACCTCGCCAGTCTTGAGCCCGGCAAAATCAAACAGATCGGTATCGGCCAGGTGCGACGGCACCACGTTCTGCACCGCGCGGAACATGCTCTCCAGCCGGCCCGGGAAGCGCTTGTCCCAATCGTTGACCATCTCCTTCACCACCTGACGCTGCAGATTGGGCTGCGAGCCGCACAGATTGCATGGGATGATCGGGAATTCGCGCAGCGTGGCGTAGCGCTCCAGGTCCTTCTCGCGGCAGTAAGCCAGCGGGCGGATCACCATGTGGCGGCCGTCGTCGCTGACCAGCTTGGGCGGCAT
>JACPUY010000087.1 GCA_016192025.1 Pseudogulbenkiania sp. | reverse complement strand
TGGTGGCCACCTCGCGGTCGAGCCCGGGCAGCCTGACCATCTCGACCTCGGTCATCGCCTCGAGCTTCTCGGTGTTGATGACGGCGCTGTTCCAGGTCAGCGGCACGGCGCCGCCGGTGTAGCCGGTGCCGCCGCCGCGCGGGATGATGGTCAGGCCGAGTTCGATACAGGCCTTCACCAGCGGGGCGATCTCGGCCTCGCTATCCGGGCACAGCACCACGAAGGGGTATTCGACGCGCCAGTCGGTGGCGTCGGTGACGTGCGACACGCGCGCCAGGCCGTCGAACAGGATGTTGTCCTTGCGGGTGTGGCGCGTCAGGCGCTTGAGGATCTTCGCGCGCAGCTCGCGGGTGTCGCTGAACTGCTGTTCGAAGCGGGTGACGGCGTTGCCGGCGGCGGCCAGCAACTGCCCCACCTTGTCGTTGCCGACGCGGCGCTTTTCCACTTCGCGCAGGCGGTGGCGCATCGCCTCGGTCAGCGCCGCCAGGCGCTTGGGGTTGTCGAGCAGGTCGTCGACCAGGTAGGGGTTGCGGTCCACCACCCAGATGTCGCCCAGCACCTCGAACAGCATGCGGGCGGAGCGGCCGGTCTTGCGCTCGCCGCGCAGCGACTCCAGCAGTTGCCACATGTCCTCGCCCAGCAGGCGGATCATGATTTCTCGGTCGGAAAACGAAGTGTAGTTGTAGGGAATCTCACGTACGCGCTGGTGGGCGGTGGCGTTCATCGTGCTCTGGACTCGACAAGGTTTTGGATAATAACGACAAATTTTACCGCAAATGCTGCGTCGCGAAAAATGCCGCTCACGTCATGGTTATAGCGTTGCGGGCTATATGGCGAGGGGATGGGAGATTGCCGGACAGTTCGCAGGATGGGTGAGGGCATCATTCTTTGTGCGAGGAATGCCTTCGCAGCGCTGTGCTACCTTGCTCAGTCACGCGGCCTTGCTCCGTCACGCGACCTCGCCAAGGCCATACCGGAACCCATCGACCGTGAACCGATGGGTTTCTGGCGACAGGCTACCGGCGTTGGCTCGCTTGCCTGCCGGATCGGGAGGTCAGTGCGAGCCGTGCGCGGCCAGCGTTTCGGCCAGCTGCAGGGCCTCGAACAGGCTGCCGGGGTCGGCGCGGCCGCTGCCGGCGAGGTCGAGCGCGGTGCCGTGGTCGACCGAGGTGCGGATGATGGGCAGGCCCAGCGTGACGTTGACGCCCTGGCCGAAGCTGGCGTGCTTGAGCACCGGCAGGCCCTGGTCGTGGTACATCGCCAGCACGGCGTCGGCTTGGGTGAGTTTGTCGGGGTTGAACAGCGTGTCGGCCGGCAGCGGGCCGACCAGGTTCATGCCGCTGGCGCGCAGCGTGGCCAGCACCGGCTCGATCACGTCGATCTCCTCGCGCCCCATGTGGCCGCCTTCGCCGGCGTGCGGGTTGAGCCCGGCCACCAGGATGCGCGGGGCGGCAATGCCGAACTTGCCGATCAGATCGGCGTGCAGGATCTGCAGCACCTCGGTCAACAGCACCGGGGTGAGGGCGTCGGGCACCGCGCGCAGCGGCAGGTGGGTGGTGGCGAGCGCGACGCGCATGCCACCGCCGACCAGCATCATCACCACGCGTGCGGTATGGGTCTGGTCGGCGAGGTATTCGGTGTGGCCGGAGAAGGGGATGCCGGCGTCGTTGATCACGCCCTTGTGCACCGGCGCGGTGACCATGGCGGCGAATTCGCCCGAGACGCAGCCGGCGATGGCGGCGTCCAGGGTGGCCAGCACATAGCGGCCATTGGCGGCGTCGAGCACGCCGGGGCGGCACGGCACGGCCAGCGGCACATGCAGCACTTCCAGCGCGCCCGGTGCCGGTGCGGCCTCGCGCCGGTAGTCGGTCAGTCTGACCGGCAGATCCAGCAGGCGCGCTCGCTCGGCCAGCAGCTCGCGGTCGGCGACGATCACGCGCCGGCTGGCGGCGCTGGCGCCGGCCAACTTCAATACCAGCTCGGGGCCGATGCCGGCCGGTTCGCCGGCGGTGATGGCGATGACGGGCTGGTGGCTCACTTTTCGTCCAGACGGTCGTCGACGAAGGCCGAGTCGCGCAGCTGGCGCACCCAGTCGAGGTAGGCCTCGTCGACCTTGCGCGCGCGGATCTGCTGCTTGACCAGCAGTTTCTCGCGCTCCTGTGCCACGTCCTGGGTGCGCTTGCCCTCGACCTTGATCAGGTGCCAGCCGAACGGCGAGCGTACCGGCTCGGACAGGGTGTTGACCGGCAGCGTGGTCATGGCCTGCTCGAAGGCGGGCACGGTGTCGCCGAGGTTGACCCAGCCCAGGTCGCCGCCGCGGCTGTTGCTGGCGTCTTCGGAGTAGAGCTTGGCCGTTTCCTCGAAGCTGGCGCCGCGCTCGATGCGGTCGCGAATCTGCAGGATGCGCGTCTTGGCGTCGGCTTCGGACACCGCCTCGTTGGTGCGCACCAGGATGTGGCGCACGTGGTACTGCTCCACCATCAGCGGCGCGTCACCGCTGCGTTTTTCCTGCAGCTGGAAAATAAAGAAGCCCTGCTGGCTGCGGATCACCCCGGTATGGGCGCCGGGCTTGAGCGTTTCCAGCAGCTTGGTGAAGTCGAGCGGCAGGCTGGACGCCGGGCGCCAGCCCAGGTCGCCGCCCTTGAGGCCGTTGGGGGCGTCGGAGTAGGCTGCCGCCACCTTGGCGAACGGTTGGCCGGCGTCCAGCTCGGCCAGCGCCTTCTGCGCCTTCTGCGCCAGCGTGTCGATCTGCTTGGCGTCGGCGCGTTCCGGCACGCTCACCAGCAGGTTGGCCAGGCGGTATTCGGAGCGGTTGGCGGTCTGCTCGCTTTTCAGCACCTGCTCGACTTCGGTGTCGGTGACGTTGACGCGCGATTCGATCTCGCGTTCCTTGAGGCGGGACAGCAGGATCTGGCGGCGGATCTGTTCGCGGAAGCCGTCGAACGTCACGCCTTCCTTGGCCAGCTGCGCTTTCATCGCCTCCAGCGTCAGTTTGTTCTGGCTGGCCAGCCGCTCCAGCGTCTGCTCCAGGTCACTGTCGCTGACGCGCAGACCGTTGCTGGCGGCGTACTGTACCTGCACCTCTTCGGTGATCATCTGCTCCAGCACCTGGCGCGACAGCACGTTGGGAGCCGGCGGCGTCACCTTGCGTGCCTCCAGCTCCATGACGGTTTCCTTGATGCGCTTTTGCAGGTCGCTCTCGGTGATGGCGCTCTTGTTAACAACGGCGACGATGCGGTCCACCGCGCGTACCGGGGCCGCATTGGCCGCGCCGAGGGTGGTGGCAATCAACAGGGCAAGCAGGGTTTTCTTCATGGTCATTGGCGTATGTCGTTGATTTTGCTGTAGCCGGGAATGGCCAGCCGCAGGGTGTCGACCGGGTTGCTGCCGATACCGCCGAGGTCTTTCAGCTCCAGTTGCAGGTAGACGGCATTCTTGGTGGTGTTGCTGTCCGACACGTAGCGCTGGCCGACCAGGCGGGCGGTCCAGCAACCATCGTTGTACTCGACGCCGGCCAACTGTTCCAGCGCCTTCTTGTCCTGCAGCGAGTAGTTGTAGCGCGCCACCGCGTACCACTTGCGGGCCAGCGGCCACTGGCCGGCGACATCGACCTGGCGCAGGGGGCCGAGCGTGCCGTCGGCGTTGCCGACGTCGGTCGAGCGGTCGTAGCGGTAGCGGATGCTGGCGGTCTTGCCCGGCGTCGGGGTGTAGAACAGCTGCAGGTTGTACTGTTCGGTCTTGGCTAGCTGCTGGTTGTGCTGGTACAGGCTGTCGATGCGCCAGCTCGGGGTGAGCTGGCCGCCGGCGCTGAACAGCAGGTCAGAGCTCTGGCTGCTGCGCGCGGTGGTGGTGCCGCTCAGCGTCAGGTCGTCCTTGCTGAAGTAGAACACCTGGCCGGCCGACAGCCGCAACTGCTCGATGCCGCTCTTGTCGTCGAGGAAGCGGGTGGACAGCGCCGCGGTCAGCTGGTCGGCGCTGTTGATGCGGTCGGAGCCGGAGAAGCGGTTCTCGTTGAACAGCTGGGCGAAGTCGATGCTGTTCTCCGAGCTGTCGACGTTGGTCAGGTCCTTCTGCTGCTTACTCGGAATGTTCAGGTAGTAGAGCCGCGGTTCCAGCGTCTGGGTGTAACTGCTGCCGAACAGCGTGGCGGGCCGGTCGAAGTAGAGGCCGGCGTCGGTGCTGAAGATGGGCAGCGTGCGGGTCACGTCGCGGGCCGGTTCGTTGTCGAGGGCATCCAGGCTGTAGCGGGTGTAATGCACGCCGAGTTTGGGGCGGATATAGCCCCAGCTCTGGTCCAGCGACCAGGTTACGCTGGGGTAGCTGACCAGCCGGTTGCCTTGCTGCTTGCTCGGGTGGGTGAAGCGGGTCAGTTCGGCCTGCAGGTTGGCCGACAGCCCCGCACCCAGGTCCTGGTTGGCGTTGGCGGTGAGCTGCGGCAGCCGGGCGTAGGGTTCGTCGACCGGCGCAGCCGGGTCCTGCAGCGTCTGGTAGCGTTGCGCCTTGAGCCGGGCGTTGAAGGTGCCGCTGTCCCACTCCGTGCCGTAGCCGAGCCAGGCTTCGCGCACCAGGTTGACGTTGGAAGCGATGCTCTGGCGGTTGCCGAAGTCGTCGAAGTAGTCGTCGTCGGAGACGTAGTTGGCGTTGTAACCGAAGTCGACGCCGTGTCCGAGGTTTTGCGAGTGCTTGGCGCGCCAGGCGTAGCGGCTGCGGTTGGCCTCTTGGTCGTCGGGCAGCTGCTCGGTGGCGATCTCGCCTTGATAATCCGGTTGCAGGTAGCGGAACTCGGCGCCGAACATGGCGCCGCGCTTGTCATTGTAGCCCGGGGTGAGGGTGGCGTCGTAATTGGGGGCGATGTTCCAGTAGTAGGGCAGGCTGAATTCGGTGCCGTTGCTGCCGGTTTTCAAGATCGGGGCCAGCACGCCGGACTTGCGGCCGCCGTCGAGCGGAAAGTCGATCCACGGCGTATAGAGGATCGGTACGCCCTGGAATTCGAGCCGGGCGTTCCTGGCTGTGCCGACGTTCTCGCCGTAGTCGAGATCGATGCTGGAGGCCTTGATGTACCAGGAGTCGTCGTCGGGGCTGCAGGTGTTGGCGCGCGCCTGCAGCAGGCGGTACTTGCCCTTGCCGAGGAATTCCGCGCGTTCGCCGTCGCCGCGGAAGGAGCGCAGGCCTTCGGCGGCGGCAAAGTCGGGCTGCTCGGCCGTGCCGGTGCGGTTGGCCAGATCGTAATCGATCAGCGTGCCGGAGACGCGGCTGCCGGCCTGGGTCAGCGTGAAGTGATCGCCGGCGCGGGCGCGGTTCTTCGCCTGGTAGTATTCCAGCCAGTCGGCCTTGAGCGTCTGGTCGTCACGGCGCACCACCACGTTGCCGCGGGCCTTGATTTCCACTTCCATCTGGCCGCTGAGTTCGTCGGCGCTGAGCTGGGTTTGCCCGGCGGCGGGGGTGGTGTTCAGCTCTTCAGCCTGGACCGACGACAGGGAGAACGCGGCGGCCAGCGTCAGCGTCAGCGGGGTGGGTTGTAAACGTGCCATGCACAAAGCCATATCTCGGGGGCAATCAGCGGTATAAAATCGCACAATTCTATCAGCACCGCAACGAACCGACATGCAACGATTGGAACTGCTCAAAGGCTGGCTCGCCGGCCTCTACCCTGACACCGAGCTGGCGGTGGAGTTCGCCGCCGCCGATGCCGACTTCCGCCGCTACTTCCGCGTCACCCTGCCGGACGGGGTGAGCCGCATCGTGATGGACGCGCCGCCGGACAAGATGAACACCGACGCCTACGTACAGGTGCGCGAGCTGTTTTCCATGGTGAACGTGCCGGAAATCCTGGTGCGCGACCGCGAGCAGGGTTTCATGCTGCTCGAGGACCTGGGGCGCGTGACGTATCTCTCTGCGCTGCTGCACGATGAGCGCCCAGTGGTGCATCAGCATCTGCTGCTGGAGGCCATCGACACGCTGATCGAGCTGCAGAAGGCGAGCCGCCCGGGCGTATTGCCCGACTACGACGAGGCGCTGCTGACGCGCGAGGTCAACCTGTTTCCGGAATGGTTCTGCGCCAAGGAACTCGGCACCCCGCTCAACTACGCCCAGCGCCAGCTGTGGGACGCTGGTCTCAAGGCGCTGCTGCCGCCCTTGCTGGCCCAGCCCAAGGTGTTCGTGCACCGTGACTTCATCGTGCGCAACCTGATGCTGACCCCGGGCAGGCCCGGCGTGCTGGATTTCCAGGACGCGGTGTACGGCCCGATCAGCTACGACCTGGCGTCGCTGCTGCGCGACGCCTTCATCGAGTGGGACGAGGCCTTCGTGCTCGACCTGGTGGTGCGCTACTGGGAGCGGGCGCGTGCTGCCGGCCTGCCGGTGCCGGCCGACATCGATACCTTCTGGCGTGACGTCGAGTGGATGGGGGTGCAGCGCCACCTGAAGGTGGCCGGCATCTTCGCCCGCCTGTATCACCGTGACGGCAAGGACAAGTACCGCGGCGAGATTCCGCGCTTCCTCAAGTACCTGAAGAAGACCACACGCCGCTACGGCGAACTGGCGCCGCTGTATCAGCTCTTGGTGCAACTGGTGGGCAAGGACGAGGACGACGACAGCATCGCCTCGCTGTTCAGCAACACTCGCCTGGTATCGGACGACGAATGAAGGCGATGATCCTCGCCGCCGGGCGCGGCGAACGCATGCGCCCACTCACCGACCACACCCCCAAGCCGCTGCTGAATGTCGGCGGCGAACCGCTGATCGCCTGGCACATCAAGCGGCTCGCCGCCGCCGGCATCACCGACCTCGTCATCAACCACGCCTGGCTCGGCGAGCGGATCGAGGCGGCTCTGGGCGACGGGGCTGGCTACGGCGTGCGCATCGCCTGGTCGCGCGAAGGCACGGCGCTGGAGACTGCCGGGGGCATCGCCACCGCCCTGCCGTTGCTGGGCGACGCGCCGTTCATCGTGGTCAACGGCGACGTGCTGACCGATATCGACTTCGCTACCTTGGCCGACGCGGCGGCGCGGCTGGATGGCCGGGCGTCGCTGGCGCATCTGCTGCTGGTGGCCAACCCGCCGCATCATCCGGGCGGCGACTTCGGCCTCATGGCCGACGGCCGTCTGTCGGCCAGTCCGACCGACGGTGTCGGGCTGACCTTCTCCGGCATCGGCGCCTACCACCCGGCGTTGTTCGCCGCCACGCCGCCGCACCAGCCGGCCAAGCTGGCGCCGCTGCTGCGCGCGGCGATGGCGGAGGGCCGGGTCAGCGGCGCGCGCCACGACGGGCTGTGGCTCGACGTCGGCACCGTCGACCGGTTGGCAGAAGCCGACGCCATCGCCCGCGGCTGGGCCGGCCGGTGACCCGGCGCATCCTCGGCATCGACCCCGGCAGCCGCATCACCGGCTTCGGCATCATCGACGTCATCGGCCAGTCGCGCCACTACATCGCCTCCGGCTGCATCCGCACCCCGCAGGGGGCGCCGCTGGCCGAGCGCATCAAGGTCATCGTCGACGGCCTGTTCGGCGTGGTCGATACCTACCGCCCCGGTGAGGCGGCGGTCGAGCAGGTGTTCGTCAACGTCAACCCGGCCGCCACGCTGATGCTCGGCCAGGCGCGCGGCGCGGTGCTGGCGGCGCTGGTGTTGAAACAGCTGACGGTGGCCGAGTACACCGCGCTGCAGGTCAAGCAGTCGGTGGTCGGCCACGGCAAGGCGCCCAAGGAGCAGGTACAGGCGATGATCGTGCGCCTGCTGAACCTGTCCGGCACGCCGCAGGCCGACGCCGCCGACGCGCTGGCGGTAGCGCTGGCGCACGCCAACCACAGCCACGCTGCCGTTGCCGCGTTCACCCGCCAAGGGCTGCGCGTCAAGGGTGGGCGCTTGGCTTGAGAACGGGTCCTGACGCGACAAGCTCAACAAGCCGCGCCGACTGTGGCAGCATGACAATCTGATGCTGGCCTTCGGCCAACCTTCATCTGGAAAACAAAGCATGATCGGACGCCTCACCGGCCAACTCATCGAAAAACTACCGCCGCAGATCGTGGTGGACGTCGGCGGCGTCGGCTACGAAGTCGACGTGCCGATGAGCACCTTTTACCAGTTGCCCGCGCTGGGCGACAAAACCACGCTCTACACCCATCTGGTGGTGCGCGAGGACGCCCACCTGCTGTTCGGTTTCGCCAGCAAGGGCGAGCGCGAGACCTTCCGCCAGCTGATCAAGGTCAGCGGCATCGGCGCCCGCATCGCGCTGGCCATCCTGTCCGGGTTGAGCGCCGACGAACTGGCGCTGGCCGTCGCCAGCGAAGACTTGAAGCGCCTCTCCAGCGTGCCCGGCATCGGCAAGAAGACCGCCGAGCGGCTGGTGCTGGAGCTGCGCGGCAAGCTCGCCACCGGCGGCGCCGTGACCACCCCAGGCGGCCTGGCGTTCGCCGCCACGCCGGA
>JACPUY010000068.1 GCA_016192025.1 Pseudogulbenkiania sp. | reverse complement strand
TCGGCGGCGATGGTTTCGCGGCGGATGCGGCTCTCGGCGAAGGCCACGTCCTCGGCGATGCTCGGGTCGAGGTGGTGGCACACCATCAGCATGTCGAGGTGCTCGTCGATGGTGTTGACGGTGAACGGCCGCGTCGGGTTGGTGGAGCTGGGCAGCACGTTGAGTTCGCCGCAGGCCTTGATGATGTCCGGCGCGTGGCCGCCGCCGGCTCCCTCGGTGTGGTAGGTGTGGATGGTGCGGCCCTTGAATGCGGCCAGCGTGGCTTCGACGAATCCGGATTCGTTCAGCGTGTCGGTGTGGATCGCTACCTGCACGTCCATCTCGTCCGCCACCGACAGGCAGTTGTCGATGGCCGCCGGGGTGGTGCCCCAGTCCTCGTGCAGCTTCAGGCCGATGGCGCCGGCGCGCACCTGCTCGCGCAGCGGTTCCGGCAGGCTGGCGTTGCCCTTGCCAGTGAAGCCCAGGTTCATCGGGAAGGCCTCGGCGGCCTTCAGCATCTGCGCCATGTGCCACGGGCCGGGGGTGCAGGTGGTGGCGTTGGTGCCGGTGGCGGGCCCGGTGCCGCCGCCGATCATGGTGGTGATGCCGGACATCAGCGCTTCTTCGATCTGCTGCGGGCAGATGAAGTGGATGTGGGTGTCGATGCCGCCGGCGGTGACGATCATGCCTTCGCCGGCGATGATTTCGGTAGCCGCGCCGATGACGATGTCGACGCCGGGCTGGATGTCCGGGTTGCCGGCCTTGCCGATGGCGGCGATGCGGCCGTTCTTGAGCGCGAGGTCGGCCTTGACAATGCCCCAGTGGTCGAGGATCAGCGCGTTGGTGATGACGGTGTCGGCCACCTCGGCGGCGACCTTCTGGCCCTGCCCCATGCCGTCGCGGATCACCTTGCCACCGCCAAATTTGACCTCTTCCCCGTAGATGGTGAAATCCTGCTCTACCGTGGCCCACAGCTCGGTGTCGGCCAGGCGTACCTTGTCGCCGACGGTGGGGCCGAACATCTCGGCGTAGGCTTGTCTGCTGATTTTCATAGTGTCCCCATCACCTTGCCCTGGAAGCCGTACACCACGCGCTCGCCGGCCAGTTCGACCAGCTCGACGGTGCGCGTCTGGCCCGGTTCGAAGCGCACCGCGGTGCCGGCCGGGATGTTGAGGCGAAAGCCGCGTGCGCTGTCGCGGTCGAAGCTCAGCGCATCGTTGGTTTCGGCGAAGTGGTAGTGCGAGCCGACCTGGATCGGGCGGTCGCCGGTGTTGGCCACGGTCAGCGTGAGCGTGCGGCGGCCGACGTTGAGTTCGATCTCGCCGGGCGCGGCGAGGATTTCTCCGGGAATCATTCGGCGCTCCTTATACGATGGGCTGATGCACGGTCACTAACTTGGTGCCGTCGGGAAAGGTCGCTTCGACCTGGATCTCGCCGATCATCTCCGGCACGCCTTCCATCACCTCGTCGCGGCTGAGCAAGGTGGTGCCGTAGTGCATCAGTTCGGCGACGGTCCTGCCGTCGCGCGCGCCTTCCATGATGGCGGCGCTGATGAAGGCCACCGCCTCGGGGTAGTTGAGCTTCAGGCCGCGCGCGCGGCGCCGTTCGGCCAAGAGACCGGCGGTGAAGATCAGGAGCTTGTCCTTCTCGCGGGGAGTCAGTTCCATGTGTTTTCCATTGTTTGGTTCAGGTCGCCCAGATGCGCGGAGATTGCGCCGGGCGGCCGTGGGTAAAGGGGTGCAGCAGGGCGCGCAGCTGGCGCAGCTGGCGGTGCGCGTCCTCGGCCGAGTCGCCGATGAAGCGCGCCAGCCAGACTTCGGGTAGTTGGGTGGCGGCGGCCAGGCCCGGCGTTGCCACGGCCAGCGCGGCCTGATGCAGCTCGTCCGGTAGCGGCGTACCGGCCCATAGCAAGGTCGCCACCACGCTGTGACCTGCCAGGCCGACCGGCGAGGCGAGCAAGGGGCTGGCACCGGGCAGCACGGTGTGTTCGCACCAGATCAGCCGGCCGTCGCGCTCGATCTCGGCCAGCTGGCGCCATTGCCCACGGTCGAAGCGCTCGTCGCAGGCCGGACGGCCGAGGCAGATCACGTCGCCGAACAAGAGGCTGGCGTTGCCCTGGAGCCGGATGCGGCTCTCCAGCCGCACGTCGGCCCCGGCGTAAAGGATCGTCTCCAGCGGCAGCCATTCCAGCCGGGCGCGATCGGCCAGGGTGAGCATGACGGACTGGCTGGCTGGCCGGCCGAAGCCGTCGTACCACTTGGCCGCGCCGGGGCTGGTGATCAGCACGTCGGCGCCCTCTTCCAGCGTGACGTCGATCCGCAGCCGGTCGCCGCCGGCGATGCCGCCGGGCGGGTGCACGATGATGTGTTGGCAGCTGCCGTGCGGGTCGATGAAGTGCTTCTGCACCCGCAGCGGGCCGTGATGGCGGCGTTGCACCGGAACCGTGCGGCCATGCTGCACGGCATAGCCCAGCTCCAGCCCGGCAGACCAGCCAAGGCGCAAGGAGTCAGGCAACAGCGCGGTCTCGTTGAGCTTCATCGGGCAGACTTGCAAGTGAAAAGGGTTGTCAGGTTCGGTGCATGGCGAGCAGCAAGATCCATACCACTGCCCCGAAAGCGGGCGGTGCTCCTGTCAGATCGCCAGCAGATCGCGCACGCCGTCGGCCGGCATGTCGGCGCCACGCCCGGCCTTGACCACCTCGCCGCGCGCCATCACCACGTAGCGGTCGGCCAGCGCCTCGGCGAAGTCGTAGTACTGCTCCACCAGCAGGATCGCCATGTCGCCCCGTGCGGCCAAGCTTTTGATGACTTCGCCGATCTCCTTGATGATAGACGGCTGGATGCCCTCGGTCGGCTCGTCGAGGATCAGCAGGGATGGCTGGCTGACCAGGGCGCGGCCGATGGCCAGTTGCTGTTGCTGGCCGCCGGACAGGTCGCCGCCGCGCCGGTGCTTCATCTCGCGCAACACCGGGAACATCTGGTACACGCTGTCCGGGATCTCGCGCCCGGCACGGCCGCCGAAGCGCGCCAACCCCATCTTCAGGTTCTCTTCCACGGAGAGGCGGGCGAAGATCTCGCGCCCCTGCGGCACGTAGGCGATGCCGCGCTGCACGCGCTGATGCGGTGCGCGCCGGGTGAGGTCCTCGCCCTGCCAGCTGACCTGCCCGCTCCTGGCCGGAATCTGGCCCATCAGGCATTTGAGCAGCGTGGACTTGCCCACCCCGTTGCGGCCCAGCACGCAGGTGACTTCTCCGACCGGGGCCTCGAAGCTGACGTCGCGCAGGATGTGGCTGCCGCCGTAGAACTGGTTGAGTTTGTCGACTTTCAACATGATTCAGCGCCCCAGATAGACTTCGATCACCCGCTCGTCGGCCTGCACCTCGGCGAGCGTCCCTTCCGCCAGCACCGCGCCTTCGGCCAGTACCGTCACCTGCTCGGCGATGCTGCCGACGAAGGCCATGTCGTGCTCCACCACCATCAGCGAGTGCTTGCCCTTCAGGGTCAGCAAGAGCTCGGCGGTCTTTTCGGTTTCGGCGTCGGTCATGCCGGCCACCGGCTCGTCGAGCAGCAGGAGCTTCGGCTCCTGCATCAGCAGCATGCCGATCTCCAGCCATTGCTTCTGGCCGTGGGAGAGCATCCCGGCCAGGCGCTCGGCCTGGCCGGCCAGGCGGATCTGCTTGAGCGTATCGGCGATGCGGTCGCGCGTGTCCTCGTCGATCTCGGCGAACAGGCCGCGGCGCACGCGCTTATCGGTCTTCATGGCCAACTCCAGATTCTCGAACACCGTGTGGTTCTCGAAGATGGTCGGCTTCTGGAACTTCCGGCCGATGCCGGCGTGGGCGATCTCCGGCTCGCTCATGCGCCTGAGATCCATGGTCTGGCCGAAGAAGGCCGTGCCCGCATCGGGCCGCGTCTTGCCGGTGATGACATCCATCATGGTCGTCTTGCCAGCTCCGTTGGGGCCGATGATGCAGCGCAGTTCGCCGGCGTCGATGGCGAGCGAGAGCTGGTTGAGCGCCTTGAAGATGGGCTTGCCCGAGGACGCCGATGGCTTTTGTGACGCGGCGCTCCAGGAATGGCTGCCGCATCTC
>JACPUY010000067.1 GCA_016192025.1 Pseudogulbenkiania sp. | reverse complement strand
GCGGCCTGACGGTAGGGCAAGAGCCGCAGGCTCTCGTTGACCATGGTGAAGCCGAGCACCTCCTCGGTGTCGGCCTCGCGTGCGCGCCGCATGAGCTGCAGCAGTGAGGCAAGAGGTCGGGCAGGATCGCTCTGCACGGAGTTGCCCTGGCTCATTTGGGAGGCGTGAAGTTGGCCCAGCCGCTCATGCCCGGCAGCAATGCGGCGTCCGAAGCATCGATCACACCGATGGCCGGAATGGACTGGCTGACCGGGTCGATGCGCGCGCCCAGCCGCACGATGCTGGCGGTAAAGGTACGGCCGAGTTCATCGCCCTGCACGTTGAAACGGTGCCCCGGTTTCAGCCAGCCCAGCCACTTGGACGGTACGATCATGCGCAACTCCATCTGGCCGACGTCCACGATATCCAGCACCGGATTACCAGGGTTGAGATACTGGAACGGCGCGGCATGGCGTTTGGCGACCCGGCCGGCAAAAGGTGCGCCGATCACGCACTTCGCCACCACGGTCTGCATGTAACTGACTTCGGCAGCGCTTTCCTTGGCCTTGCCTTCGGCCTGGCTGATTTCCAGTGCGCCGATCGAGTTGAGCTCGGCCAGCCGGGTATTGACCTTGACCAGCTGGCGCGCGGCGCCGAGCGAAGCCTGCGCCTTGTTCAGCTGGGCATGAAAGCTGCTGCAGTCGAACTCCACCAGCGTCTGCCCCTTGGTAAAGCTGGCGCCCTCCGCCACTGGCAGGCGGGCAATCTTGGCCGACAGCTCGCTTGATATCGTCACCGCGTTGCGCGACATCAACTGCACCCGGATGCGCCCGTCGTTGACGGCCAGCGGGGCAGCCAACGACGGCATGAGCGCGAGCGCGGCCAGCAGGACTCCCACCGGTGCCATAAAGGTTTTCTTCATTGCACGGCTCCTGCCATGGTGCCCTCGACCTGGTTTTCCGCCCCTTTCAACGCCGCCGACAGCGACGCCAGATCGTAACCCGGTGTTTCGCTCGGCAGCGGGTCGAGCCCCAGCGACGCCGCGATCTGTCCGTAGGCATTCTGCACATCGCCGTAGCTCTGGTACACACGCAGCTCCGACAAGACCGCATTGGCCCCGGCCAGAATCGCCTGCAACTGGCTCTGGGTGCTGTTCTGGGCGGCGTTGCGCGTCTGCTCCAGCATGCGCTGCTCGACCGAATTCAGCTCACGCTCCAGCTCGAACTGCCTGTTGCGGCCCTGATACTCCAGCCAGGCCACCTGCACCTGGGTCAGCACGGCCATGTTCAGGGCAAGGCGCTGCTCTTCGGCCACCTTCAGCTGCGCCGCCGCGGCTTGGCGGATCGTGCCGGCGTTGAACAGATTGAGCAGGTTCCAGCTGATGCGCAAACCGGCATCGCTCCAAGCCGAGTTCACCAGGAACTTGTTGCTGTCGTAATGCTCGCCGATGCTGAATTCCAGCCCCGGGAATAGTTTGGCCACGGCCTTGCGGGTCTCCAGCACGCCGATGCGCTGGTTGTAACGGGCCTCCATCAATTCCGGCCGGTTCAGCAAGGCGATTTCTTCCATCTTCTCGACCGCCAGCCCTAGCCTGGGCTGCTGCAGGGCCTCCGGGTCCGCGACGGTAAAGCGCTGCCCCGGCGACAGGTTCATGATCGACGCCAGACGCGGCTTGGCCTGCGACAGCGCGGTGCGGATCTGGGTCATCTGCCGAATCACATCCAGCAACTGCCGCTGGTAGCTCAGGGCCTCGAGTGGAGCCCGCAGCTTTTCTTGTTCGACTGTGCGGGCGTCGGCCAGCGCCGCCTGGGCGTCCTTGAGCAAGGCCTCGACCTTGGGCTCCAGGCGCTGCGCACCCACGGCCTGCCAGTACGCCTGCCTTGCCTGCTGCAACAGTTGGTGGGCCACCTTGCGCTTACGCTCCTTCAGGATCAGGAAGCGGTCTGCCTGCTGCTGCGCGTTGTAGTAGCTGACGCCAAAGTCCAGCACGTTCCAGGACAAGGTCAGGTCCGCGGTGCCGTGCGTTCGTTCGCTGGAAATGGACGGCACCAGCGATTGCGTGCCCGTTGCGATGTCCTGCGACGACGAGGCGGCATCGTTGCTGCGGGTGCTGTAGCCAGCGGCCAGCGCGAGCTTCGGCAACATGTCGATGCTGGACAGATCCAGCTGGCGTTGCGCTAGCGCCTCTTCCATCAGTTTGACGCGGTAATCCAGGTTGTACTTGAGCGCCCGTGCCATCGCCTCCTGCACGGTCACCTCGCCGCCAATGGCCTCCTGCCGGCCGAACATCGCTTCGCGATCGGCGACGAGTGTCGCTGCACGCTCCCCCTGGTCAATCGGTTTTGGCATCACCGCACAGCCGCCAAGAAACGCGGTTGCCACTGCCAGGCTCAGCAGCGTCAGCCGCGAGCCGGTGCGTTCTGATTGTTCTTGTCTCATTTATCTCTGTTTCCTCTATTGCACTATTGCTTTTCAACCCACGGCCGGCCTCTTGGCGGACACCCCCAGCAATGCATTGACGCCCCTTTCGAAATCCGGCTGCCCATAGCGGTCGAACTGCTCGGCCAGCGCCAGCTGGCCGGCAGCCCCCACCAGCTTGCCCACCGGCCGCTCCAGCACACCCTGAATGTCGCCAAAATCGACCTTCATGCGGGAAACGCCGACATTGCCCTTGGCGTCCCGGATGGTGATCGTCAGCTCAAGCGGCTGGCGCTGCCCTACCGGTGCCTGCCCGCTGAACGTGCCGCTTGTGGGGTCAAAACGCATCCATGACGGCAAAGGCCTGCCATTGCTCTGCCGAACCTCGATGCGGGAGGATGTCGCCGCCGAACTCACGCTGAATATCCCGGATGGCAAGGCAAAGCCGAAACTCTGTCCCGACATCAGCGCCTGGTTCACTTGCGGTTGACGTACCTCGATCGGCTGCGGCTGGCTGACGTCGACCTGCAATAGCGGCGACGGCATCACGGGTGCAGCCGATGAGGCGCTTCCCGGTAGCACGATCTCCACCCGCCCCGCAACGGATATCGGTTCTCCCCCTACACTGATAGTGGACAAAGTCCCCGCTGCCGGCGCGGACGCCGACAGCGGCGAGGAACTGCCCTCGTTCAGCGCCGCCAGCACGATATTGGGCGTAATCGGGCCGAGGTCGATCGGATCGGAGCCGATCACCGGAGCGGTGATCCCCGCGGCATCCGTTCCGCTGACCACCACCGGATCGGGCGTCACCACAGGGGGCAGCACGGCATAGGTTTCACCCGCCAGAGTGTCGGCAACCTCGTTGCCGGCCGCATCGGTGATGCCGCTGCCGTTCAGATCGAGGCGCAGCGTGCCACTACCGCCGATATCGCTGATCGCCACGACATAGGTATGGCCATCGATCTGGGTCACGCGGCTGATGCGGCCGGCGGCGCTGCCGCTGGCGAGTACCGAGAAATCACTGGCATCGACCCCGCTGACATCCTCCGAAAAGGTCACGGTGTAGCTGGCGCTACTGTTGTTGGTCGGGCTGGCATCCACCCTCGCGATGGCCGTGGCCGCCGGCAGCACCGCATCGACCAGCACGCCGGTGGTCGCACCGACGCTGTTGAGCGCCGTGACGGCATCGTTGCCGACCGCGTCGCGGATCGTGCCGCCGTTGAGGTCGAGGCAGGCCGCCAGAACGATGCCGTTGCTGTCGAGCTGCCCGCTGGCCACGGTCAGACGGAAGGTCAGCGCGTTGCCGCCGCTGCCGGACAGGTAGTCGGCATAGAGCGCTCCGCCGCTGTCGAGCGTCACCGCCAGCCGCGGCGTGCCGCCGCCGGCGTCGACCACCACCGCCTCGCTGAAGTTGACAGTGAAGTCGATGGGCTGCCCGGCCACGTAGCGGGCATCGGCGGGGACGCCAACGTGGGTGACGGTGGGGGCCGTGGTGTCGATGGCGTAGGCGCCGGACTCGGTGCTGCCGCTGCCGGCGTTGCCGGCGGCGTCGCTCACCCCGCTGTTGTCCAGCCTGATGACGTTGCTGCTGTCCTCGACACTGGCGCTCGGCGTCAGCGTCGCGCTCCAGGTGACGCCGCCGTCGCTGGAGCTGACCGCCGACAGCGTGCCGTTGGCGACGCTCAGGTCGGCGTTGCTGAAGCCGCTCACCGCTTCCGAGAAGATGATCGTCACCAGCGACGTCTCGCCCGCTTTCAGCGCCGTATCGGCGACAACGAGGGTCGCCGTCGGCCGGGCGGTGTCGATGGCGTAGTTGTTGGACTCGGTGCTGCCGCTGCCGGCGTTGCCGGCGGCGTC
>JACPUY010000110.1 GCA_016192025.1 Pseudogulbenkiania sp. | reverse complement strand
GCGAGGCGCTGGAAAAGCTGGTACCGCACAAGGTGTTCGGCGGCAACCGCCCGACCAACACCCTGCTGATGAGCCGGCTCGATCCGCGCAACCTGGGTTCGCTGATCGCGCTCTATGAGCACAAGATCTTCGTACAGGGGGTGATCTGGCACATCAACAGCTTCGACCAGTGGGGGGTCGAGCTCGGCAAGCAGCTGGCCAAGATCATCCACGCCGAACTGGCCGGCAAGAGCGGCCCGGCGCCGCACGACAGCTCCACGGCGCGGCTGATCGCGGCCTACAAGCAGGCCAACGGGCGCGGCTGAGAGTCTGCTTTTGGGTTTGCGCCATTGCAAGGCGGCGGGCGTGTCCGCTGCGTGGATGCCGTTTGGGTGCCGCTTCCGCGCGGCGAACGGGCAGGGGCCTGTCGCGCCAGGCCCCTTGCATCCCCGGCGCCTCCCGAGCCTCGCGAAACCCCGGCAAAAATCCGCTTGCCAAGGCGCCGCCGAAACTCGCCGTTTGCTAACGTCAAACGGCTCAAACAGCCGGCGGCTTAAAACCTTGGTAAGCGGCTTTTTGCCGGCGCGAGCCTGACGGGATTTGACGGCTGCCGACTTGGCGGGTTTCTTCGGCCTCACCCGGATGCAACCCGCATTTGGGTCCGTTCACCCCCAGCTCCCTGAATGTAGCAATGCCTGCATCGCCTCCAGCACAAACGCCACCTCACATCGGTGGCGTTTTTCATTGCGCAAGGTTGGCCGAAGAGGGGAGTCAGTCGAGGCCAGTATCGTCGTCCACCACCGGCCAGCCGTAGCGCTGGAGGTCGACGCGGCCGGAGGCGCTCAGTTCGACGCCCTCATGTTCCAGCAACAGGCGCTGCTGGTCGGCGCCGGGCGTGCCGGGGCGGGCGATGCGGCCGCCGGCGCCGACCACGCGCTGCCACGGCACGCTCACGCCGTCCGGCAGATGGCCGAGCAGCCGGCCGACGTGACGGGCGTGGCGCGGGTAGCCGGCCAGGTTGGCCAGGGTGCCGTAGGTGCTGACCCGGCCCGGCGGGATGCGCGCCACCAGCGCCAGGACCGCGCGGGCGAACTCCGGTGGCATCAGCGGTAGCGCGCGTCGGCGACGAAGGGGTTGTAGCGCTTCTCGTCGCCGATGGTGGTGTACGGGCCGTGGCCCGGCACCACCACGGTCTCCTCCGGCAGCACGAACAGCTTGTCGCGGATGGCGTCGATCAGCTGCTGGTGGTTGCCGCGCGGGAAATCGGTGCGGCCGATCGAGCCCTGGAACAGCACGTCGCCAGCGATCAATAGCCCGGCGGCGGGGCTGTAGAACACCACGTGGCCGGGGGTGTGGCCGGGGCAGTGCAGTACCTCCAGCACCTCGTCGCCGACCGTCACGGTGTCGCCCTCTTCCAGCCAGCGGTCCGGCGTCACCGCCTCGGCCGGCGGGAAGCCGAACATCTGGCCCTGGTTCGGCAACTGGTCGAGCCAGAAGCTCTCCTCGCGTTGCGGCCCTTCCACCGGCACGCCGAGCCGGCGCGCCAGCGGCACGGTGGCGCCGGCGTGGTCGATGTGGCCGTGGGTCAGCAGGATCTTTTCCACGCTCAGGCCGCGCGCGTCCACCTCGGCCAGGATGCGTTCAATGTCGCCGCCCGGGTCGACGATGGCGGCGTACTGGGTGACGTCGCACCACAGGATGGAGCAGTTCTGGGCGAACGGGGTGACGGGAACGGTATGCAGTTTCAGGCTCATGGCGGGTGGGGCGCGAGGGATGACGATGTCGCATTGTGCCATGTCGTCAAGTGGCGGGGTACCGGGTAGAGTGACATGATGAACGGATTATGCATGACGACGGGCAGGGCTCTGGCGTAACATGTGGCATTGGCCGTCAGACGACGCTGGGACGGTAATCTGCGGAGTGGTGTCACCTTGAGCTTGAGATGGAAATCGGCGCTGGCGCTGGCGGCGTTGTTCGCCGTGCTGCTGCTGCTGGCACTGTTCGCTGGCAACCTGGCGGTGCATTCGATCCGCCAGCATTACGGCGCCGCCTTTGCGCGCGATCATGCCCTGCTGCAGAAGCAGAAACTGGTCACCCAGCTATCGCGCGAGCTGGCGCTGTCGCAGCGGCTGGCGCAGATGGAAGTCACCCGCGACTGGCTGCGCGACGAACAGGACCCGCTCAAGCGCCGTGCCTTCTTCCGCGAGGCCGAGGGCTTCCGCCAGGGCTTTGCCGATCGTTCCTATTTCATCGTTGCCGACCACTCGCGCAACTACTATTTCAGCGATGACAAGGCCTCTGTCTCGGCATCCGTGCCGCGCTACCTGCTCAAGCCGACTGCCGAGCAGGACCGCTGGTACTTCGCCACGCGCCAGCGCGTGCATGACTACGCGCTCAACGTCGCCCAGGACGCCAAGGTCAAGGTGACCAAGGTCTGGTTCAACGTGATGATCCGCGACGGCAACGAGGTGCTCGGGCTGGCCGGCACCGGGCTCGACCTGTCGCGCTTCCTGCGCGCCTTCGTCTACTCCAGCGAGTCCGGCATCGGCAACATCATCGTCAATGGCCAGGGTGTGATCCAGGCGCACCCCGACGTCAACCTGATCCAGTTTTCCTCGGTGTCCACCAGTCATTCCGTCAAGACCTTATACCGGCTGGTGAGCCCGGCCGAGCAGGGGGCCTTGACGACCGCCTTCGCCGCGCTCAAGGCCGCTCCGGCGGGCGAGCGGCTGGTTTCGGTCACGCTGCAGGGCCTGCCGCGGCTGATGGGTATCGCCTATATTCCCGAGCTGGACTGGTACGTGATCTGCGCGGTCGACCTGAGCACCGCCGCGGTGCTGGACGAGCGTCTGTTGGCGACGCTGGCGGTCGGCGGTTTGCTGGTGCTGCTGGCGCTCGGCCTGCTGGTCATCTTCGGCCTCGACCGCCTGGTGCTGCACCCGCTGGCGCGGCTGCACCGCTCGGTGGCCCAGCTGTCGGCCGGCGACTACCGCATCGAGCTGCGCTCGCGCCGTGACGACGAGCTGGGTGACCTGACGCGCGCCTTCAGCCATATGGCCGGCGAGATCCGCACCCATACCGAGAAGCTGGAACAGCGCATCGAGGAGCGCACGCACGACTTGGCCCAGGCCAACGAGCAGGTGCTGCAGGCGCACCGGGCGATGCAGGACAGCATCCGCTACGCCAGCCTGATCCAGAACGCCATCCTGCCGCACGCCCCGCTCACCGAGCTGCTGGGCGAGCAGCACTTCCTGCTGTGGAAGCCGCGCGACGTGGTCGGCGGCGATTTCTTTGTGTGCCGTAACGGCCCCGGCCGCTGCCTGTTGGGCGTGGTCGACTGCGCCGGCCACGGTGTGCCCGGCGCCTTCATGACGATGATCGCGCAGACCGCCTTCGACGTTGCCGTGAGCGAACTGGGCCTTGCTGACCCGGCAGCGTTGCTCGAACGTATGGACCAGGTGGTGCGCGCCATGCTGCGCCATGAAACTGGGGCGCGCCACATCGCCACCAGCATGGACGCCGGGTTGTGCGCGGTCGACCTGATCAACCACACGCTGACCTTTGCCGGTGCGCGGCTGGCGCTGCACTGGAGCGATGGCGCCCAAGTCGGCGAAGTGGCCGGCGAACGCGGCGGCATCGCCGACCGCAAGCCGGCACAGTTCCGCAACCACGTCATGATGCTACGGCCCGAGGTCAGCTACTACCTCACCACCGATGGTTTCCTCGACCAGTCCGGCGGCGACAAGGGATACGGTTTCGGTCGGCGCCGCTTCGCGGAGCTGCTGAGGCGTCATGCCCAGCTGCCGGTGGCCGAGCAGCGTGAGGCGTTCCAGCAATGCCTGGCCGACTACCAGGGCGAGCGGACCCAGCGCGACGACATCACGGTGCTGGGATTCCGTTTTGGAGGGCAGGGTGGGCCCGATCGGCCGCCATTGCCGGACGATCACGACAGATAAGGAGAGTCCATGGAGCAAGTCGATGTACTATCGTTGAGGGCGGCCTTCATCCAGCAAGGCATCATGTTGTGTTTCAACGGCCCATTCTCGGCGATGCTGATTGAGGAGATCGGCCAGGCGCTGCGCAAGCACATGCAGGGGCTGCAGGAGTCGCAGTCGGCCGTCACTGACGTGTTCTCGGTGTATATCGAGCTGACCCAGAACATCCGCCATTACACTGCCCTGCGTGCGCTGGAGGGGGCTGACGCGCATGCCACGCTGATCGTGTCGCGCTCGGACGACGGCCGTTACGTGGTCAGCGCCGGCAACGTGGTGCTCCCGGCCGATGGCGACGCGCTTGTGGAGCGCATCGCGGCGCTGGCACGGCTTGACAAGGCCGGGCTCAAGGCCGAGTACAAGAACCAGCTGCGCCAGCCGCGCGACCCGTCTGCCAAGACCGGTGCCGGACTCGGCCTGATCGACCTGGCACGTCGCGCTCACGAACCGCTGCAGTGCTCGCTCACCGCGCGGGAGGGTGGTCTGGCTTTTTTCAGTTTACGCGTAGTGATTTGACGAGGTTGACATGCAAGATCTGATCGTCGAGGGGTCCGGCTCGAATCCGGCCATCCGGGCGGACTGGGAGGCGGGGTGCGTGGAGATGAAGGGCGACTCCTACCCCGAAAATGCCTTCGAGCTCTATCAGCCGGTGATCGACTGGATCGAGTCCTTTCTGGCCCGCGAGAGCCGTCCGTTACGGCTGCAGCTGCAGCTGCTCTACCTCAATACCAGCAGCATCCGCGCCATGATGGACATGCTCGACCTGTTGCAGGGCGCGCACGACGGAGGCCACGCTGTTGGCGTCGAATGGCGCTATGAACGCGAGAACGAACGGGTGGCCGAGCTGGCCGAAGAATTCCGCGAGGACTACACCTTCCCGTTCGACATCCTCGCCCACGACTGAGCCAGTGGAGCCGCGATGAAACAGCACGAGCAGCTGGAAGACCGCATCGAGGCCCTGCTGGCCGACGCTGCCTACGCCGGGCACCCGCTGCGCGAGGCCCTCACTACGCTGTTCGAGAGCTACCGCGAGCAGACCCGGCTGATCGAGCGGGTGAGCCGTATCGCCGACCGCTACCAGGACGCCGAACGCGACCGCGGGCTGAGCTACGCCGCGCGCTATCAGCGCCAGCTGCGCCAGATCGAGAAGATCGTGCGCATCAGCGACCGCTACCAGAACATGCTGCGCGACATGAACGAGCGCCTTCACTGGCTCTCCAGCCGTGACGAGCTGACCGGCCTGCACAACCGCCGCCATGCACTGCTGCGCCTACGCGAGGAGTTGCAGCGGCTCGGCCGGCATGGCGGACAGTTCTGCCTGGTGCTGGCCGATGTCGACCACTTCAAGAGCATCAACGACTCCTACGGCCACGACGTCGGCGACCGGGCGCTGGCGGCTATCGCCCAGGGGCTGTCTGAAGAGGTGCGTGAGTACGATGTCTGCGCGCGCTGGGGGGGGGAGGAGTTCCTGCTGCTGTTCCCGCACTCCGGTATCGAGGAAGTGCAGAGCATCCTGGGGAGGTTGCGGCACCAGGTTGCCATCTTGAGTGGGCAGTTCTTGCCGGCCGGTGCTGCTGCGCTCACGCTGTCGTTCGGCCTTACCCTCTGCCGTGACGCCGCCGAGCCACTCAACGCCATGTTGCAGCGTGTCGACCTGGCGCTGTATCAGGCCAAGGGGCAGGGACGGGACTGCGTCGTGATCGGCTGAAATCTGCTGCGCACCCCCGGCCCGCTCCTGCGAGGTTCGCCGCACCACTTGTACAGCGGCGCTTCTCGAACCGTTCTGGGGGCGCTCGCGACGATTTCTTTCACACGTTCTGAGCAACTCCCCCCTTCGTTATGGCGCCGGCTTGGCCGCCTTGCGCTCGATCTCCTGCAAGGTGGCGCGCGCCGCTTCCTGCCACGGTCCGTCCAGCGCCAGCGCCCGTTCGGCGTGGGTGCGGGCGCTCTCCAGTTCACCCTGATCGGCCAGTACCACGGCCAGGTTGTTGTGTACGGCGCCGTTGTCCTGCTGCGCCGCCAGCACCTGCTCCAGCGCTGCCCGTGCCGCGGGCAGGTCGCCCATGGCGTAGGCAGCGTTGCCCAGCCCGATCGCCAGCGTCGGGTTGTTCGGCCAACGGTTGAGCGCCGCGGCGTAGCCGCTGCGCGCGTCGGGTCGAGCGGCCAGCCGGTCGAACGCCACCAGCGCCGTGACCATGGCCTGCTCGTCGGCGCTGGCCGGCAGCGTGTCCGGCGGCAGCACGGCGACGGCCCAGCGCTCGCTGCGCGGCCAGGTGTTGTCGAAG
>JACPUY010000078.1 GCA_016192025.1 Pseudogulbenkiania sp. | reverse complement strand
GATGGTTTTGATGGCGCCGACCATCACCTCCCGTACGCGGCTCCAGGAAAGGTCATTGGCACCGACCAGCCGCCCCAGGGCGCTGACGACTTCGCCGACCTTCTCGACCACGAGATCCCAAGTGGCGACAACGATCTGCTTGATCGACGCGGTCTTGCCACCGAACTCGACCACGGCATTGCGAGCTGAATAGAGCACGCCCGCCAGCAGTGTCACCGTGGTCACGATCAAGCCGATGGGGCCACCCAGGAGCGCCAGCGCCCCGCGCAACAGTCCCGCCGCACGCCCCAGCAGCGATGTGGAAGCGACGGCCTGCGTCACGGCATTGGTGGCGGCGGTGGCTTGCAGCCGGGCCTTGGCCGCGTCGGTGACCAGGGCGCTGGTGGCGAGGCCTTGCGCCCGCGCCTGGGCCAGGGCGGCATCGGCCACACGAACCCGCGCCAGCGCCTCAGCTTCGAGCGTGCGCAGGTTGGCCAGCCGCGCTGCTGCTTCCGCGCGGGCGGCGGCAATGCTGGTCGCAAACGCGCCCGCCATCCGGCCGATGGCGGCGACCAGCACAACACCAGCCAGATCGATCAGCAGTTCCAGATGCTGGGCGACGAGCTGGATGGCTTGCGCGAGGCCTGCCGTGAGGCCCGAATTGGAATCCCGCTCGCCGAATGCACGCTGAAAGGCATTCTTCAGACGGGTGAGCGCGCCCGAGACCGTATCGGGCAGGCTCGCGTATTCCTCGGCGAGGCGCCCACGCTGCTTGAGCAAGGCATCGAGCACCGCTGCCGAGGTGATCTTGCCTTCCTGTGCCAGGGCCCGCAGCGAGCCCAGCGGCACACCCATCCCGTCGGCGATGGCCTGCGCCAGACGCGGCGTCTGCTCGATGACGGAATTGAACTCCTCGCCGCGCAATTGTCCCGAGGCGAAGGCCTGCCCCAACTGCAGCAGGGCGCCGGCTGCCGCCTCGCTGGAGGCGCCGGAAAGCGACACCGCCTGGCCGATGGCATCGGTGGCCGCCAGCACGTCCGCCTGCGAACGACCCAATGCCTGCACCGACGGTGCCAGCCGCGCATAGAGCGTGACAGTCTCTGCCATTGGAGCGCGGTTGCGCTGCGCGATTTCGAAGAGGGCCGCATCCGCACGGTTGAACTCCTCCTGGGAGGCGACAGCGAGCTTGAGCCGGGCCTGCAGGTTCTTGTACTGGTCGGCAACTTCCACCAGTTCGCGCACGCCCAGCCCGACCCCGATAGCCCCACCGATGCGGGACAGGACGGCGCCGACCTGACCGGCTTGGTCGCGCAGTTGCGACAGACTGCCATTGATCGACTGGAAGGCCCGTCGCGTCTCATCAACTGCGGTGATGAGGATCTGGGCGCGGTTGTTCGCCATCGTTCAAACCTTCGACATTGCCTTGCGGATGGCCGCCGACAGGCGGGGAAGCTCGACCCGCACCGCACGGTTGAGGTCGAAACGTTTTTTCAAGCTCACGCGCCGTAACAGCACGGCGATGGGAATCTCCTGACCGCGTCGCAGGCGCCTTGCGCCGCTGCGTTCGCGCTCGGCGCGGCGAAAGCGCGTGAGCGGCTGGGCGTTCTCGGCGAGGTTCTCGGCCATCAGAATCTGCTGGCCGTTCTTCTCGACGAACCAGGCGTTACCGGATCGCATCAGCGCATCGATCACCCGCGCGAAGGCCTTGCGCCCGATGCGCCGGTGTTGCGGCAACAGCGGGATCAGTATCCGCCCCCGGATCGTTCCGCCTTGCTCGTGGATGCCCAGCCACGGCACCTTCGAGCCGAGGTAGAGGGCCGGGAACTCATTGGTTTTGCGGTCGAACACCTTGGCGTGCATCGAGCGCAGGAACTTGGGACTTGCAACCTTGAAACTGGCGCGCATGTCGCCGCGAACCCGCTCGGCCATGTCCTTGCCGGAGTCCCGCATCGCGCGGGCGACGGCGGAATGGATCGCTTTGTGGGTATCGGCCTGCCAGGCGTTGAAACGCCGCCGGTCCAGCAGGCCCTCAGCGACCAGATCGATCTTCATCGCGCATTGCCTGATGGAGTTCGGCCTGCAACTGACGGATGCCGTCGTGGCTACCTTGGGCGGCGGCAGTCATGACCGCCAACTGGGTGGATAGGCGCTCGTATTCGAGACGGCCGTCGGCCGCCAGGAAGGTATTCACTTGGGCCAGCGTGTATCCCAGGATGTCCGGGTAGCAGTGACCGCTGCGGATCAGGCGGGCGACGGCGTCGATCCAGCCAGTCGGCCGTTCAGGCTCTGCGCCAGATCGCCGACCTTCGGCGCGACCCGGCGAACGAAAAAATCGGCGTTCACCTCGAACACAGCTGCAACCAGCGTGATCGCATCGTCCAGCGCCAAGGCGTCCACCCAGTCGCGCGGCTGACGACTGGTTAGCGCCAGCGCAGCCAGCAAGGCGTCGCCTTGGTCACAGAGCAAGGCGAGCCAGTCCGGTTCGCCAGTCAGCTGCTCGGCAAAAGGCCGCACGGCCTTCAGCATCGCCGGCAGTTCGCCAACGACCAGCGGGCTGATGGTCAGGCGTTGCCCGGCCAGCTCCAGTATCTGAGCCTGCGGCACGAGCACATCGAGATCGGAATGGGTCATGACGGCTCCTTACAACAGCACGATGCGGCCGAACTGGCCGAGATCGCCGCCAGCTGGCTTGAGCGTGTCGGCCAACACCTGTCCGGAGAGCTCGAACTTGAGCAACTCCTCGGTGATGATCGAGAGCTCCTTGGCCGGATTGATCGCCACGCGGTACAGGTCGATCACCACTTCGCGGTTGCTGTCGGCGGTGTTCAACCCCTCGAAACGTACCCAGCGCTCGGGCAGCGGCTGGGTGAACAGCGCCGTCGATTGGGCCGCACCATAGGCGTAGTCGGCCTTGAACGGCTCCACAAAGGGGCCGCCCGTGGTCTTATCGGTGATCGACAGCGAGCCGTGCTTGGCGTTGAGGCTGTACTGCACGGCCGGCAGCGTCTTGGGCGTGGCCGAGGAGTCCTTGACCACCACCGAGGAGACGTTCTGCTTGGCCAGCAGGTAGAGGCTTCCGGCCGTGACCGGGTTCGGCAACGCCTCGCTGGTAACCGTGCCGCTGGTCTGCTCGACAGTCGTGCCGTAGAGCGCGAGCGACAGGTTCACCGCGATCAGTTCCTCCAGCGTGCAGGCGAACTCGCCCTTCTTGGTCTTGATCAGTTGCAGGTCGGTCAGGCGCTGGCCGCTGGTCGACTCCTGATGCTCCAGCGTTTCCACCGACAGCGAGACCTTGAGTTCGGGCACGTTGCCGACGAAATTCAGCCCTTGCGGGTTGCCGGCGGCGTCGCGGGCGCCGATATAGACACGGCCTTGTCCAGAGAAATACGGCATGGTCAGTCTCCCTTGCGTGCGGTGGGTTGCGGTTTGACGCCCGGCTCATCGGGCGCCTCGGTAGGTTTGGCGACGCCGCGTTCGATCAGCCAGCGTGCGGTGGCCTCGTCGATCCCAAGGTGGGTGCCCGGGGCGTGGAGCACACCGGCGTGCGTGTGCGGTTTGAGCAGTTCAATGAGCATGGAAAGTCATCCGTTCTTGGTCAGGTCAAGGGCGTACGTGCGGTAGCGCACTTCGTATCGCGCTGGCATGGCAACGGCGCCGGCATCGGCGTCCTCGGCGTCCCATTCGCAGTCGATTTCGTTGAGCAGGAGGGCGAGGCCGCCGACGCTCGGGTCGCGCATCAGCGCTTGGTGGGCCGCCACCAGCGTCTGATCGGCCTGGTCGAAGGCGTCCTCGCCACGCGTCGCTACCGTAAGGCGCAGGGTGAGGGATCGATCCACCAGGTGATTCGCGTGGGCGGTGATGCTGTCGCTCTCGGCGAAGAGGAGCAGCGCGGGGCTGGCTTCGCGGGTGATGGGTAGGGTTGGATGGCGCAGCACCGGCACAGGCGCGACGGCGTCCGACAGACGTGCAACGACCTCGCGCAAGATGCGCTCGCGGATAGAGTTCATGGGTTGGAGTCCTCAGAGACGGGAGAGGTCGGCGCGGCGCTCGCTGCCATCACCGATGCTGCGGACATCGCGCACCTGGTAGGTGACGCCGGCAATGGAAAGCGTGTGGCCGGTGGCAAGTTCCGGCAGCGCGGACGCGGGAAAACGAATCGTGTAGTCCGCAGCCCGCACCAGTCCGTCGAGCACCGACTCGTCGGCAGCCGAGAAGTCCACCGCAATGCTTCTGCCGGCGACCTCGGCGATCACCAGCAGACCGGCCCGATCCGCCGCCTCGTAGAGTTGTTCGATCAGGCCCATCAGGCCATCACCAGCTTGACCAGCAGTGCCGGGCGGTGGCACAGCGGCAGCGGATTGGCCTGCGTGTGCAGATCGGTGCCCCGGTCGAACTTGCGCGGCTCCTGCTTGGCGTACAGCGGCAAGGCCACAGTGTTCGCCGTCTCGTTGAAGTCGGCAGGGGCGTAATAGGTAGCGAAGGTATCCATCGTGCCCAGCGGCAGGATGTGGCCCTCGTCGGGTTCGATGAAGCGGCGCACAGCACTGCCCGGAGCCACCGCGCGGCCACGATGCTCCTCGAAGGTGATCCCGGCGAACGTGAAGCCTGCGCGCAGATCCGTGCGCAGCGCCTGTCCATCCTGCCAGCGGTCGTAGGCAGCCTTGACCTCGTCGTGCCCGGTGAGCGCGTCGAAGAAGTCCTCGCCGACGAAGGCGTGCAGGCCGGTCATCCGCTCGCCCTGCAGGTTGTCTTCGACGTAGCGAATCACGTCCAGGCAACCCTTCTTCACGTCCCAGCCATTGGCCGGATTGGAGATGTTGAAGGTGAAGGTCTTGGGCGTGATCTCGAACTCGTTGTAGAGGTCGTAGATGACGCTGCCGTCCGCATCAAGGATCTGGCCCTTGAGCGCACCGAAGCGCAGATGCTCCAGCGTGATCGCGTGCTTGTTGCGCATCGTCTGCAGGTGCTGCGCCATCACGCCCGCCACGGTCTGCAACTCCGTCTCTGAACCGAAGGCGCGGATGCCCTGGACCTCCTCGGGCAGAATCACGTCGTCGTGCGGGATGTGGGGGATGGTGAACGACCGCACCTTGCGCTTGCCACGCACGCCCACGGTGCCCGGCGAGCCTGGGGGCATCGTCGGCAGCAGCGTGAGCACGCCGTTCTGCTCCTCGACGATCACCGAGCGGAAACGTTGCGGCTTGTCGACGAACAGGCCCATCGCGCCGAGGCGGTCGTAGTTGTTGGGCAGGAAATTGATGGCGGCGGTCAGCGCCGACATCGAGAAGGCGGGGTTTTCGAAGATGTTCTGCATGGTCAGACTCCCTGGCGGACGAGGACACCCAGCGCCTTCAGCTGGGCAATGGCGGCCTGCTGCTCGGCGGTGGTGATGCCGGTGGGCCACGAGAGCGCGTGGTCGGAGACAATGGCGTGACGCGCCACCATCAGGCCGTCAGGGCGTTCGGCAAGCGCCGCGTCGCAGGCCTGCATCAGCACGCCGGCGGCGACCTGGCTGCCATCAGTGGCCGAAGGGTCGATCTGCTTGACCTTGGCCGTCGCGGTGACCATTCCGACGACCGCGCCGAGCGGCAGGGTCTGGCCAGCGGCCACCGTGACGCGGTCGCGCGAGTAAAGGTTCGGGGCCTCGTACTTGAGCAGGTCGCCCAAGTTCATCGATTCGGTGAACACGGTAGGCATCTCAGATCTCCTTCTTCAGCGATGCGGACTTGGCCGCGAGCTGCTTCGCGGCATCGAGCAGCGGGTTGCTGGCGGTGGTGGAGGCAGCGGCGTCGGGGGCGATGCGGCTGACGATCTCGGGGCTGGCTTCGGCCTGCGCGGCCAGGAGTTGGCTGCGCACCTTGGCGGGCGAGGCCTGGGCCTCGAGGAAGCCCGCGATCAGGTCGGCTCGCCCGGCCAGGGTGCAGGTCTGGGCGATTTCGACGGCGTCGGCCAGGTCAAAAGCGGTGGCTGTCGCCGGTTGAGAAGGACTGCCAGCAGGATCAGCAGCAAGCCGATCAGGAGCAGCGGGGTCGGTTCGATCATTCATGAAAGACTCCATCTGGAGGTTGCGACAAAGACCCGAGTGGCTTGCCGCCAAATTCGGGAGTGGGGAAACGGATTCGCAGAGCTGGGCGAGGGCGTCGTCGAAGGTGCCGATGGCGTCGGCCAGCCCGATGGCAACGGCGGCTTGCCCAAAGAACAGTCCGGCCTCGGTGTCGCGCACGGCGGACGGCGCGATGCCCCGGTTGCGGGCCACCGTCTCGACGAACAGGCCGTAGACGCGATTCACCTCGGCCTTGAGAAAGGCGTGGGCTTCGCTGGAGATCGGCTCGTGCGGGTTGAGGTCGTTCTTGCGGTCGCCCGCGAACACGGCGGTGAT
>JACPUY010000077.1 GCA_016192025.1 Pseudogulbenkiania sp. | reverse complement strand
GGGAAGTAGGCCAGCGCGCCGAATTCCTTGATGTTGGCGTCCAGCGTTTCCACCTGCTGGCGCGAGATCGGATCGAGGATACCCAGCTCCCAATGATCGGTCGGGGTATTGTGGTCGGCAGTCGCCACGATGGACGACACCCGCCACGGTTTGCGGCCCGCCAGTTTCAGACCTTCAAAAGCCTGCGGGCTGGTTACCTCGTGTACCAGATGCCGATCGATATAAAGAAGCACGGTGCCGTCGGCTTCCTCAGTCACTACGTGGCTGGACCAGAGCTTGTCGTAAAGGGTCTGCGCGGTCATGTCTCTTGTCTTATCTTGTCGAAATCTAACGATGGCTGAAATAGCGTAAAGTCCATTCTGGCATAGCGTTCACCCCTGATTCAAGCAAACCTTGCCTCAATGCAAAAACGCCTGTTTGAAAGTGGTTGGGACGCTGGAAGACACCCCGGCGGCGCAAGGCCTGCCGCATTCATGACGAACCCATACAGACAACCTGCTGCCCGGCGGCCTCACCCGCTGAAGCACCGATTTGCCGCCATGGAAAACGCCAGCGACCACCCCAGAGCCATCAGAATAAGAAGCACTGAATACTGGAACAAGACCTTGATTTATCCTAGTATAAAAACCTACCAGCCTTTTATATCCTCTGCCGCCATGCCTCCACACAACCTGGGTCAGTTCATCCGCAAACATCGCGAACGCTTGCAGCCCGAAGAAGCCGGCCTGCGCACCACCGGCCGCCGCCGGACGCCCGGTTTGCGGCGCGAAGAACTGGCGCAACTCTGCGCGGTAAGCCCTACCTGGATTACCTGGCTGGAACAGGGCCGACCAGTGTCGGCCTCGACGGACGTGCTGGCGCGGCTGGCCGAGGTGCTGCAGTTGACCGCGGCGGAGCGCCATTATCTGTTTACCCTGGCGGGCAAGCTGGATTTGGCCGGCGACCAGAACGACTCCAGCGCGGCGGACGCCATCGTGGCCAGTGTGGCGCACATCACCGCGCCGGCGTACGTGCTGGATCGCCAATGGAATGCCCGCGCCTGGAACCCGGCGGCACAGCAGTTATTCCGTGGCTGGCTCGATGCGAAAAAGACTGCATTGCCGCACAACCTGCTGCGCTTCACCTTCCTGTCCCCGCAAGCCCGGGAGCTGATCGACAATTGGTCGTACCGGGCGAAACGGTTGGTCGCCGAGTTTCGCGCCGACTGCGGCCGCAGCGTGGACGACGTGGAAATGCAGCCATTGATTACCGAGCTGTGCCAGGCCAGCGCCGAATTTGCCGCGTTCTGGCAAGACTACGAGGTCACGGGACGGGAGGGCGGCGCACGGGTGTTTCTGCACCCCCAACAAGGGCGACTGGTATACGAGCAGATAACGTTCTACCCCGCCACACGGCGCGACTTGAAACTGGTGATGCTGCTACCGGCACCGACACCGCTTTGACAGCGTCGACGACTTGCACCCAGCCTTCGACCAACGTGGTCAGGTGCCGAAGGCAAACCTGAGCCACCCTGAACTCACGTCCCGTCCTTGAAACGCTGAATCTCACGACGATCCTTCTTGGTCGGGCGGCCGGCGCCGTGAGGGAACGATGCCCGTCCGGCCTGGAGCAGGGCCTGCTTTTCCTCTCTGGCCAGCCTCGACGCCTCGCTTTCCGCATACAGCAACTGCGCCTCACTGGCCGAGCGGCGTTGCGACGACAAGGCCAGCACCTCGATGTCGTAGTCCAGCTGGTTGATCCTCAGGTGCAGCTCATCTCCCACCTTGACCACGCGCGACGCCTTGACCCGCTCGCCGCCCACTGTCACCCGCCCCAGTTCCAGCGCCTCGTGCGCCAGTTGCCGGGTCTTGTAAAAGCGTGCCACCCACAACCATTTATCGAGCCGAACCTTTCCATCGCCTTCATCGGCCGGGCTGTGCTGACGACTCATCCCGCTACACTCCACTCTGCCGACACCAGTCCCTGCAACTCCAGGTGCAGACGATCGCCCGGCTTGACCGCCGCCACCCCTTCCGGCGTACCGGTATAGATCAGATCGCCGGCGCTCAGACCATAGACCGTCGACAGATAATGGATGATGGCCGGCACAGGGAACAGCATCAGGCGGGTATCGCCCTGCTGGCGTGCCTCGCCGTTCACCTTCAGCGAGAAAACCAACTGATCCGGATCGCTCACCCGCTCGGCAGGAACAAACGCCGACACCGTTGCCGCACCACGGAACCCTTTGGCCTTGGTCCAGGGAAGCCCCTTCTGCTTGGCCACGCCTTGCACATCGCGTGCCGTCATGTCGAGACCGATGGCGTAACCGGCCACGTGCTGCAAAGCCTCCGACGGGGCAATGTCATTGCCGCCCTTGCCGATCAACAGCACCAGTTCGCATTCGTGATGGACGTCACTGGAATACGCCGGCAAACGCAAGGGTTCGCCCTCGGCAATCAGGGACGACGTCGGCTTCAGGAAAACCAGCGGTTCGGCCTCTACGGCGTTGCCCAGTTCCGCCGCATGCGCCGCGTAATTGCGACCGATGCAAAACACATTGGCAACGGTAACGTTTTGCCCATTCAGTTGAACTACCGCCATGCACTCTCTCCTCATCGTTAACTTCAGCGACCGCCTGCCGGGTACCGGCAGTCCTCAACTATAGCGCCGAACCCCACCTCCCCCCAGCGAACATGCAAGAGATGCCAACGGCAGATTGCGCGTGACAACGACCACATCGTCATATATAGTTTTGCTGCAACGCAACATTTGCTGTTCTGCAACAAAACCTCTGGCGTGAATGTCTATTTCGTGTGAAATTGTCATTTACCACTGTTAGAGTTTGCCAAACAAAGCAACACCCCCAAGGGGGCCGTGCGACAGGACAAGCTGATCGGTATGCGGACGGCCCCAAAAGAACGAGCAAGGAGAGTACATTGAGCCAGGAAGCCCCCGTCTCGCTTGAGAAATTTTTCGCTGGCCTTTCCGAGGCCAATCAACAGTGGATGCAGCAGTTCGTCAATTCGCTGACGCTGGGATCGCCCGTGGAAAACCCCGCTGACGCGGCGGGCAGCCCGTGGGCCAGCATGATGAACAATGCCAACCAGCTGTTCGCCATGCAGAGCCAACTGTACCAGCAGCAAATGGGGCTCTGGATGAAATTCCTCGGCCAAAGCAACTCAACCCCCACTGAAGCGGCACCGCCCGTGACTGACCGCCGTTTTGCGGCGCCAGGGTGGAATGACCACCCATTCTACAGTCTGCTCAAGCAAAGCTATCTGACCACGTCCAAGTGGATGACCGAACTGGTCGATCAGGCCCAGCTGGATCCGGACGCCAAAGACAAGCTGTCGTTCATCACCAAGCAATACATCGACGCCATGGCGCCGACCAACTTCATGCTGACCAACCCCGAGGTGATCAAGCGCGCCATCGAGACCAAGGGTGAGAGCCTGTCCGAAGGCATGAAGAACATGATGGAGGACCTCAAGAAGGGCCACATCTCGATGTCCGACGAGAGCCAGTTCGAGATCGGCGTCAACATCGTGACCACCCCCGGCGAAGTGGTGTTCCGCAACGAGCTGATCGAATTGATCCAGTACACCCCGACCACTGGCCAGGTGTATGAAAAACCGCTGCTGATCGTCCCCCCCTGCATCAACAAGTACTATCTGATGGACTTGCAGCCGGACAATTCGATGGTGCGCCACTTCGTGGCCCAGGGTTACCGCGTGTTCCTGATCTCCTGGCGCTCGGCCACCCCGGAAATGAAGCAGTTCACTTGGGAAACCTATATAGAAAAAGGCGTGATCACCGCCGCCGAAGTGGTCAAGAAGATCACCCGGCAGCCGTCGATGAATGCGCTCGGTTTCTGTATCGGTGGCGTCATCCTCACCACGGCCCTGTGCGTCATGCAGGCCAAGGGCATGAACTGGATCGATTCGGCCACGTTCATGACCTCACTGCTCGACCACACCGACCCGGGCGAGATCAAGGTGTTCATCGACGAAAACGTGGTCCGGGGCCGCGAACAGAAGTTGGCTGCCGGCGGCATCATCAGCGGCAAGGAGCTGGGCCGTACTTTTGCGGCGTTGCGCGCCAACGACCTGGTCTGGAACTACGTGGTCAACAACTACCTGCTGGGCAAGACGCCGGCACCGTTCGACCTCTTGTACTGGAACAACGATGCAGTCGACCTGCCGCTGCCGATG